>CAZCWX010000375.1:0-5800 GCA_964502465.1 uncultured Enterobacteriaceae bacterium | reverse complement strand
ACTCACGCGGCAAGTTGTGAGATCTCTTCGAGTGCAGATTGCCTCGCGTGGAGCGCCTGAACTGTCGCCGTCACCTTCGGGGTGTAGTAGATCTCCGAGAGGGCATACGGCCACGGGCCATTGTCCTGCAGATGCGGCTTGACGTCTTGCACCAGATGCCACATCCGCTTGCGCGTATGGTTACGAGTACCCTTATCAGGGACATCCCCAAAGGCCCGCTCAATCGGATTCGCTCTCGGGCAGTAGGTGGGCAGCAAGAGCAGGTCGACGTGGGGAGGGGTGGCGAGCCACTTTTCGCCCTCGAGGGCGTGATGAATCTTGGCGTTGTCAGCGACGACCGTGAGGCGCGGGTATGCCGTAGCCGGGGATGCTCGATCCCGCGTGTCGAGCAGGTCCAAGAACAACCCCGTGGTCTTGCGAGGCCACCCGCAGTGCGGAATGGCGCCGGTCTGGATATTCAGCGCCCCGGCCAGATAACGCTTCTCGTTGGTGCCGGGGGTCAGGCCCTCCACTTGGGCGCCTTTGGGCAGCCACTGATACCCCCCTTTCGGCAACAACCTGAGGTCCAACTCGTCAGCGAAGAAGAGCGCCAGCCCTGCTCCGACTTGCTCGAACGCCATCCGCATACGCGCCCGCTTCTCTCCCCGTTGGGGATCATCGTCCTTGGCGATGAGCTTGACTCGCTTCCACTCCCAGCCCACCTCATGCAACCAACGGCGTACGGTTTCCGCCGACACCGCAAGCCCTCCTCGGGCCGGTAGCTCCAGCGCGACCGTCGCACAGCTCCACCGGGTCCGACACCACCCACAGGCGCGCGGCACGGCGTGCAGGATCGCCACCCCCGACCGCTTCAGGGCTGGTCCCAGCACCCTTAACCGCGCCTGCTCTCGCTCGGCCCCCGCGCCCTCCAGACCCACCGCCCAGGGCCCTTGGCGGTACGCCTTCACCACGCGGTAGCCACTGGAGCGCGAACAGCACAGCACGGCGGCAATCTCGGTCGGAGACCGGCCGGCGGCACACAGCAGTAACTCCGAGACCTTGGGAATGGAGACATGAAGATGGGTCCATGAAATTGGTCAGTGTTACCCAGTCGGTGAGTGCCGAGGAGATCGGGATAAGTCCGACCTGACTAAAGGGTGGCACCAAGTCAGGAGCGAACCCGCGTGCGTCCCTGTGAAGGGAGGTACGGAGCTGAGTGTAGCGAGGGTGCGGGCCGCGGGATCGAGCCCCGAAATGAGTAGAGTTGTGGTCCAGTGGGATAACCTCTTGCTGAAGCCGAGAGGGAAAGCCGACGGCGTGGCGCGTCCGGAAGGCAGCAGTCCCGAAGACGTGAAGGCACCCGTTCACGACGGGACGGCCCTATGTCAACCAAATGGGCATAGAAGCCGAGGAAGGGGCAGATCGGATCAAGGCGGCCTATGGACCGAACTACGAGCGGCTGGTCGCGCTGAAGAACACATATGATCCGACGAATCTGTTTCGCCATAACCAGAACATTAAACCGACGGTGTGATAGCAAGATGTAATCGGGTAGGTCGCAACCCACGACGAAAGGATCACAGCGTCTTGATCTCTTGCCGCAGCCGTTCTGCCAGCCAGATGCGCGCCAGAGTCGTGGCGTCCGTCGTCCGCTGGCGCGCCAGTCGGCTCAAGACGGCTTTCATCGCTGGCGGGGAATCCGCATGTTGAGTTGTGCGGTATTCCCTTGTACTATTGCCTCTTGCAGCAGTTGGTCGAAATCGCTGCGGTCTGCGACGATTTCGGAGACTCCGGCCTTCAGCCGGTCAAAGACATCGTGCGTGGTAGTCCACCGGATGATCTCTTCATCGCTCGCGCCTTTGCGTAGCGGAGGGATAGCAGAGGTACGTTTGCTCTTTTTCATCATAACGAGAAGCTCGTAATGGCTATACTCGAGGGCAAGAAGAGATTACGATCGACCTTGGAGCAACTTCCTAATGCCTGTTACGCATTACGCATCACGTCTTACGTTTTATGCACTCATTATAACGGCAACGCAGTGCGAAAGAGAATAAATCGCCCCAGAAACTCCCCCACTACTGCTGCCAGGATGGCGATATAGAACAGCCCGGTTGCTGCCATCGTTTGCGGGATCTGCAGGGTTCGCCAGATCATGTATGCCAGAGGCAGTGAGGCAAGCGGCCCGAGCCCAAGACGGAGCCAGAGCAGCGCCTGATGATTGCCCCAGAGGCTCCTCAGACCAGCAACCGTTTCCTCTCTTCCGGCGATCACCAGCAAGCCTGTGCCGATGACGAGCACGCTCAGGTGTGCGATCAGGGTGCCGGCGTAAAAATGAAAAACTCTTTTGAAAGGGTCTAGTGAAAGTCCCAATTCAATCAGATACCAGTGCCCGAGCGACATCCCGGTCGCCACTGCGCCAAGCATGAGAGCCGACGTGAGAAAGCTCAGAGGATACAGGAGGGTTTCAAGCGAAAAGAAAGGGGTCAGGCGATAGGTGCTCGCGCTGATAGTTAATGCGAGAATGCCTGAGAGTAGGGTCAACAGATACGCTCGTGCGCGCAGCACAAACGGATCTCCCCACAGGGTGTAGGTATACAGACCGCAACACGCGCAGAAGACCAGCCACGCTGCGACTTCTGCACCCCGTAAACTCCAGAGCCCCTCTGGTCGTGCGAAGAAAACCAGATACATTTTGCCTAAGAGCATCGCGAGGCCGCACCCAAGGTAGACGCAAGCGGTAGACTTGAAAAATCCGCGTTCAATTTCGTGAAACCCTGGGACGCTGAGCGCAATGACGCCGCCAACAGCAAGTTGACCGAAAACCAGAAGGAACGTATGAGCAAACTCAGTCATGCCGGGACTGTAGCGGTCACCCCTGCATGCCTCAAGGGTGGGATGAGCACGATCAGTCCCAGGCAAGTCTCGGACAGGTCAAGGCAGGTCTAAAGTAGGTCCTAAGGACCTGGGCAAAAGAATAACTGGGTCAATTCTTGTGGTGCGGGCCTCTGGCCTGCCCTTCACAATGCAGGCGGGACGCCTGCACCACAATATGAGAACGATCAACTTATTTCTGCTCGGCTCCTAAGCACTGGTCTTAGTGGACGGGATCCGTCATTGTGAGGAGCTGCAGGCGACGAAGCAATCTCTTTTGCCAGCAAAGATTGCTTCGCTTCGCTCGCAGTGACGCGATACCCTGACTTTTCAGACAGCCTCTGAGCGAGTCCTGGAAGTCTATGGCGGTCCGGGGTCGCAGCGAACCTGTCCTCGGCTTATGTGGGACTTACAGAGACTTGTTTTGACTTGTTTGAGAGTTTTCTCGACTGGTATGAATGATCTAGAAGAGTGCGAATACCATTAACAACGTAACAACGTCGAGGTGATCGGCTGGTACCTTCTTGAACACCTTGATGATTTCACTCCGCGGTACCGCGTACGGGGAAAATTTCTCGTCGGTTAGTATGACATCTAACGTCTAGACTCTCGACGGCTGGGCTGCTATGGAAAGTTGACTCTCAAAGTCTATATTAAGACTGTGGAGTATGGCCGTGGCGCAAGAATCACTCGTTACCGATGAAATCAAATCCTGGATCGGACGCGAAACGTTACCGTGGACCATCGAGGTCTCACCACGCGACGTCAGGCGATTTGCCGTCGCAACAGATGACCTGAATCCCCTGTACCTCGACGAAGCATACGCAAAACAGAGCCGCCATGGGGGCCTCATCGCTCCTCCGCTGTTTTACATGGCTCCGTTGACCGACCCGGTCCCTGAAGAAAAGCTGCGTCCTGACGGCCTGCCGTACGAAGGGAAATTTCCCATCCCTCCGACTCCCTTGCCGCGCTTAATGGATGGAGGGACAGAGATTGAGTTCTTTGTTCCTATCTGTGTCGGCGACACGCTCACTGGACGGAGCAAGATCACTGACATTTATCAGAAGGAAGGACGAACCGGCTCCTTAATTTTTGTCGTGCGCGAAACCATCTATACAAACCAACGAGGCGAAGTCGTCCTGATCGAAAAAGGGGCGTCGATTCTACGTTAGGAGCGAGTTATGGCAGAAGGGCAAGTCTATTTTGAAGATGTCGAAGTCGGCATGGCCGTGCCGCCGCTCCAAAAGAATCCATCAAACACGCTGTTGTTCTTGTATAGTGCGGTAACCTGGAACCCGCAACGCATTCACTACGACAAAGAGTATACGTTGACTGAGGGCTATCGTGACATTGTCGTTCATGGTCCCTTGCGTGGCGCGTTTCTCTCGCAACTCATGACCCGCTGGATTGGTGAGATGGGAACCCTGAAGAAACTCTCTTATGCGAACCGGGATATTGCCTATGTGAACGAACCGCTGAGTTGTAAAGGGACGGTGACGCGCAAGTGGATCGAAGATGGCAACGGCTATGTCGAATGCGACATCTGGGTGGAAAATGAACATGGCAGCCGCTTGACACCGGGAAACGCTACGGTGATGCTGCCGAGGAGAGGGTCTGGGGTCTAGCCCCTCAGGTCGAGAGCCAGATATAAGGAAACACCTATGTCTCGAAGACGGATCAAGATTATTCACACTTCGGATGTGCACCTGGAAAGTGATACGTTCGGGAGAAGTGAGGAGGGAAAGGCCTACCGCTCGCGGATTCAACAGGCGTTCCACAAAGTTGTCGATCGAGTAATCGAGGAAGACACCGATCTCTTTCTGATTGCTGGGGATCTGTTTGACTCGAACCGGGTTCCTGAATCAGGGATCGAGTTTGTGCATCAGGAATTATCCCGAGTAGCCTGTCCGGTGGTGCTCATCCCTGGCAATCACGATTGCTACGATCACCGCTCGATCTACAAGAAAGTAGACTTCACTGCCGTTGGATCGCACGTGTATACCCTCACCAAAGAGGAAGGTTCAACCATAGAATTTCCTCACTTGGATGCGACGGTGTGGGGGAAGGGCATGGTTGAACATGACCACAAATTTCGCCCCGTTGCCGACGTCCTGCCTCGATACCGTAACTACTGGCATATTGGCATGGCCCATGGCTATTTTGTCGATGAAGACGAGATGCAGCGCTCTTCGCTGATTATCCCTGAAGAAATTGCCCAGTCCGGTCTCGATTTTCTCGCGTTGGGCCATGTGCACGTGTTCTCCGACACCAGTCAGGGAGCGACCAAAGCGTGCTATCCAGGAACCCCAGCGCCACTCCATCTTGGTGTCAATGACGGCGGCAGTGTGGTACTGGTGACGCTTGATCCAGACGAAGGGGTGACATTCGTCCAGCAGAAGATTATGCTGACCTAGCCCGCAGCTCTCAGAGGTCGGTTCTCGGCAAAAACGAAGGAGGAAAAAATGGCAGGACGTGTCGATGGCAAGATTGCGCTGGTCACTGGCGGAGGATCAGGCATTGGGCGCGCTACAGCATTGGCGTTTGCCAGAGAAGGCGCAAAGGTGGTTATTGCTGATGTCGTTGTTGCAGGTGGGGAAGAAACGGTGCGCCTCATCAAAGCTGCTGGCGGAGAAGCAACCTTTGTCAAAGCCGATGTGGCGAAAGCTGCCGAGGTCGAAGCGTTAGTCAAGAAAGCAGTCGAAACCTATGGCAAGCTGGACTGCGCGTTCAATAACGCGGGGATTGAAGGGGAAATCGCCCCGACTGCAGACTGCACAGAAGAAAATTGGCATCGGGTTGTGGACATTGATCTCAAAGGAGTGTGGCTGTGCATGAAGTATGAGATCCCGCACATGCTCAAACAGGGCAGTGGGGCGATTGTTAATACGGCATCTGTCGCTGGCTTGGTCGGCTTTCAAGGCCTCCCGGCCTATGTGGCTGCCAAGCATGG
>CAZCWX010000374.1:0-15478 GCA_964502465.1 uncultured Enterobacteriaceae bacterium | reverse complement strand
CGGCTCCCAGGGGCTTTCTTCTTCATTCTCACCTACACAGAAAGAGAACTGTGCGGGATGGCCCAGGGTCGCTTTGCAGATCTCTTGCGGCTTGGCGCCGCCAATATGCAAGATGAGCAAGCGCAAAGTCCGGCCAATCGTGGCATTGGCGCGAAACCCGTGCCCCAAAGCGTTGTGACCATGGTTGATGCCGATCTCCTGGCGGATCGGGCCATTGACAATCACTAACGGCGTCGCCGAGGAGGTGGTGACGTTGATCGCGTGGGCATTAAATTTTTCCTCACAGAGCGCTTCAACACTCGCTATCACAACAGGAAAGTAGGAGGGGTGACAGCCGGCCATGACCGCATTGATAGCGACTTTCTCAACCGTCGCTCGTCCATAGTTCGGACCAAGAGTCCCCAGTAACTCTTGGGGATCGCGATCAACAGCAGCGAGCATACGCTGGACTCGTTCTCCCGTTGGTGGCACGACCGGTAAGCCATCGGTGAGACCACGAGCAAAAAGCAGCTCGACCGGATCGTCCTCTTCCATTGGTCCCCGAAGCGCGCGCGGTTGGACTGTGTTTGGCATGATACCCCTCCTTTCTGGGCAGCCAAGTCTGACACTCTTGCGAATTGCCTGTCAACCTTATCGCAAATGAGCTGGGACGATCTCCAGTATACCAGGAAAGCGACCATACTTCTCTATTCTTTCTTGCTCTCCCATGGTAGAGGAATTGCGAAACTCATTCAGGAGGCCAGGGCAATGCGTTGCCTACAGTGTGGGAGTGACAATCGCGAGGGAGCAAAGTTTTGTAATGAGTGCGCCACGCCATTACCACTGCATTGCTCGTCGTGCGGCACGGAGAATCGACCCGGCGCAAAATTCTGTAATGAATGCGCAACGCTCCTTATCGTGCCACCTCGAGCCTCCCAGACTCCCACTCTCACCCTGCAGACTCCACACCCTTCCATACCCGAAGCTGAGCGGCGCCAGCTCACCGTCATGTTTTGTGACCTCGTGGGCTCGACGATGCTCTCTGAACGCCTTGATCCCGAAGAGCTACGAGAGGTGGTGCGTGCCTATCAGGCAACCTGTGCCACGGTGATAGGTCGCTTTGACGGTTATATCGCGCAATATCTCGGTGATGGACTGTTGGTCTATTTCGGCTATCCGCTCGCCCATGAAGACGATGCTGCCCGGGCTGTGCGGACCGGGCTGAGCATTATCGCAGCACTGCGCGAATCACCCGTGCTGACCACTCAGTTATCCATCCCTTTGCAGGTCCGTATCGGCATCCATACCGGCTTAGTGGTGGTAGGAGAGATCGGAACAGGCGGCAGACGAGAACAGTTGGCTCTAGGCGACACACCTAATATCGCCGCCCGCGTGCAAGGAAGCGCCGAACCTGACACTGTCGTGATCAGCGCTGCGACTTATCGGTTGGTACACGGGTTATTCGAGTGCCGTGATCTTGGCCCTCACACGTTGAAGGGAGTTGCGAATTCTCTCCCCCTGTACCACGTCTTGAGAGAGAGTGACGCCCACAGCCGTTTTGAGGTGGCGATCCGTACCGGCTTATCCCCTCTGGTCGGGCGGGAGGGAGAAACCGAGATGCTGTTGCAGCGCTGGGAGCAGGCGAAAACGGGAGAAGGACAGGTCGTGATGTTGAGCGGAGAGGCTGGCATTGGCAAATCCCGCCTGTTGCAAGAGATCAAAGAGCGCGTGCTGAGAGGAGGCGACACACGGATCGAGTATCGCTGCTCCCCCTATCACCAAAACAGTGCCCTGTACCCGGTGATTGTGCACCTACAACGATTGTTACAGTTTCGTCGGGAGGATACCCCTGAAGAAAAACTCAAGAAGTTGGAAGAAACATTGTCACACTACCGCTTTACTCTGACAGATACGGTCCCGCTTTTTGCCTCGTTGCTCTCACTCCCTACCGCTCGCTTTTCATTCCCTGCTTTAACACCCCAACGGCAAAAGCAAAAAATCTTGGAAGCGCTGGTCGCGTGGCTTTTGGAAGAGACAGAGCGGCACGCGACATTTTCCGCGTGGGAAGACTTGCAATGGGCTGATCCTTCTACCCTGGAGTTGTTGAGTCTCATTATCGACCAGACACCAACGGCTCATACGCTCACGTTGCTCACTTTTCGCCCTGATTTTGTCCCTCCCTGGACTACACGCTCACACGTGACCTCCGTTGCTCTCAGCCGCTTAGCCCGGAAACAGGTAGAAGCCATAGTGACACAGGTGGTGGGAGGGAAAGCCCTGCCAGCTGAAGTCGTCCAACAAGTGGTAACGAAAACTGACGGGGTACCATTGTTTGTGGAAGAGCTGACCAAGATGGTATTGGAGTCAGGACTCTTACAAGAGAGAGAAGGGTACTATGAACTGACCGGCCCGCTTCCCCCGCTCGCCATCCCTTCCACCCTGCATGACTCACTGATGGCCAGGTTGGACCGGTTGGCAACGGTCAGAGAGGTGGCCCAGTTAGCGGCAGTCCTGGGCCGAGAGTTTTCTTATGAATTGCTCCAGTCGGTTTCTCCTCTGGATGAAGCGATGCTCCAGCAAGAACTTGCGCGGTTAGTAGAGGCTGAGTTGCTCTATCAGCGCGGACTCCCGCCGCAGGCTAAATACCTTTTTCGGCATGCCATGATCCAGGAAACGGCGTATCAGTCACTGCTCAAAAGCAAAAAGCAGCAATACCATCAACGCATTGCCCAAGTGTTGGAGGAACAATTTCCCGAGACTCGCGAGACCCATCCTGAACTGGTAGCCCACCATTATACAGAGGCAGGTCTCAAGGAACAGGCTCTTGTGTACTGGCAGCAGGCAGGGCAGAAAGCCATCGCACACTCGGCCAACGTGGAAGCCATCAGCCATCTCACGAAAGGACTGGAGTTACTCACAACTCTCCCAGACACACCAGCACGCTCCCAACAAGAACTCACCTTGCACCTCACTCTGGGTCCAGCGTTCATGGCGACAAAGGGCTACGCAGATCCCGAAGTCGAGCGTGTTTATACCCAAGCGCGTCAGCTCTGCCAGCAGTTAGGCGAGACCCCCGAACTCTTCCCGGCCTTATTGGGCCTGTCCACATTTTATCTCATCCGAGGAAACTTTCAGACGGCGCGTGAGCTAGGAGAGCAGCTTCTCAGCCTTGCCCAACGTGAACAAGATTCAGCTCTGCTTGTGCAAGCCCACTACATTTTGGGGACCACCCTGTTTCATCTTGGCGAGTTAGCCCTTGCCCAAAACCACTTGGAACAGGGCATTGCTCTCTACGACCTCCAGCAACATCGATTCCTCGCTTTTCGCTATGGGCAGGATCCTGGTGTCTTTTGCTTGTGCTATATGGTCCGGATTTTGTGGTTTTTGGGCTATCCTGAGCAAGCGCTGCAAAAGAGCCGAGAGGCTCTTGTCCTGGCTCATGAACTGACTCATCCCTTCAGCCAAGCACTGGCTCTGGCCTTTGCAGCCCTCGTCTCTCAGCTCCGCCGGAAGGAGCAGGAAACCCAGGAATGGGCAGAGGCCACGATTGCACTCTGTACCGAGCAAGGATTTCCTTTCTACCTGGCTATGGGAACAATTCTCAAGGGCTGGGCGATGACCATGCAAGGACAACAAGCGAGAGGGATTACGCACATGCGCCAGGGCTTAACGGCCTGGCAAGCCACAGGGGCAGAGCTGTTCCGGCCCCATCTGCTGGCGTTGCTCGCTGATGCCTATGGAAAGGCGGGACAGGCAGAAGAAGGATTGAGCGTCTTGGCTGAAGCAATGGGGGCCGCGCGCAAAAGCGGAAAACGCTTTTACGAGGCAGAGCTGTATCGGCTTGCTGGGGAGCTATCGCTCCGAAACGGAGAAACGGAGACTGCCGCAGAAGAATCGGAGAATCGAAGACAGGGAGAATCGGAGAACAGCAGAAAAGAAAGCATGTCCTCTTCTCCGGTTCTCCGGTTCTCCGGTTCTCCGGTTCTGTCTTCGTCTGCACGATTCCCCGTTTCTTCTCCAGAGGCGTGCTTCCAAAAGGCCATCGACATTGCTCGTAGTCAGAGTGCCAAGTCGTGGGAGCTGCGAGCAACGATGAGCTTGAGTCGTTTGTGGCAACAACAGGGGAAGAAGGCAGAAGCTCGCCAGCTGTTGGCAGAGATCTACGGCTGGTTCACCGAAGGGTTTGCTACGGCAGATCTGCAAGAGGCCAAGGCGCTGCTTGCAGAGTTATCGTGAGACAGCAGACGTTCTCCTAACGAGCGAGAGAGCGCATAAAGGCGACGAGGTCCTGGACCTGTTGCTCGTTAAGCTTGTCGCCATATTTGAGCATCACCTCTGATTTGCCGAGGGGTTCACCACCCTTGACAATAATCTCGGCAAAGTATTCGTCGGTCATCCCAGCCAGAGCCGCCTTATCAGTCCAGTCATGCATGGGGACTTTGACTTTTAACATGGGCAAAATATAGCCATCTCCTTTGCCTGTATCCCCATGACATTCTGCACAATTTTGCTCTTTGTAGACTGTCGCACCGGCCTCGGCATTTCCCTGGGCTGTGGCCTGATTGGCAGCAAATGACAGACCCACACTCAACACGATAGCATAATACAGATCTCTTATCGGACGCTTTTTCACGACAGACCTCACCTTCGTACAGCATCCGCAGCGCGGCGTTGTTGTATCAGTTTTTCGACATTCCGGTGGACATCCGGCAAATAGGTATAGATCGCGGTAAAATCTGCCCGCGCCAGCGCTACCGCTTCCACTGGGGTCACGGCTCGCGCGGTTGCTGTGCGAGGGGCATTGCTGATCAGCGCCATCTCGCCCAAATACTCGCCTGGACCGAGCCGGTTGAGCACCCGCTCCTCCCCTGCTGATTCTTTTCTCAGCACCTCGACCTGACCGTCAACAATGTTGTAGACAAAATCGCCAGGGTCTCCCTGGCGAAAGATAACTTCCCCTGGGGCAAAGCGCACATGAGAAACCCCATGATGCTTCAGCACATCAGCGATGACCGCAAGCAGGTAGGCAAGCACCCCGCCAACGATACACCCCAATCCCACCAGCAAAAAGAGCGTGAGGGTCAGCGGGTTGAGGTCCTGGACTGCCAAGAGCGCGAGGAGGGCAGCCAGGACAATCAGAGCTTCTGCGACAAACAGCACCCTTCGGTGCGTCTGTGGTCTTTGTATTTTCTCGACCAGTGCGCTGACAACGTTCATGAGGCGTTCGTCTGCGTGTTCTTTTTGTCTGACAGTTTGGGATGGGCCGGGCCATGGCAGGTGACACAGGACATGACCGGCGCCCCATCCGCTTTCTTCTCCAGCAACGCGTCCGCGAATTTTCTATGCACCTGCCTGCCCGATGCTAAAAAACTCTGGGAGCCGGCGTGGCAGTAGAGGCACAGACTATTTTGATAGCTGCCATACAGCGTGATCTGTTCCTCCCCTCTCGCTGTGGCAGCATTAGTGAACCAATAATACAAATGGACGAGACCTCTCGCTTTCGCCTCGGCCGTACCCCAGACCCCGTAGTCTGAGTGACAACTGTAACACTCTTCTGTCTGAATCAGGCGCTTGTTGTAATGCACCGCGGCAAGGGTGGTACTCTCTTTATCCCACATGTCGTCAACGTAGAGGTCCATCGCACTATGACAGGAATGGCAAAACCCTGTTCTCTTCGATCCTTCCAATGTAGCAAAGCTGCCGAAGAAAAGGATGAGCAAAGGAAACACACAGAGGCTGGTAAAACGCAGGGGGCCGAAAAGAGAGGGTCTGCCTCGTCGTCTTTCGCAAAACACGGTGACCAGGACGAGCAGGAGAAGAAGCACGCTGAGAATAGTCGTCAGCGAACCAGCTAACTCGACCGCGTCCGTCCCGCCCTCAAAGGGTTTTTCGAGGGTGAACACTGCGGTTTCCCTATTCCCTTCGGCATGAGCTGCAATAAGCTCTCGCACTGCCATAATGGTACCAACAGTTCATACATGCAGAGAACATCAGTGCTTTTGATCGACCCTGCTATTTCTGAATAGACTGCACGTAATAGACCAGTCGCAAGATCCGTTCCTTTATCAGTGACTCTACCTCAGGACCCTCACTGCCAGCTTCCTGTTGAAATTCAGCCCCCCATACCGGCATCACACGAGGCCCTTTTTCCTGCACCTCCTCGCGACCATCAATGATCTGATACATGCGCCAAAAAGGGAACTCACCGCCATTGTTCTTGCTAATCTGGGTGAGGTCCGCAGGATGAATGTCGAGTTGTTTTACCATTGGACCTTTCCCATCTCCGTCTTTGCCATGGCACACTGCGCAGTACTGGAGGTACTCACGTCTCCCTTCGACAATACTCTTCGTATCTTGCGCCAGTCCCGTGCCTGCAGGCAGCAAGGACAAGGCCATTGCAACCACACCCAATGGCAAACCAGCGGCGTAGAAGACGGGATGGCAAAAGCGGGCCAACAGACGGGGGATACAGTAACAGTATGGCAGAACCGGAAAGAGCCAGTAGCGGCGGGGCACAGGTTTCCTGGAAGTGTCAAGCGTCATCCTGGCTGTATAAATGCGGATCGCAGATCCGATTACCCACGCGGGCTCCTGCGCCATCTGGCAGATCTCCTTCATATATATCTGCCAGGCAGGTTGACCAAACCAGACGGACTATTTTTCCTGGATAGACTGCAGGTAAACGATAATTTCCAAAATCCGTCCCCTGACGATGGCATCGGCCCCTTGCGTCTGTCCTGCTTCTTCTTTAAAGCGATCCCCCCAAATCGGCATATCACGTCCGCCGTGTCCATCGATCGGTTCGCGTCCATCAATCATGCGATACGTCTCCCAAAAAGGAAATTCTCCATTATTTTTCTTGGCTATTTGGGTCAGGTCAGCAGGCTTTTCCTTTAAGAGCGGTGTGATCGGGCCGCTCCCCTTCCCACTAACCCCGTGACAGATTCCACAGTTTTTCTGGAACTCCATTTTTCCAGCCATGAGGGCGGGTTCCTCCTCAGCCACAGCAGCACTCACTATCCCCCACAGCAAGACTGTCGCCATCAGTCCCACAGCACCGCCTCGTTTCGCCAGAATCTGTATGCGCATCTTTGACCTCCTTGTCGCCTCATACTCCCTTTCACCGCAGGTAGGCGGATCATTTCTCACCCCCTGGTAAAAGTCAAGACAAGTGTCCTGGCCTGTCAAGGGCGCATGCCAGATGAGAATATGTCGGGACAACTGCCGTCGTCTTGCTGCTCCTTCAGGTTGACAGGACCCGACCAGCAGCGTAAAGCCAACAGGCAAACGTAAAGGAGAGAACGTGAAGAACGTCACCTGCGTAAAGGCAAGAAGATGGGTCGTAGTCGCTGGACTATTCGTCACTATGAGTTTCCTTTTCTCAACGCGTGTGGCTGCCGACGAACTCCACTGACGGGGAGTGTCGTGTCCACTGGAAAACCGTGCACGAGAAGAGCGAAAATTCTCCGAAAGTACACGCATACCGTTGCCTCTCTGATGAAACTTGACGATCAAATCCGGTAATCCCTTGGTGGTGCAGGCGTCTCGCCTGCACTCTTGGGCAACCGGGACGGTTGCCCCACAAGACCTCAGTGCATGGCTACGGGATAAACACCGGTGCCATTACCGAATGCGTTTGTCAAAATCATTAGGGACGTAAGCAAAAGTCTCTTCTCATGACATTACACAGATGTATCGGCCGGCTTTGGTGAGACAGGTTGGTTGGCCGCCTCTTCGAGCTTCTGAGTAGCGATGAGGTCAATCGCCCGCACTGGCACAAAAAGACCCAACACCACTGCTCCTACAAGGCAACCAACTGCTGCAGTATAAAAGGGCAGAGACCACTCGCCAGTTCTGGCGACGAGAAACCCGGCAACCATCGGACTGAAGAAGCCGCCGAAGTTACCACCAAAGTTCATAATGCTAGCAATAGAACCAGCAAGGCGTGCGTTCATTTCGACCGGGATACTCCAGTACGCGACTAATCCTAAGGTCGTGATCAACTGAAACACCGCGAACCCACACACCGCCAGAATCGGAGAAGCGATGGCCGTCGCCAGTGCCAGAAACGGCGCAGAGACTGCGATTGCTATCGCTGGAATACCCTTTCTTGCCCAGGTTGGGCTGACCCCTCTCCTGATGAGTCGGTCAGAGAGTACCCCACCACCCAGCACACCAATGAGTCCTCCTGCCACTGGAAGCATCCCGACCCATCCCATCTGTTGGATAGAAAATCCCCTGGCTTGTACCAGGTATGTCGGCAGCCAGGCAACCACCATGGCAAGCCCATACGCCCAGAAGAAATACGACGCGGCTAAGGCAGCAACCGCTGGTGTCTTCAACAACGCTCCCAGCGGTACTCGGGTCTTCTCAGGCGGCGCTTCTTTGCCTGCTTCGGCTTCCCCGATTCCCCGATTCCCCGATTCCCCGATTCCTTTTTCAACTGCTGCCGAGTGGGGAGGCCGGTCCGCTCCATACCACAACCACACACCGATCCACAGAAACCCCACCAAGGCGTTGAGATAAAAAACCTCGCGCCACGAGAAGGTCACGAGAATCCAGGCCGAGACAGGGTAGGCAATGAGCTGTCCAGCGTACACACCAGAGAGGCTGATCATCTGCGCTATGCCCAGTTCGTGCCTCGGCACCCAACGAGAGTTGATGACTGTTGCGGCAGGCAAACTTGCCGCCTCGAACGCGCCGACGAGAAATCGCAACCCCAACATCAAGAGAAAGGCATGGCTCCCCAAAGGGGTCAGTAAGGTAAAAAACGACCAGCCAAAGCAGGCAACCGCAAGCAGCGCCTTGGGACTCCAGGTATCAGCCAGAAGTCCACTCGGAATCATGAAGGCCGCATACCCTAAAACAAAGGCAGAAAAGACCACACCAAACAGCGCCGTGTCCCAGCCAAGTTCTGGCATCATCACCGGCGCAGTAATAGAGATGTTCACCCGATCGATATAGTTCACCAGCGACAATAGGAAGAGCAGGAGAAGAATCGTGTAACGCGGAGGCCATGACATGGCAGGGAGCCCTCTTTGGTAAGGAAAAGAGAAGAGCCGAAAAATCTGGGAGAAATAGAGAATTGAGACAGAGCCCCAGCCCTTCCTCGTATCTATCCCGATCTTCTTTGGCCAGTTCTCTCTTTTCCCGTTTCTCTGTTTCTCTTGTCCAAGCTGAATGCTGACAGCTAACAGCTGACCGCTTTAGATCACTTGCTCTTCTTTGAGCCGAACGACATCATCCCAAGAGTAACCAAGAGTGTCAATCAAGATCTGTTCGGTGTGCTCACCAAATTCCGGCGCTGTCCCTCTGGGATCCGCCGAGGTCTTGCTCAGGATCAGCGGCGATCCCACCACCTTGATCGGTCCCCAGGCTGGATGGTCATAATCCACCACATACTCGTTCGCGAGCATCTGGGGATCCTCAGGCAGGTCGTTGATGTTATTCACGAGGGTATAAATGAAGTCTCCGCCAGCCTTCAGAATACGCATCCATTCGTCTCGCGGCTTGGAGGCAAAGACTGCATCGAGGACCGTAATCAGCTCCTCAGTATTCTTGCCCCTGACCTTCATGGTGGCAAATCGCGGGTCTTTCTCCAGTTCTTGGATACTGAGGGCTTTACAAAAGTCCGACCAATACCGATCTGCTTGCGGCATGGCCAGACAGATCCATTTATCGTCCTGACACTTGTAGTGATTCCACAATGGGTTCACCGCTTTAGTGCGATAAAAACGTTTGAACTCCTTCCCAAGAGTGAGTCGACAGGAGAGATTTAATCCCTGCAAAGCCATCATACTGCCCAGGTGTGAGGTATCGACTTCCTGGCCAACACCCAACCGCTCGCGGGCCAGCAGCGCGACCACGATCCCATGCGCCAGCATGATAGCGCCCATCTGGTCAGCGATACCACCAGTGATATTCTGAGGGTCCATGTCAGGTTCACCCACGGCAGTCATGATGCCGGAGCGCGCGAGCCCCATATAGTCGAAAGAAGGCTCCCCTGCGTCTGGTCCTTTCGGTCCATAGCCCGAAGCGCTGGCATAGATCAGTTTTGGATTGTAGCGAGAGAGCGTCTGGTAATCTAAGCCCAGCTTTGCCGCCACTCCCTTGCGAAAGTTCTGGGCGAACACGTCAGACTTTTCGATCAGTCGGTAGACAATCCTGCGCCCCTCAGGTTTCTTCAAGTCCAGCGCAATGCTTTTCTTGTGGCGATTGTTGGCCTCGAAGTAGTAATTTCGTTTCCCCTCTCCTCCGGTCGTGCTGCCGCCGATACTCATGACGCCACGACCGGGATCTCCGCCTATCCGCTCTTCAACCTTGATGACTTCTGCTCCGAGATCGGCGAGCATCATCGTTGCCACTGGGCCTTGCTGCCAAATCGTCCAGTCAATGATCCGATATCCTTCTAAGGGCCTAGTCATTGTGTTCCCCTCCTTTGACAATTCGTGCAACCTGCTCGGACTCTAGCACAGGCACCCCAGGAAGCAAAAGCTGAGGGAAATATAATGCTAAGGAGAATGACGATGAAGCAGGTATTATTCGTGCTCGGTTTAATCTTCGTGCTTGGCCTTGGCGCAGTATGCGCCCAGGATCAGGGCAGATCGAGCCAGAACAGGGTGGGAGCCGACGTTCAGCTTAACGCGGTGATTGCCAAGGCTAAGGATCTCAGTCCACTGGCCACCGCCAGCAAGAAAGCCACGATCGGCAAGGGCAAGGCCACAGCAACCACCGCGAACACCGAGGGGAACGACGATTCCTTCTGGGTAGAGTCCATCGATAGCAACGGGGACAACAGACGCATAGTGGCTGCGGGTGAGGGGGTCACTGTCCTGTGATTCGATGTATGAGCACCTCTGATAGCAAGAAGGTCTCAGTCAGAAAGGAGCTTCTTCGCCTGCGGCTCAGCATGACAAAAAGACCAAAAACTGCACCCATGGTGATCTACGGCACCGTATACGGCGCCTGTATCCCTAGCGGAATTCCCAGCCCCCAATACACAAGCAAAAAAAGCGTCCAGGTGATGAGAAACGTGAACGAGAATGGCAGCATCAAGGAAATAATGGTGCCGATGCCGGCGGAGGTCACATAGCGCTGACTATAGACGACCACGAGCGGCAGATAGGGCATGAGTGGCGTAATGATATTTGTCGTCGAGTCGCCAATCCGATATGCCGTCTGTGTGAGTTCCGGAGAAAAGCCAAGCTGCATGAGCATCGGCACGAAAATGGGCGCGAGCAGGGCCCACTTCGCCGACGCTGAACCGATCAGGAGATTCACAATTGCGGTAAGGAAGATGATCCCGACAATCGTCGCGGCCCCAGGAAGTGCAAGAGCTTTCAGGAGACTTGCTCCCTTGAGGGCGAGCAAAGCGCCAAGATTCGACTGGCCAAAGGCCGCGATGAAGAGCGAGGCGAAGAAAGCGAGCACAATGTAATAGCTCATCGTGCCCATCGATGCGCTCATGCCTTTAATGATGTCCCGATGACTGTGTACCGTGCCGGCAACATACCCATACACCACTCCGGGAATGAGAAAAAACAGAAAAATCAGTGGAACAATCGCCTGCATCAACGGTGCGGTCGCTGCCGTTAACTCCCCTTGCGGTGACCGTAGTGGCGAATCGCCTGACGCAGCCACAACGGTCAGCAACAGCAGGCTCGCTGCCATGGAGAGCAGCGCCGCCAGGAGGCCGCGACGCTCGGCACGGCTCAATTCCTCCATCCGTGGCAGTCCTGCCGGGTCACCGTCAACCGGGGTCTGTCGGAGTCGCGGTTCAATGACCCGATCGGTGAGAATCCAACCGATCCCGATAATGAGAAGACTTGATACACTAGTAAAAAACCAGTTGCACAGCGGATTCACCAGGCGTGCGGGATCAACAAGCTGGGCAGCAGATTGGCTGAGTCCCTGGAGTATCAAATCGAGCGCAGAGGGAATGAAGTTCGCGCTGAAACCACCGGAGACCCCAGCAAATGCAGTAGCAATCCCTGCGAGCGGATGTCGCCCTGCTGCATAAAAGATAATCCCTCCGAGAGGGATCACCAGCACATATCCGGCATCGACTGCCGTGTGGCTGATAATAGCGACCAGCAGCAGGATTGGAGTCAGCAGTGCCGTGGGCGTGAAGCTGAGGAGTCTCTTCAACGCGGCACTGATGAATCCGGTATGCTCGGCAACGCCGACGCCGAGCAAGGCGACGAGAACAACACCGAGCGGAGGAAAACTGGTAAACGTCGTCACCATGTTGGCCAGAAAAGCTGCAAGAGCTTTGCCGGTTAACAGGTTTTGCACTCGGATTGGCTGGTTGGTGCGTGGATCGATCTCGGAAAATTCGACGGGAGCGAGCAAGGCAGAAATGATCCACACCGCAAGCAGCAACACAAAAAATAACGCGGCTGGATCCGGCAGTCGGTTTCCCAGGCGTTCGATAGCATTCAGGACTCGATCGGTCCAGGGCGCAGAGATCTCGTTGTCAGTTTTCACAAGCTGATTTTTGTTCACTCCTCTTCCTGAAGGGACGCGAGGTGGTCTTCCTGCACCCGGATCGTGTCGATGGTGCCCTCTACTCCAGAGTTGCGCGATGCCGCCGGACGGATGTAGTAGTACCGCTGTGGGCCATGCGGAGCCATCTCAAGCGTTTGGGCGATCACTTGGAAGCGAGGCACGGCCGGGTGGCGTGTCGGCTTGAGAAAGCCGACGTGTGTGACAATATCTCCCGGTTGGTATTTGAACCCGTCATCACGCATACCAGGCTTTTGTACAGGATGAACGCCAGGTGGTAAAGTCTCGGCGGAAAGATTCCCACACGTTCCCTTATCAATCACCGCTCCCTGAACTGAAAGTGCAGGAGAAGAGGAAAACTGCACAACATAGCTTCCATCAGCCAGAGAACCGTGATGGGTACAAGTTTTGTGCTTTCGCCCTTCCTCAGCACCTTTGCCAGAAGAGATACTGCCTCTTCCTCGGCCTCTATCCCTCGACCACTGCAACCACGCCTCTGTGGGCAGAATGTAGAGCGGTTCTCACATCAGGGTGCTCTCAACGATCCGAGAGAGACGCACCAGGTTGCGTCTCTCCTGCTTCCCACGCAAGACGGTAGTCTGTGAGCGTCCGTTATCGTTTGGCTGGGGCCGAGCGGCGCTTTTCCAAGGACTGGGCAAGCTTCTGTAATCCGGTGGCAAGCCGCGCTGGCACCTCTCCTCGCGCAGCTTCTTTTTGCAGAGTCGAGACTAAGCGCAAAAAGGGAACGAGCGCCGTCGTTTTGGTCGTCCCCGTTTCGACATACCAGGCATATGTTTTGCCCACCCGCGCCTTCTTCTCGAGTGTGGCCTGCGTTAATCCCAGGCGTTCTCTCGCTTCTCGTAAGATCTGACGCTGCGTCTCTGAAACGACGATCTGTTCTCCCTTGCCTTGTTTTTTCATCTGTTCCTCTCTTCCGTTTTTTCTTCTTCGATTTGACCAGCCATTGACGATATTAACTGTTTTTGGACGACTCTTCCAGATTAGGACCACAGATGAGTGGCAGGTGCTTTCACTACAGGTGTCTGTGGTGGCAAAGAAGGGCACCAAAAGAGGACTCAATGAAAAACTGCTAGTGAACCTCTTCTCAGCTCTGTGCCTGTACAATTCTTACTCCTGAGTTTCTCTGGAGAGGATGAAAACCAACTCTATGCCCCTTTCTTCCTCCTGTTCAATAGTGCTACAGAGTGAAAACAGTCCGAGCAGAGTCTCATACCTAGGTCGGAGTTAGGGAAAAGGAGGTACTGTATGGCTATGTCGGCGGACAAGTTTGTGACGGAACTACGTGCCTACATGCACGAACAGGAGCAAGCACCCCTCTACGGCAAGAGTTTTTTTGACGGTGTGATGGCTGGCACTATGGATCGTCAGGCGCTGAAAAAGTGGGCAATCCAGCACCACTATCGTACCGGCCAGCATGTGCGCGCCTTTGGCGGCGTTTTCCTCAACACCGGCCTTGGTCCAGTGGACCAAAAATTGCGCCGCCATATTGTGGAGAACCTAATTGATGAGGAAACGGTCATGGGACGCGGCGACGACGCCCACTGGGCGCTCTCACGGCGTCTCGCCGAAGCTTTCGGTGCTACTACAGCAGAACTGGCCCATCCGCACGTGGCCAAAGCGGCGATCGACTATGTCGACTGGGTGTTGGAACTGAGCCGCCGCGAGTACGGTTTAGTAACCCTTGCGGCGATGTCAATCGGCGGCGAGAGCCGTCGCGAGAATTCAAACCAGCGTCTCGTACAAGCCTTGTCAGAGAAATATGGGCTGCGTAGGGAAGCGCTTGAGTTCTTCTACGCACACATGGGAGAGGCAGAAGCGCATGGAGAGCCTGTCTACGCTATGGTCCTTGAATACGCGACGACCTCAGAACGACAAGAAAAGATTCGTACAGCGCTCAAAGACTGGTGTGAGAAGTTCCGTGCTGCCCAGGAGGGCATCTTTCGTGTAGCAATGGGGCTGGAAAAAGGAGTAGAGGCTACTTTATAAGGAGATACGTATGGACTACGGTTTCGTCTTGCCCCACTTCACCACGTTCGCGAACACCGAGCCAGCGAAACGGCTCGTCGCTGCCGCAGAGGCTGCCGAGGGTTTGGGCTACAGCACGGTTTGGGTTGCTGATCACATTGTCTTCCCTACCAAGATTGAAGGAGGCTACGCCTTTAACCCCGATGACCCTTTCCTTGAACCTTTGACAGTCCTGAGTGCCTTGGCCCTGAAGACGACTCGGGTGAAACTGGGCACTGCGGTTTTGATCCTCCCCTACCGCCATCCGTTGTACACTGCTAAGGCCCTCGCGACCATTGATGTCCTCTCTGGAGGCCGTATTGTAGTTGGTGTCGGTGCTGGATGGTTAGAGCCCGAGTTCACCGCCCTGGGAGTGCCGATCAAGGAACGCGGCAGCCGCACTGATGAAACGATCGAGATGTTCAAAGCACTGTGGACCCAAGACGTTCCGCATTTCAGAGGGCGTCACTTTCAGGTAGACAACATCAAATTTGTTCCCCAGCCGCTGCAAAAGCCGCGACCACCGATTCTCGTCGGTGGTATGACAACAGGAGCGTTGCGGCGAGTCGCCCGCCTGGCGGATGGCTGGGTTGCCATGGCCAAAGGACCAGAAGATCTGAAAAGTCCGCTCGACACTTTACGGGAACTGACCCTGAAAACAGGCCGCAAGCCAGAGGAACTCTACATCTGTGTCCTTCCCTTAGCAGCACCGTCCCTTGAGCAGGTCATCAAAGATGTCCCGCATTACGCCGAACTTGGCGTGCACCACGTGTACCTCTCTTTCCGTGCCTGGACCGGAGAATTCGCCCAGCTCATGGAACTGATGGCGCGGTTTGCACGGGAGGTTGGATTGAAAGGTTAAGGAACCATCCAAGAATAACTTGATCGATTTTTGTGGTGCAGGCGCCCTCGCCTGCATGGCTGGGTGCAGGCCAGAGGCCCGCACCACAAGATGAGAACGTTCAACTTA
>CAZCWX010000373.1:0-4393 GCA_964502465.1 uncultured Enterobacteriaceae bacterium | reverse complement strand
CCCGTCGATACCCTGACCATAGAGCAGTGGGAACAGGTGCTCGAAGTCAATCTCACGGGCACGTTTCTGTGCGCTCACAAGATTGGTCTGCGTATGCGCGAGTGGGGTTGGGGACATATTATCAACATGGCTGATGTGGCTGGCCAGCGGCCGTGGGTTGACTATATCCCCTACTCTATCTCGAAGGCGTGTGTGATTACCTTTACCCAAGGTCTGGCAATGGAATTAGCACCGCAAGTGATGGTCAACGCCATCGTTCCTGGTCCAATGTTGTTTCAAGAGGATACTCCGGTGGAGGTGCAGCAACGCGAGATTGACAAGACCCTGCTGAAACGTGCTGGCACTCCTGAGGAAGTCGCCGAACTCGTTGTCTTTGTCGCCGAGTCCGACTACAGCACTGGCTCGCTATTCCATGTCGATGGTGGCAGGTCGTTAACCTAATCGCCTCCTCTCCCCATTCAGTGAACTGCCGGACTATAGCTTCCCAAGCCTGCTGCAGCGAGCGGGAATAGCCGTTTTTTGATGGCTTGGTTATATGCGCTTGCCAATACATTGGGGTGCCAAACGATGGTTGATGCGAAATTTGGCTCTCCTGAGCCTATCTCCCAGGGAGCGACATTGAATGTGGTAGAAGAACCCTCATGACTGCTAGTCAAAGTATCATCATTACAGTTTTAGTGGCAACAATGGCCATGTTCATATGGGGGCGCTGGCGTCATGACATGGTCGCCGCAGGGGCTCTGCTGGCCTGTGTGTTTGCCGGGCTCGTGCCTGGCAGCGAGGCTTTCGCCGGTTTTGGTCACCCGGCGGTTGTTACGGTTGCCTGTGTGCTCGTGCTCAGCCACGGTTTGCAGATTACCGGGGCTGTGGATGCGCTGGCGCAGCGCATCCTGCCGACCTCAGCAGGGCCAACAGGGAACATCGCGGCGCTTACTGGTCTGGCTGCGCTGCTGTCGGGTTTCATGAACAACGTTGGTGCGCTGGCGCTCTTGATGCCAGTGGCTATTCAGATCGCCGACAAACAACATCTGCCACCCGGCAAAGTCCTGATGCCGCTGGCCTTCGGCTCGATTCTGGGAGGCACGACCACGCTGATCGGCACCCCACCCAACCTGATTGTCTCCGGAATCCGGGCGGAGGCCGGAATGGGCAACTTCGCCATGTTTGACTTCACCCCGGTTGGACTGGCCATTACCGCTATCGGGGTCATCTTTGTCGTGTCGGTCGGCTGGCGTCTGGTACCCGCACGCAAACAAGCGAACGCCGGAAGTTTTGATACTGGCGCCTATCTGACCGAAGTCAGGGTGGTCGAAGACAGTAAAGCAGTGGGCAAGACCCTCCGCGAGGTAGAACAAACACTCGATGAGGCCGACGCTCAGATCGTCGGCATGGTGCGTAACGAGTTGCGGGTTATCGCGCCTAATCCTCGTCGCGTGTTGCAAACGGATGACCTTTTGATTATCGAGGCCGAGCCGGATTCCCTCGCATCGGTGCTTTCAAACCTCGGACTCAAGCTTGAAGAGCATGTCCCTCTTGGTACGGAAGATAACGATGGGGCAGAAGAGACCGGAGACAAACAGAGCAACAAAGATACAACACGGAACGCTTCTCCGTCAGCGGACGAGGATGCAGAGCAAACACGGTCGGACGAGATCGTGATCCAGGAACTGGTCGTAATCCCGACTGCGAATCTGGTCGGTCGTTCGGCCACCGATATCCAGTTGCGCACGCGCTACGGCCTCAACCTGCTGGCCGTGTCACGTCAGGGGCAACGCTCGATCAAGCGCCTGCGCGCCACACCCATCCAGGCGGGCGATGTGTTGCTCATGCAGGGGGCACCAGAAGCCCTGTCTGGATTCGCCACCGAGTTCGGCTGTCTGCCGTTGGCACAGCGTGACATTTATGTTCCAAGAAAAGGGCAGGCGATTACTGCTGCGCTCATCATGGCAGTAGCGGTAGGCGTAGCAGCCTTTGGCTTGCTACCCGTGGCGGTTTCGTTTGCTGCCGGGGTGCTTGCTTTTATGGCGGTGCGGATCGTTCCGCCGCGTTCTGTGTATCAGGCAGTCGATTGGCCGGTGATTGTGCTGTTGGGGGCAATGCTTCCGGTTGCTGCAGCAATGGCGTCCACGGGTGCAGCGGATCTGATTGCACGTTTTCTCCTTGAACACGTGGCCCAAGGGCAGGCGGTAATCGGGTTAGCTGTGATTCTGGTGGTCACCATGACTCTGTCGGATTTCATGAACAATGCCGCAACCGCGGCGGTGATGTGCCCGATATCGCTCAGCACCGCAGCACAGCTTGGCGTCAATCCCGACTCCTTCCTGATGGCGGTAGCCATTGGTGCCTCCTGCGCCTTCCTGACACCCATCGGCCACCAGAACAACACGCTCATTCTTGGGCCTGGCGGCTTCCGCTTCGGCGACTACTGGCGACTCGGTCTACCAGTGGAAATCATTGTGGTGGTGGTTGGCATGCCGGTGCTGCTGTGGGTGTGGCCGCTTTGATGCAGCGAAATCAAGAGATGACGTTGGCAGGCAGAGGAAGGAACTGAATCGCTACACAGACTGGTAGGACAAGACCTCGATAATACACCAGGCCGATATTTTATGAAGATAATCACCGCGCGGCCCCTTCGAACCGACTGGAAGTTTTGAAGAGGGATCGTAAGTGTGTAGAGTTTCATCGACACGCTACCTATCATAAGGAGAAAAGGAACGAGAGGACTCAGCTATGGAACGTGAACAGGTGAAAATTTATGATACCTCGCTACGAGATGGCTTACGTAACTCGGGCGTGACAATGACCACGGAACAGAAACTGCGCTTTGCCCGGCAACTCGAACAACTGAACGTCGATGCCATCGAAGTCGGCTACGGCGGTCCTTCACAAATTGAGACGATACAACAGCTCGCCGAGGCGATCAACGGCCCTGTCGTTTACGGTCTCGCCCGTGTGAATATTAAAGATGTGGACAGGGTGCTTGAAGGCGTTGGACGTGCCAGAGAACCCGGCGTTAACATTTTCAGCCCCACGTCGAATGATTTCCTCAAGAAAGCCAAGAAGACCTGGCAGCAAGCCATCGACACCACTGCCGTCGCCGTCGCGCACGCAAAGCAGCATGTCGATCACATTATGTTCTCCGCCCAGGACGCCTCGCGTGCTGATCCCGTGTTACTCGTCAGAATCTGTAACACCGCCATCGAAGCTGGCGCTACAACCATTTCCATCGCCGATAGCGTAAGTTATGCGGTTCCCTCACAGTTTGGTTCGCTTTGCCAGTTCCTGCGGTCTCAAGTAGCTAACAGCGCCAAAATCACCTGGAGTGTCCATTGCCATAATGAAATCGGCCTCGCGGTGGCGAACTCATTGGCTGCCCTCGAAAACGGCTTCCGCCAAGCCGAATGCACAGTGGACGGAATTGGTGAAGGCACCGGCAACACTCCGCTGCAACTCATCGTGAATGCCGTTCGCACCCGGCCAGACGTCTTCAAGACTCTCATGACCATGGTCGCCGTGGAGCATTTTCCAACGGTGAGTCAGTTGCTCAAGGAAGCAGCCTGAAACTGGAAAACCGTGGTGCATGATACGTAGAATCTAAGCTGTCGTCCAGACTGTCACACAACACGAGTCACGCTTCGGGCACAGGCGCGAATATGAATGATCGACACCTTTTTCCTCCAGCCGTTCTTCAGGCAATTCAGCAAGATACCATCGCCTCAGCCTTTCCCATGGCCTCAGAGCCACAAACTGGGAGTCTCTTACGTACACTGGCGGCAACGAAGCCTGCGGGCCTGTTCCTTGAGCTCGGTACAGGCACTGGCCTTTCCACCGCATGGCTCCTTGACGGAATGGATCGTGCCTCTACGCTGCTTTCGGTTGATAATGATGGACGAGTCCAATCAATCGCGCGGCGTCATTTGGGAAACGATCGGCGAGTGACTTTTCACCTGACCGATGGCGCCACATTTCTTGCAACACTTAGAGATATGGCATTCGATTTCATTTTCGCCGACACCTGGCCTGGAAAATACGATCATCTCGAAGAGACGCTCGCGTTGCTCAACCCGGGCGGTCTGTATGTCATCGATGACATGCTGCCGCAAGCGAATTGGCCGCCCGGCCATGGGGCGAAAGCAGCGGCCTTGATCGCCACGTTAGAGCAGCGGTCAGACCTGATGCTTACGAAGCTGAGCTGGGTTTCGGGGGTCATCATCGCCACAAAACGAAATACAGGGAACAGATAGTAATGTCGCTTAGGACCGTGAGACAAAACTCTGGACGAACAGAGGAGCAGAGAAGATGAGACGGTCATTGCGAGGAGCGCTAAGCGACGAAGCAATCTCTATTTTCGGGCAAAGATTGCTTCGCTCTGCTCGCAATGACGCCTGGACCT
>CAZCWX010000372.1:0-28840 GCA_964502465.1 uncultured Enterobacteriaceae bacterium | reverse complement strand
CTCCACTCCTGCGCAATCCCCCCCCCCGACCGCGGGAGCATTGCGTGTTCCGCAGCACTAAATGCCGCTGCCCTCCCTTCGTCAGGCAGGTCTCGCACCGTTTCGACATCAATCCCTATCCCATCGTACGCTTCGTACTCTGCGGCAACAGCGACGGCAACGCCGTTGGAGTGGGCAAGTGAAATCATCGGGACGCCAGGAAGCGTTTTGGTCCATGTTCCTTGGATAGAGGGAGCGCCGTGCTCATCCGGAACGATCTCCATATCAGCTGGACAGAGTTGCACCCCTTCTCGATCGAGAAGCAGTTGCCGGACGGCGTCTTTTCCCGCAAGGCGCCCGAGGAGCCATTCTGCCCGTCGCTTTTCAGAACCCTTCAAGGTCTGCCACTGTTCGTATTCTCGGCTGCTGAGAATGAGTCGCGCCCACGCATGTTGCCAGATTGGGCTCCCAGCGTCGAAAAGCGCTTCTGGCAAATTCGCGAGCCGCACCCGGCAGCACCACAGCCTCTTTTCGGAATCGTCAGAAACGAGAGAAGCGGCCTCCGGCCACCGTTCGCTCAGTATGGTCTCTTGGGGAGCCAGGACAAAATGCACAAACGCTCTGGGAAAGTCAAAGCGCGTATCCTCCCAACCATTCACCTGTGCGCGGATGAAGCCTTCGGCATCAGCAAACTCGATGTCAGAACGCACGCGTTCATGACCAAGAAGTTGACTGCGAGATCGGCATAAGAGGGAATGAGGAACGTCCAAAAGCGGACCGTACAACTGCAGCATTGCAAATCCCACCGGGAATACCACAAACCCGCCCGCTAACCGGTCAGCCGCCCAGAACCCTACGACCTGTCCGGCAGCATCAAGGAGCACAGGATCAAGCACGAACCCTGCTTCTGGCATTGAGGGGAAGAAGCCGGTTTCTTTCCCAGATCGAACGGTCGCGTGAGCCCCATTCTCGCCACAACGATCGATAGAGAGCACACTGTGAAAGAGCGGCCCGTGGAACATGACTTTTGTATAGAATTCATCAGGTGAGTATTGGTATCGTCGCTCGTTGTGGAGGGCAAAGTCCGTGGTCTGTGGTGGCGCTGGGTATTGCTCAGCAAAAACCATCGTTCCTTGAATGATAAGCGGACCAGGCGAAAGCCCCTGCTCGTCTGATGCGAAAATTCGCACCTCAACGGCATCCTGCATATCGTATGGATCAGGTACGGTCCGCTTTGCATGAACCATGACAGTGCGTCGGTCGTTTTCCAGTGCGAACCAGCGAGCTGCTCGTACCTGCTTTATCGCAATGAGGAATTTCCCAGGTTGTAACAACGTTGCGGCCTCAGCCATAAGCTCAAGGCTCACGGTCAATGGCACGACCGGCATTGCCCATTTACTCTCATCAAGAACCGATACCCGTCCCCCAATTGTATGGTGTCGGAGAAAGACATCGCTCTGCGCATTGAGAGAACAGACAACAACGGTTTCTTCATTATCTGTTATCGATCGGACCGTCTTGAGAAACGGCCCTTGCACCCTATTTCCACCGTTTTCTCGTGGAGAGACTAATTGCCCGCTGGCTGCAACAGACATCCCATTAGCGGCTGTGTGTCTTGGCGCAGGAGTCGGCGGTATGGCTTCAGCCTGCTGACTGAAGTGTGCAATGACCTCTCCCAACGTCTTGAGTCCCGCAACCTGCTCTAGCTCTTCCGGTTGAATCAACCCCGTGTCTTGTTGAAACGACCCAAGAATCTCTATCCGCTTGATTGAATCGATGCCAAGATCAGCTTCCATGTTGAGCGACAGGTCGAGCATCTCGATAGGATATCCAGTCTTGTCACTGACCAAGGCAAGGAACCGTGAGATGAGCACTTCTTTTTGCTGTCCATGTCCTACTGGCGGCTGCTGTTCGATCGAGGAAGGGGGCTGTACAACAGCGACACGCATGTCCTCATGCGGAAAAGACCAATTCTGCGTAAGAGACGGGAGCTGAGACAGAACCTGTTGTGTCGCTTGCCCATCTCGTTGAGTGGAAGACGGACCCCCGGCCGCTGAGTCTCCGCGCAAGAACGCGCGGACAACCTGCTCTTGCACCTCAAGGAAATGTTCCATCGTGCGTAAATAGCTACTCATCACGTGCGTACGGGTGTCAGCTGGTATCCTTGCGCGCGTCAAAGACAAGAGAGGCGCAGGCGCAGGTTTTTCCAGCGCATCGCGCGAGAGCAGCAGTGTATCTGTGAATTGTGACGGAACGTCGTTCTGTATCAGTCCTGTTGGCATGGAGGAGTTTTCTCTCTCCTGCTCAGCCACGAGAGAAGGTTTGGTTCCTTCAAGCGTTGCCTTTCCCTTCTTCACCACGCCAGTACTCTGAACACGCGCAATCGGCAGGTCCAAAGCGACTCGCATAGATGATTGCTGCATCGGAAGCTCTTTTGCTGTCGCCTTGAAATCAAGGCGCCGCGGTTGTCGTCGTTCGTACAAATAATCGAGTTGCATAGGAACGCCGTGCGCGGCGAGGAGCCCGACTGCGTGATTCAACTGCATGATACCAGAGCGATGTGTCACATTCAGTGGGATTGACACATAGGGTTTGCCTCGAAGAATATCATCAACAAACCCAACGAGGGTTCCCCGAGGCCCGACTTCAAGAAAGACCCGTACCCCCGCCTTCCACATTGCCTCAATAGTCTCACGGAAGCGCACCGGACTTGACCATTGGGAGACAGCGAGCTGGCGAATGTTGTCAGGGACAGCAGGAAAGAGCTGCGCGGTTGCGCACGAGTATAGTGGCACGTGAGGAGCAACTACTTGCAGCTTTTGAAAAAAGCGGGCGAATTCTTTCGATACCGGCGCAAACAAGGGCGTATGATACCCGCGTTTGAAGGGAAGGACTGTGCAAATCGCACCCTGACTGCGGAGCATTGCCATCGCCGCGTTCGCATTTTCTTCTGTCCCGCACAGAATCACTTGGTGTGGGCAATTGTCCATAGTCACATAGAGAGGACCCGGGCATTGCTTTAATACCGCCTGGAGTACACCAGGGCGGCCCACTCCGACTGCGATCAAGGTTGCCGCAGGAATACGCTCCTCAACCGCTGCATACACAGTATTTAACGCCAGGCCATGCTGGAGCAGATCTTCCTCACTGCTTACCTCAACTGCACCGGCGGCTAAGAGCGCCGCATATTCTCCGCTGCTATGGCCGACGATTGCCCCTGGCCTGACCCCAAGGCGAGACAGGAGAGTGGCAAGAGCTCGATTGGCAGAGAATACTGCGGCAACCGCAATATCGACCTGCCAGAGGGCCGTTTCCTCGCTGTGAGTTTCAAGCGGCGGTGGGAATATGACCTGACTCGGAACGTACGGTCGGCTGTTCTCAAGAAAGACGCGATCAGCCCGGTCAAAACAGGCCCGGACCTCTGAGAAATACAGGCAAAGGTCAACAAGCATGTTCGTGTATTGTGCCCCTTCTCCGGGAAACAGATAGGCCAGCTTTCCCTGACGAGCGAGCGGCTCTTCGAAGAAATAAATACCGCTCCTATCTTTTATGCGCTGACGCTTGGCATCAGACAACCGTTGCAGCGCATGATTCAGCTTCTGCGAAAGTTCAGCAACTGAGGTGGCAACGATAGCAAGGTGCAGTGTTGACTCACGGAGTTCTCCGTTACATGTATACGCAACGTCTCGCAAGCAGACGTTCTGGTTGGCCTCTACATAGTCGCGCAGGCGCTCTCCGTGAGCAATGATCTCGGCTCGAGACGACCCTTGCACAATCACCACTTCCGAGTCCCAGGTTCTCTGGCAACAACCCGATTCCTCTTCAACGGAAACTTCCTCGAGAAGCACGTGAGTGTTAATCCCACCGAAGCCGAACGCGTTCACACCCGCACGGCGAGGCTCCTGTCCTCCATGAATCCAGGGGCGTGTCTCTGTATTAATGTAGAAAGGTGTCTTCTCTAGCTCAAATTTTGGGTTGGGAGCTTCACAGCCCAGTGTTGGTGGCAACGTCTTATGATAAAGCGACAGCGTGGCTTTAATGAGGCCAGCGACCCCCGCTGCGGGAATAGTGTGACTAATCATTGACTTGACTGAACCCAATCCACAATGTGGATACAGCCCCTCACGATCACCAAACACCCGCCGAAGCGCTTGGATTTCTGTCAGGTCACCAACAAGGGTACCAGTACCATGCGCTTCAATCAGCTCGACTGTTCTCGGCGAGATGCCAGCCTCCTCATACGCCCGGCGTAAAGCGAGTTCCTCGCCTTCGAGTCGCGGCGCAAGCACTGCAAGAGCCCGGCCATCACTCGCCACACCAACGCCTTTGACCATTGCGTAGATACGGTCACCATCCCGTCTGGCATCTTGGAGACGTTTCAGGACAACCATCCCAATTCCTTCTCCCAGCAACGTCCCGTCCGCGTTGGCATCGAAGGGACGAATCTGACCGCTGCGAGAAAGGGCACTCAGTTGGCAAAACACCATGAACACAATCGCCGGCGTCGAGATACTGACGCCGCCAACGAGAACAAGATCGCACCGATTGCTTTGGAGGTCACGCACTCCGAGATCAAGAGCGATAAGAGACGATGCACAGGCCGCATCAACAGCATACGTCGGGCCCTGCAAGTCGAGGCGATTTGCAATGCGTCCACACATGACATTCGACACCAGCCCCGGTGCAGTTTCTGTATTGAAGGCAGGCAAGCTGGCCTTCAATTGCTCTTTCAGGACGTGCAGTTCCTGTTTGCTGTACTCAGGGTGTAACTGAGTAAGCACGCGCAAGGTCTGGTCAATAATCAACCCATGCTGCAGAGCGGTAACGTTCCCCCGATTCAGGAAGGTTCCGCGTCCGAGAATGACACCAGCCTTCTGGCGATTGAACGGGCGATTGAGGTATCCAGCATCGGCTAATGCTTCATGGGCAACTCGGAGCGCAAGGAAGTGCTCAGGTTCAGCACCATCGACTGCACGCGGCATGACGCCGTAGGCGAGCGGATCGAAACGGGCAAGGTCTCCGAGAAAGCCCCCCTTGCGGCAGTAGATACGGTCTGGTTCGTGTGAGTGCGGATCAAAGATCTCCTCTCCTGCCCACCCAGGAGGTGGGTCCCCAATCGCACACACCTTCCCAACAATGTTCTCCCAATACGCTTGCACATCTGGCGCACCAGGGAAGAGACACGCCATCCCAATGATGGCGATATCATCGACCGACCGAGGGTGCCCGATCACCAACTCCACTCCTAACGCGCCTCCAGGAGCCGAGATACAGCCTTGCCGCCCAGGCGGTTCAGTGATTTGCTACAGGAAAATTCCATGTCTTCAATGAGACCAACCAAGCGACCATCCAATTCCGAGAAGAAAAGCTGCGTTGTCAGCATTGACCCACCCGCGCGGGACTCCGCTTGTAAATGGCAGCGAAGCCTTTTCCCCAATGGAACACCAAAACAGCGCAACGAACCAAGGGAGGCGGGCAACGGAGTCATGTCATTGTGCGCTCGCGCCCACAAGATCGCCAGTTGGAAGCCGCTATCGACCACTACCGGGTCGATGAGCCAATGACCAGGTGCCGCACGCGATACACACTGTTCGGGTGACGACGGTTTCACTAAAGCCACAAGCCAGTTGCCATTGATTCCCTCAATTTTTGAGATCCCTTGAAAGCGTGGCCCATGAAAGAGCCAGTGACCGTAGGCATCTGCTGCACTCAGAGGGAACGGCCGGATATCCACAGGACCCGGCGCTTGAGCGAATGACGCAACGGCCGGTTTGGTGGAGAGTTGGATTGTCGCTCGGTAGTATGCTGGTGCAGCCTCGTCCATTCCCCGAATCTCTACATTAACACGCAGATCTTCACTAGCGACAGTTTGCGTCTGCGGACATGCAATAATGCGTAGGGCTTTCACCCTATCTTCCAGCACAATACCGCGAAGCACCCGGAGAGAGCGCACCCCGACCATCTGCCGTTCAGGCCACCCATGCTGGGCGACTTCGGCCATGAGTTCCATTGCCATAGCCGCAGGGAAGACGGATTTCCCATCCAATTGGTGATCCTGCAGGTAGAGGTCATACGATGGGTCTAATCGATAGAGCACTTCGATCGCATCAGCTTTGCCGACCACCGAGCAAACCGCATCGCGGAAGAGCGGTAATCCCCCTACAGAAGAAGCACTGACAACAGAAGCGGCAGTCTTCCATGGACCATCCCCCCAAATAACTTCTCTTTCCCCTTTCCTGCCGCAGCGAAGCTCTTCATCGAAAGCTTGACGCCCAGCGGTGGGAGGTATGACCTGTACCCCGCTCTCGATGAAGTGTCGTTCGACCGCGCTCGATACCATGCCAGTTTTTCCCCACGGCCCCCAATCGATCGCGACCACCCGTGCGGGCCATTGGTGATCAAGGTAGACAGCGAGCTTGTTCAGTACCTCGTTTGCCGCCGCATAGTCTCCTTGCCCCCGGTTGCCAAACCGTCCAGCCACCGATGAGAAGAAGACGAGAAATTTTAGCGACTCAGGTCGCAACTTGTGGCTGAGCACGAAAGCGCTGGTGACTTTGGTATCAAAAACTCGGTCAAAAGACGCACGGGCTTTGTCCTCAAGCAGTTTATCTTCGATGAGACCAGCGCCATGAATGACCCCGTCAAGCCGTCCGTACGAGGCGTAGATGGTGTCGATCAGTCCGGCAAATGCCTGTTCGTCTCGGACATCGACTTGGTGATACCGCACGGTCGCACCCACTTCGCGCATGAGCGCGAGGTTCTGGCGTACCTCCCGCTCATGGAGAAGACGTGTGTATACTGTCTCAACCTGTGCAGGGAGAGGGCGCTGCCCTGCGCGGCTCATCTGTTGAATAAGTACCTGCTTCAACTCTCGCCCAGACAGCGTAGCGGTTTCCCAGGGTTCGTCAGCGTTCGGTAACGCCGAACGCCCAGCAATGAGGATCGTTGGCCGATACCGGGCAGCAAGCTCGCAAGCAATTTCTGCGGTAATGCCACGAGCACCACCAGTGATGAGAAAAATGTCACTGGTGTCGATTCTGCTCGAGTTCACCTCTTGGAGAGAAGCAGGACGGGCTCGCAACACAAATCGTCGCCCGTCGCGGTAGCCGATTTCAACGTTGCTGTCAGCAGCACGGAGTTCTTGCAGCACAGAGTCAGCGACTGCTGTCGTCTCGCTCCTCGCCTCAATATCGATAACCCGACAGCGCACCGTCGGCCACTCGAGGGCAAGCGTTTTGATGATCCCGGCAATCCCGCCGTCAAGCGGACAGAACTCTTCGGGCACCCAATCACTCGCAAAGTGTCCTCCCATCGAGGTCAGAGCCACCACACACCCGGCACGTTTTTCTGCGGCTGTTTTTATATCCGCACCCAGGTTCTGCAGCAGGGAGAAGAGACTCTTCACGTGAAGCGCGACCGACTCTCGCCATCTCACAGGGTCAAGCGCAGCTTTCCCAGACTGGTCTCGCAGCGGCAGGCAGTGAATGATTCCGCCGAGCGGACCATGTGCATGGCGGAGCGCTTCGATTAACTCCTTCACCGCACGAAAATCAGTCAGATCAGTCGCATAGCTATCGGAAGCCAGTTTTTCCCTTTTTGCCCCATGTCTGACCATGAGGGACGAGATTCCTCGTGTCCGCAAGTCCGCAGCAATCGCCTCTGCAACCCCGCGTTGGTCATCGGTCAGCATCACTGGCCCCTGCGGCAGCGCAGGTTGAGAGGGACCGTCAAGCGGAGCCTCAACCGCAGAGAGGAGGAAGCGCGGGACACGCACGTTCTCAGTAGGGGTTGCAGTGGGAGAATCAACAATCGAGCGTGGCGACGATGTGGCAGGACCATTGAGCGCAGTTTCACGCGGATGAGACGCCCCATTGAGAGCCCCGATCACGGCGTCAATAATCCCTCTCAAGGTCTTCAACCCGGTGAGATTTTCCATCAACTCTGGCGTTATTTCTTGAAAGGCTGCCAGGTGCGCCTGCTGAAAGGCGCCGAGAATCTCAACGCGCTTGATCGAATCAATCCCCAGGTCAGCTTCGATGTTCACGTCGAGATCGAGCATCTCCGTTGGATAGCCTGTACGCTCACTCACAATCTGTAACAGCTCCTGCGTCAATCGCTCACGGCCGAGTTCCGCTGCCGGTATCTCAGAGCTTTCTGTCCCCGCAGCTTCTTCAATTCGCGTCGTTCCTGCCATCGATTTTTCAATCGCTTCGTCCCCAGCCCGCCTCTCACTGTTTGCAATTGCTTCCTTTGACAGGAGTATGCCAGTGCCATTCTGCGGCACAGACCCATGCGAAAAGGAAAGGGGGTGTCCTGTAGTTTGGAACGTCTCCTGAGCAGGCGGAGCAACGTGCTGGGGAACGTGCTGTGCAGGCGCGGGGAGTTGCGACGGTTGCTGCGGCAAATACGTCAGCATGACGTTGCGCTGCGTTTCGAGGAAGCGATCCATGAGGCACTGAAACTGCAGCACCACCTCAGCAGCGCCGCCGTTCACCAGAGGAACAGGCGGAGGCTGACTGGAAGCAGCGTGAGATGACATCGTTTGTGGCGAAGACTGTCTGCCACCATCTGCTGCAGCGATATGATCCGCGGTCGCAGCAGTTGGGCGATTCTCTCCCTGTTCGGTGACTGTCTGTGTAACCGACAACGCTACCGGGAGAGGTGGCTTTGCTCTCTCTTCGTGCGCCGGCCATGCCCGCCCACCATGCACAAGCCAGGCGGTTGCCGGAAGTGGCTCCTCTTGGGTTTCTTTGGCAAGTGCTCCCAGATCAAGACGCCGCACGTCTCGATTTACAAAGAGGCGATCGAGATTGACTGCCACGCCGTGCGCGGCGAGCTGAGCTAAAGCGAGTTGCAACGAGAGGAGGGCTGACCGGCCTGAGGCCCCTGGCGCGATTGCCACGTGAGCCCGAGGCCCCAAGTTCTGCTGCACAAGGTTCGTGAGCACGCTTCCTGGCCCAACCTCCACAAAAAGGCGCACGCCAGCCTGGTACATGGCCTCGATCTGCTCAGCGAAGCGGACCGGCTGTACCAGGTGATCCACGAGCAAGGTCGCGATTGCCCGTGGATCCTGCGCATGAGGCGCCGCAAGGGTATTGGAGAAAACCGCGATCCGCGGACGACGCAGTACCGTCGTTGCCAGATGTGCCGCAAACCGGTCGCGCGCTGGAGCAACCAATGGGGAGTGAAATCCACAGGCGACCTGGATAGGTCGCGCTCGCATGCCGCTCGCTTCGAGTCGTCGTATCGCCTCCGTCATACTCCGCTGGGTGCCAGAAATCATCGTCTGGGTTGGGCCATTCACATTAGCAATCCAGACTCCCTCAAGAGCAGCGAGCGCCATTGCCGTCTGTTCTCGGTCAGCCTGCACGGCAGCCATCGTACCGAGATCCTCACTCGCGGTGTCAATAATGGCGCGGCCTCTCGCCTCAGAGAGTACGAAAAGCGTCTCTTCGTCGAGCACTCCTGCTGCACACAAGGCGATATACTCACCATAGCTGTGACCAGCAGTCACCTGGGGTTCCACCCCGAACGATCGGAGGAGAGTCAGCAGGCTCAGAGCAGCAGCCCCAAGAGCTGGCTGCGCAATGTGAGTCTGGGTCAGTGCTTCTTGTCGCAGGCGTTCTTCAGCAGGACCAAATCGGGGCGGAGGGAAAATGTACGTGCTTAAGGGCTGCGGAAAACATTCGGCTAACACGGCATCCGCACGTGTAAATACCTCTCGGACTTCAGGGAACTGTACTGCGAGGTCGCGGAGCATATCAACGGACTGCGATCCTTGCCCCGGGAAGAGAAACGCAAGCTGTCCTGCTGCTGCAAGCGGAGCTGCAGTAAAATACACTCCACGCGGATCAGTGAGAGCAACCGTCTGGGGATCACTCAGACTCGTGCGTGCACTGCCGAGTTTCTGACGAAGATCATCGAGCATAGTGGCAACAATAGTCAGCGTGACGCCAACGGTGCCAATCGCAAGACGGCGCTCTTTGCTCCTCAGCCACACTGAATAGGCCAGGTCTCGGAGCGTTGGTCTCGCACCGGTAGCAAGCTCTTGCTCAAGCTGCTCAAGCAGAGCAACAATCTCCTGCCGTGAGGAAGCAGTCCACACGAATAGTTCGGTAGGCCAGTGCGCTGCAACGGTGTAGGGTTCGTCATAACGATACTCTTCCAACACCGTATGGAAATTTGTCCCACCAAAACCGAATGAGCTCACCCCAGCCCGGCGTGGTATTCTGTGTGGTCCAGGTAGCCACGGCCTGACCTCCGTATTAACATAGAAAGGACTGTTCTCGGGGAACGCCTTGGGATTAGGTTGCTCAATATGGAGTGTCGGTGGCAACACGCGATGATGCAGAGCAAGAGCAACTTTCACGATCCCTGCCACTCCGGCCGTGCATTTGGTGTGGCCAATCATGGATTTCACCGAGCCGAGCGCACAGCTCTGTTGCGCGGCTCCAGCCGCAGCGAACACGCGGGTGAGAGATTCGACCTCAGCCTGGTCTCCAGCGACCGTCCCTGTGCCATGGGCCTCGATAAGGCTCACGGTATGCGGACCGAATCCCGCTGCAGCATACGCCCGTTCCAGCGCGCGAATTTGCCCTTCTGGTCGCGGGGCGGTCAGTCCACGGTCCCGGCCATCGCTTGACCCGGCAACCGCCTTGATGACCGCATAAATACGATCGCCGTCGCGCTCGGCATCTTCCAGCCGTTTGAGCACCAACATCGCCACCCCTTCACTGATAGCAATACCATCGGCACTCGCGTCGAAGGGCCGACAACGTCCACGGGGTGAGAGCGCGTGCGTTTTGCTAAAACAGAGATAGGCGAACGGGTTCTGGACCGTATCGGCACCGCCAACCACCATCATATCTGCTGTGCCGGTTTCGAGTTCTCGTACCGCCGCGTACACCGCAGCCAGTGACGACGCACACGCCGCATCAACAGTATAATTGACACCACCCAGATCAAAGCGGTTCGCCACACGGCCAGCAACGACGTTCAGCAGAATACCGGCGAAGGAGTCTTCAGTCCATTGAGGCAACTGTTGCCACACCCCATCCGGAGTGTCTTCCAAATACATTGGCAGCGCGGAGCGAACAGCGTATTGTTGTCCGAGATCCCCCGCTCCTCCACCAACACCCAGGATGACACCGGTGCGCTCATGGGGGAAGAGGCGCTCAGTGTATCCAGCGTCGGTCAACGCCGCACGCACAACCTCGAGCGTCAACAACTGCAGGGGTTCGATTGAAGAAAGGGTATTCGGCGGCATACCATAGCGCAACGGATCAAACGGCACGGCGTCGATGAATCCGCCCCACTTGGAGTACACCTTGTCAGGAGTACGGGGGTCGGGATCATAATACCGTCGCCAATCCCAGCGTTCGGGTGGCACTTCGGTGATCGCGTCTACTTTGTTGAGAATATTTTCCCAATACCGTTTGAGATGCGGTGCCTTGGGAAGGAGACATGCCATACCGATGATGGCGATATCCACTGGTCGTGCCTCTCTCTGTGACACGTGGTTGACTGGCTCCAACTTCAGGCGCGAGAGTCGTTCACTGCCAGCGACAGACACCTGGTGATGGAGTTCGGCAATCGTACAGGTGTGACTGCGCAACGCAGCAACCTGGCCGATCATGTACATCCCTTCAGTGCGCTGAGTCTCTTCACCTAACTGCACAAACCGCGGCGCTTGTGCGTCATGATCCAGTTGCGGATTGCGCGCGATCCCTTTGGAGGCAATACGCAGTCGTCCAAGATTAAGATCTTCAAGCACAGTGCGGATCTCATCCGGACTCAGTCGCTGCTCAGTCTTTAACTTCCACTTTTCCCGCTTGAAGACCTCGCCGAACGCGGTCTCAACACAGCGGGTTGCGTGCCCAGGTCCGGTTTCCAGGAGAATGGTTCGTTGACACTGCAGCGCTTCTTCCTGGAATACCTTTCCAATCGCGCCGCTCTCAACTGCCTCTGTGGTGAACAGATAGGCAGTGCCAAGCAAGACCCCAACCCGTACCCCACGCGCAGCTAAGGGGGCGGCTAAAGTCGCAACCATTGCCGCCGACAACTCGTCGTGAATCCCGCCAGCAAACAACACATGGTAGTGCTCAGCCTCTGGGTGAGAGGGAATTTTCTCCAGCAGGATATTAACCATCAATTCCCAGAGCACAAAACTTGACCGTGGCCCAACATGCCCCCCGCACTCTCTTCCCTCGAAGACAAAACGTTGAGCACCGCTCTCAAGAAACATAGACAGCAGCCCAGGCGAGGGCACATGCAGATAGGTGGGAATACCACTCTGTTCCAGCAACAGTGCCTGATCAGGTCGTCCACCAGCGATCAATGCGAAAGGTGGGCGAACAGTACGGACCGCTTCGAGCTGCTCTTGTCTCAAGGCCAATGGAACGAAACCAAGAATACCAACTCCCCACGGTCGATCACCTAAGCAGCGTGCAGTATCTGCAAGAAGCGACTTGACTTCCTCACCACGTAGGAGCGCGAGCGCGAGAAACGGCAGGCCGCCATTGTTGGCCACGCTCTCAGCAAAAGCCGGCGTGTCACTGACCCGTGTCATTGGGCCTTGTACGATCGGGTACTGCGTTCCGTGGGATTGCGCAAGCGCACTCCCCCTCTCGAGAGGGCGCAGATGCTGGGCTAACCGACAGTGCGACTCGATGGATTCGCGCAACCCAGTGAGCATCCCAGCCACAGTGCGAAATTGTTGCGCAAAAGGAACAGCGAAGGCCGCATCCTGACCGAGTGGCCAGACCTGGTGGTCCAGGGATTCCCAACCAACACGGATGTGGATTACCTCCTGCCACGCCGTCCTTTTTTCCTTGTGCGGTCGAGCATCCTCAGCCAGGGCACTTTCAATCTGGCGTAGCTCTTCAAGCACCGGGAGACGCGGGCGGGCATATATCCGGCAGGCAGCACCAAGGTCCCCTCCGATACAGACGGTCTCACTGCCATCCATCCGCGTGACTGTCGCGCGTATGGTTTCTGGCAGCGGGGATTCGCGCAGCAACACTAGCTGTGAGTCCAGGACAACTCCGGAAGCACCTGCGGCATAACAGGCAGCAACGGTATGCTGCCCAATGCCGCCGTGAACCCACACCGGGATGGCATGCCGCTGCAGCAAATGCTGCAACAGGACGAACGCCGTTTCCTCCCCCACCCAACCACCAGACTCATGCCCCTTGGCAATGATGGCATCGACCTCAAGTTTTTCCGCTGCCTCCGCCTCGTCAACACCGGCGACTGACATGACGATCCGCACCCGTCGCCGGCGGAGCATGGTCAGGTAGGGCGCAAGCGAGTCCGCCTCACCCCCTGCCACAATGACAACAGCCGGAGGGGCCAACGTTTCCGTAGCAAGCCGCTCTAGTATCGCCGTTGTCCCGCCACTGATTTTGACACCGAAAGAAAGGCCGGCATACTGACCAAGTCGGCGCACGGCAGCCAGTGCCTGGTCCACAGCGGAAACAAACTCGAGATCAAGTACCCCTAACGCTCCAGCACGGCTGGCAGCAATCGCAATCGACGGGGTGGACCAAGCGACTGGCGTCAGAACGACAAATTCGAATGCGCGCGGCATTATGGTTTTTACTATGTGTCTTTCCGGTGGGCGGAGAGCGCCTGGTGATATTTCGGATCGATTTTCCTAATGAGAGCGCACCGGGGTCTCGGTTTGTCTCTGCGTCTCTTCTTCTTTACTCCAACTTTCCTTCGTTCGCTTCAGCATCCGGCTTTGCCTCAACCGCAAACGGATCGGACGGTGGCATTTCTGTTGCTTCTGTTGCTTCTAAGGCATCGAGCTCTTCAAGCTCTTGCACAGCCTGCGTGAGACGTTTTTCGAGCCAGTCGATCCTGAATTCTAACTGTTGTCGGTATTGGGCTCTCTGCTCCGCATCCATTGCCTGAAGGTCTCCGGCTTCATCCCCACCCTGGCCAAATCCAGGTCCCATACCTCCCTGGAATCGGCCAAATCTTCCCATACCTCCCCCAAACTGCCTGCGCCCCATGCCGCCTTGGAAGCGACCGAACCCGGGGCCACCATCAAATTGCCCCCCTTGAAACTGATTCAACCTCCCCCCGCCAGCCTGTTGCCGCCACTGCATAAATTGTCTGAGTCGTTCACCGCGATTTTGCTCCGCCATACTCAGGACTCCTTATTGCGAACTTCTCCAGGACTGAGAGGGCCTCAGTTTCCCTGTTCCACACCACAACATGTCTCCTCCTCTCCTCTGCCCATCCTCAGCATCCTTAGCATCCTTATGACTCGCCCTCTCGCTCACAGTGTAATGCTTTCCTCACGTATGTTGTCGGCAATCGACAATCGTACACCCGCATGAAGTGGTTCCCAGAAACGTCGGATTAGGGGCGAGGAAAGCAGAGAGGGAAGTATGTTCGCTCGTACATAAGTTAAAAAAAAAGAAACACCCGGCAATTTGTGAAGAACCCTTATTTTTTAGCTTAGCAGCATGAGCGAGGAGAGGTCAAATCATGGCGCCCTTTGCCATCACACAGCAGATGACGAACTCTCAGTGTGACATTTCTTCACCTACTAACACCAACACCCCGGAATATTGATGCAAAGCAAGCTGCTGCCCGGTTGGGGCGATTTCGCAACCACTAAAGAATCCGATCAGAGGGATTTCTCCCAGGTATTGCTTGATATACGACGTATCGAGATCGGGAAACCCGTAGAGCCCACTCCCACGACCGACACAATTAAAATACAGCCCAAACCCAAGAGATCTGCCATGCCACTGTTCAATTTGTCTCTCGAGGGTCTGTTTCAGGTCTTCTCGTGCACCACTGCCATCGCGTAAGGTAAAGCGCAGCTTCTGACCAGTGCGCACCTCATCAGCAATGGCGATGGCGCCGTGCTGGGGATCAAACCCGACAAGATTACGTATCACGTATTCCCCTCGCTCAACACGCTGACGTTCGGGGTCCACTGGTAACCCGACAAACACCACTGTCGCAGCCCGGCGTAGGTCGTCACTCAGAGGGGGACGGATAGCTTCAACAAAAACCTCGAAAGCTGGCCGGTTGTCTATTTCGAGCACGACATTCCTGTGGGCCTGAGTCACGGTATGCACTGGTCCAATCGGCTGGCATGACTGGGTCACAGCAATAGTATGAGAAAACTGGCCACTGAGAAGCGCTCCGCTTACGGCGTTATGGCTGACCGTATCCCCACAAAACTGGAAGGTTTCCCCTATGGAGCCGTTTTCAGAGGCACCACCACCTACGGTAGGGAGATGAGGAATCTCTGCAGTTAACCCCCTAAAAAATAAGGAAGGATTAAAATTATAGGTATCAGGAAAAACCATGAGCAGATTCTCTCCGCCAAGGTGGGGATGGACAGCAGCCGCTACCTCTTGCCCGACTTCATGGGCGCGGCCCCGCAACTGCGGCACAAAGAATCGCCGACTCGAAAAGGTATCGGCTCGCATAGTCAGGACAGCAACCCCAGCAGCCCGTTCAATCTCTCCGTCAGTCGTTAGTACCCCCCCAGCGCTACACCCGACGACATTGCTAGCGCGCGCAAGTTCCTTTACGGTACGCAAGAGCAGCGAGTAGCTCGCCCCATGCTCGGTGGTAGCAAAGACGAGGGCAAGATCCGCAGTTGGGCAACCAGACCGACTCAGCGCTATACGTGTTGCTTCGATCGCTGCCTTCTGGGTATCCGGCTGCGCCGATAATCCAACTCCAGCATGTAACATGACATATTCCTCATGCTGATTTTCCTTTCCCGTATGGTGAGAGAAAGGCAATGGGGATGCTATTTTGCTGCGTCTTCGGGTTTCTTCAGCCCAAGGCGTTCATAATATTTTGCTGGCACTTTGTTCCGATCTTTATAAATGATGAAAGAGCAATGCTCCTTTCCCAACACCGCCGCTGGCTCAACGACAACAAACGGAGCGCCATGTTTTTCGATATCAACCAGTTCCATGGGAGGCTCGTGAGCACAATACACCGGAAAGTTGGCGCGGTTGTAGGTCATACGCTGGGGTTTCTCAACAGTCAGGAAGCCATTCGGGCCGTCGTACTTGCCCTCCAGGACGAGGCGGCCACCACTGCCACAAGGGCGCATCTGGATGACAACCTTCTCGTTATCCTCTTCGATGTGCAGGGGCTGGAGATGGCCCCGAAGACCTGCCACAAACATTTTCACGCGTTGAGGTAAGGCCTCTGGTCCGTCTGGCAATTTCTCCAGATTGGGTAACCACCACGCTTTCACCCCTTCGGTCATCACCTGCTCAAGCACCTCGTCGCCGCAGCGTCGGCCGATCTCGCTCAGCATCGCCGTGGTCCAGTTCCGGTAGAGGTCATGCATACTCAGGAACTCATTATACATGCGCTTGGCGATCTGTTTGGCCTTCTCTTTGTCGCCGGCCTCAATCGCCTCGACTAGTCGGTCCACTGTGCGTTTTTCCATCTCGCGAATCTCGTTTTCAGAAAACAGTCGCTCATTCATGGCGCACCCTCCTCTCTCTAGTTCCTGTGGGGGGTATATCCCACTCCCACCGGCATTGCAAAGCCTGTTTTCCCTGGTTTAATGAGAGCGTGCTAACCGGTGTTGGGGTAGAGGGGCGGTGGTTTGCCCGCACAGCGCAGTTGAAGCTCTCGCCAATTAAAGAAATGGAATTAGCAGCAAGCCGCATTCCTGGCGTGGTTTCGCTCGCCCAAGGGATCCCGAGCTTCGATACCCCGGAACCAATCAAGGCCTTTGTGCAGCAAAAGATCGCTGAGGGCGTCTGTGCCAAGTACTCGCTCACTCCCGGTCTGCCGCAGTTGCGAGAGTTGATCGCCGAGTCTCTGCTGCGTGAAGGCATGCATTATGATGCAGAGAGCGAAATTATTGTAACCTGCGGTTCTATCGAGGGAATTGCTGCAACACTGTTGACTCTGACGCAACCAGGAGACGAGGTCATCCTCCCCACTCCCAGCTATGCGTCCTATCAAGAAGTCGTACGGCTGGCCGGATGCACACCACGTTTCGCCCCCCTCCGTGAAGAAGAAAATTTCGCCTTCGACCTTGAGGCCTTCGAGCGGTGCCTCTCTTCTCGCACCCGTGCCATCCTGTACTGTAACCCAAACAACCCCACTGGTACCGTCTTCTCTCAAGCCGAAACCCTGGCGCTTATTGAGCTGGCCGAACGCCACGCCCTGTTCCTCATCATCGACGAAGCGTACAAAGATTTTGTCTATACTAAAGAACCCTATTATAGTCCCGCGCAACTGGCCGCCGTTCGCTCATGGGTCGTGCGGGTTTTCACTTTCTCCAAGGCGTATGGCATGACTGGCTGGCGGGTGGGCTATCTCCACTCTGACACCCGTAATACCCGTGAAATCCTCAAAGTGCACGATGCCCTGGTGACGTGCGCTCCCGTTGTCTCGCAATACGCCGCTATTGCTGCCTTGGAGTATGGCGAAACCCATATTGCCACCTTTCGCCACGCCTTCAAAGAACGGCGCGACCGCACCCTTGAGCATCTCGATGTGCTGTCGCACGTGTTCGATTATCAAAAACCTGAGGGCGCCTATTTTGTGTTTCCGCGGGTGAAAGACATCGTGCCTCGGGCGCGGGACTCCCGCCGCCTTGCCTTTCATATCCTGGAAAACGCCAAAGTCGCTCTCGTACCGGGCAGTGCCTTTGGTCCGAGCGGCGAGGCCCACCTGCGGATGAATTTTGGCCGCGACCTAGCTGATATCGACATGGCATTCGAAAGGTTAGCCGCGTATTTCCACCAACCCGCTCCCAGACCTACTCGGACGGACCCTTCGGCAGCAACACCCCTTGTGCCTGTGACTCCGGTGGCAACCACCATACCGCGCCTACTTTCCCGTCGTTCCTTGCGTCGCCTGGCAATTCCTTATCTGCAGGCACTCGCACGGGTGTTTTTACGCCGCAAGAAACCGCTCATCGTCGCGATTGCCGGTAATCGTGGCAAAACCGTTATGAAGCGTCTGCTGGGTGAACTCCTCGGCCTGCGTTATCACGTACGCACCAATCCCCGTTCTTATAACACCGAGATCGGCTTACCGCTGGCCATATTAAATTTGCAGATCGAAACACAGTCGCTCTGGAATATCGTGCGGACCCTCTTCCGTGCGGCATGGACAGCCTTCTGTTCTCGTGAGAAACTCGATGTTCTTGTGCTCGAGTTAGGCATTCGCCAACGAGGAGACATGCGCCAACTGTTGCGGACGATGCAGCCAGATATCGCCGTGCTGACGACTCTCACGCCGAACTTTAGTACGGATGTAGAACTCCTCCGTACCTTCCAGGAGGAAATACAGACCCTATGCCAGACCGTAGGTTCACACTGCCATTTTTTGATCGATGGTGATGATCGACTCTTAAGTGAGGTGGCACACACCCTTTCTGCCCCTCCCGTTTTCCTTCGCCGTTCCCAGTGGTCAGCCAACGGACAGGGGCTCACGCTCCACAGCGGGCAGCGCACCTACCAGGTGACCCGCGAACTCATCGGAGAAAGCGAACGCATGTCCATCCAAGCTGCGGTTCTTCTGGCTGAACAATGGACCGACTTGACAACGGCAGAGATTCGCTGCTTCCTGACTGAAGAAGAGGACCGTTCACAGAATGGAACAGCCCACATATAATGATATTTCTACCGCTCGAGCCATAGTCAGTCGCTATCTTCCCCGTACCCCAGTCTACCCTTCCCCCGGTCTCTCGAACCTGGTCGGCGGTGAATTATTGATCAAACACGAGAACCATCTTCCTACTGGCTCCTTCAAAGTACGGGGTGGTATCAACTTTATGGCGTCACTCAGTCCGGCAGACAGACAGCAAGGGATCATCACCGCGACTCGTGGCAATCACGGGCTTTCGGTTGCCTACGCGGCACGCCTGTTTGGCGCCAAGGCAGTACTGGTGGTCCCACGAGGGAATAATCCCGAAAAAAACGCGGGGATGTGCGCACTCGGCGCTGATGTCGTCGAACACGGCAAGGATTTCGACGACGCGCGAGAGCACGTCGCCTCGTTAGTCGCAACCCATGGCTACCACTCTCTGCACCCAGCCAATGAGCCCCTATTGATTGCTGGCGTAGGCACGTATGCCCTTGAATTATTTGAAGATATTCCTACTCCTGACGTCGTCATTGTACCGATCGGTCTGGGCTCAGGCATCTGTGGGGTATCGCTGGTGCGAGCCCAACTCAGCCCACACACGCAAGTGATTGGGGTGCAAGCCGCACGAGCCCCAGCTGTCTACCGGTCTTGGCAGGAAAAACGGCTGATTGCGACAGACAGCGCGGACACCTTTGCCGATGGTTTGGCCACGCGTGTGCCGGCAGCAATGACCCAAGCAATCATTAATCGCCTGGTGGACGACATCGTCACGGTCAGCGAGGAAGAAATGGCCGCAGCAATCCGTCTCCTATTGTTCCATACGCACAATCTGGCCGAAGGAGCAGGCGCTGCTTCCTTGGCAGCGGCACTGAAGTTGCGGTCACAACTCTCGGGCAAGCGGGTTGTCATCGTCTTAAGTGGCGGGAATATTGATACTGCCACCCTGAAGTGGGTCCTTCAGGAGTAGGTGGTTCTCTCTGTTTGCGTCACTGCTGACTTGCAATGCGCTGAAGTCTCATACTATCCTCTGCTATATATGGACGATCCTCTATCTGATAGATCCCCGGTTGATCCGTGGCTTGTTCCACGACGGTGAAAGCTGCCATGGATAATCCGCTTCTCGGTTCGTTCATTACCCTCTTGTTAGTGCTGGCCAACGCCTTCTTCGTCGCGGCAGAATTTGCGATCGTGAAGGTGCGGTCCTCGCAAATCGAACTGCGCGCCCAGGCTGGCGACAGAACTGCCAAGATGGCGCAGCATTTGCTCTCTCACCTGGACGCGTATTTGTCTGCAACCCAGTTGGGCATTACGCTGGCTTCGCTCGGCCTTGGTTGGATCGGCGGACCCATCGTCGCTCAGTTCGTTCTCAACCTGATGGCAATGCTTGGCTTCACGCCTGATCCGCAGATCGCTCACCGCATCGCTCTGCCTGTTGCGTTTGTCTTGATTACCTTTCTCCACCTCGTCTTTGGTGAACTGGCGCCAAAGTCACTGGCGGCTCAGTACCCTGAGTCAACCGCCCTCACTGTCGCTTTTCCGCTCCGATTGTTCTACCTCTCATTACGTCCAGCTATCGCCGGGCTGAATTGGATTGCCAATCAGGTGCTGCGCGCGCTAGGCATTACCCCGATAAGCGAATCCGCGCACTATCACTCAGGTGAGGAACTCCGACTGTTGCTTGAACAGGGGCGCGAAGGTGGAGCCATTGAGCAAACCGAACATGAGTTGCTTGAAAACGTCTTTGACTTCAGAGAGACGACGGTCAAGGAGGTCATGGTACCGCGGATGAACATTGCGGCGCTCGACCTTGCTGCGCCGCCCAAAGAATTAATCAAAACGGTCATCGAAGAAGGATATACGCGCATGCCAGTATACGAGGGCACCCTTGATAACATCATCGGCACGGTTCACGCTAAAGACCTGATCACGCTCATGGAACATCAAGATCTGATTATCTTGCACGACATTCTCCGCCCGGCCTACTTCGTGCCAGAAACAAAATTGATCTCCCAGCTCTTGCGCGAACTGCAGCGACACAAACTCCACATGGCTATCGCGGTCGATGAGTTCGGCGGCACGGCAGGACTCGTGACCATGGAAGACATCCTCGAAGAACTAGTCGGTGAAATTCAAGATGAACATGATAATGAGTCCGCTGGCGTAGAACAGGTCGGAGCAGGTGTCTATGTCGTGAACGCCTCTCTCACGATTGCCGACGTCAATGAGCAGATCGCCGGCTTGACCCTTCCCGAAGGAGAGGGGTACACGACCGTGAGTGGTCTCGTGAACAAGTGGTTTGGCCGTATCCCAGACACGGACGAATCGTTCGAGAGAGACTGGGTGCGTATGACGGTGCTCAAAACTGACAATCACCATGTGACGCTTGTGCAGCTTGAAGACTTGCAACGCGATCGGCTGGATAATGGCCTTGACGCGTTTCGTGGGGAGGAGCAAGCGGAAAGCGATGCACAGAGCGAAATGCCCAGAGAGAGATGAATGCTGACGCTCACGCTGTATGCCCGTCCGGATTGTTGTTTATGCGAAGAGATGAAAGCGGTGCTCACCCAGATCCAACACGAAATCCCCTTTGCGCTCGAGCAGGTAGATATCTCGCTGGATCCTGAGCTCGAGTCCCACTTTGGACACGAGATTCCGGTGCTCTTTATCAATAGCCGCAAGGCTTTCAAGTATCGCGTAACCACCAGTGAGCTTCGCCGCCGCTTGCTCCGCGAGCAAGCCGTGCCGGCGAGCGCAGGAGAACCACGTGACTGAATACATTATCGTCCTGGTCACCGCCGGCTCAGAAGCGGAGGCCGAAACGATCGCCAAAATGCTCGTCGAGGAGCGACTCGCCGCTTGCGTCAATCTGGTGAGTCCGATCCGCTCGATCTACCGGTGGGAAGGAACGGTTACTGATGATCGAGAGTGGTTACTGCTGCTTAAAACCCGAGCTGAACATTTTGCCGCAGTCGCAGCCAGAATAAAAGCTTTGCATTCCTACCAGGTGCCGGAAGTGATCGCTCTGCCGATTCTGACCGGGTCGGAAGCGTATTTGCAGTGGTTACACGATGCCACTCAATTTCCCGCCTCTTCTTGAACCAACTCGAAAAGGTGTGCATTGGGCAGTACGCCGCCGAGATTGGCTTTGATCGCCTCCAGCGCGGTTCGCAGGTGGCGAAATACCACACGATCACGGAGCGCGATCAGCGCCTGAGCATTCTCTTCCAGGAACCGGGTGATCACAGTTGGCGACACCAATTCCAACCCCTTGAGGTCAAGAACGACTTTTTGATGTCCAGCGCGGATCGCCTGATGAATACGGCGCAGCACCTCGGTCGCGCTGCTCGCATCAAGCACCCCTTCGAGTCGCAGGGTTAAGGCCTTCAACGGCTCGTCCCGAATGACGCGGGGGCGGAGTAATGCCCCGTGGAGATGTCGAGTCGTCTGCCCAACGGCATCCTTCAGGGTTGAGATAAAAGAGGCTTGCTCGCGGACCGCGATCGGTTGCGATAACTGTTTCAGCAACCGCATCGTTTCGGTGTACGCGCCGCGCGGGCCAGCCGTATACTGCTTCCGTTGCGCGTAATTGGTCAGGAGACGCTGTACGGTTCGCCCTCTACGGGAAACCGTTCGACGCCAAATCGCGCTGTGGCTATACACTCGCCGTCGAGTCCAATACAGGCCATTCTCAAGCGCTGCCGGCGTCATGAGCTTCGGATGAAAAACAGCATGCGACCCGTCATACAAGGAGAAGTCCTTCTGCAGGAGGCGACCTTCACGTGCAAGTGCGGCGAAGAGCGTGCCCTCTGGTAGAGGGGTTAATAAAGAAAAAGACGGCAACCCCACCTGCGCATCGAAGCAAAAGCGCACGGTCCGCTCAAACACCCCTTCGTCGTCGGTGTCGTAGCCGAACACAAATCGGACGATGGTGAGCACTCCCTGTTCCGCCAGGGTACGCAGTGAAGCAGCAAGTTGAGCCAACGCTTCTGGCGTCGCAAGCGTTTCGGTTGTCAGGTATTGCCCAGAAATCTGCTCTCCATCAAACGCCAGGGCACCGCAATGGCTTTGCCGTGCTAACTCCATGAGTTCAGGTCTTTGCAGAAAATCGAGGTTCGCCTGGCCGACCCAGCGATACTGGAGCCGTACCAAACGACGCATCAGATCGGCAGCATACGCAGCAGGCTCGCCGAGTTCGTCTCCGTGAAAGACCACCCAGGTTGTCAATGGCAAAGACAACACATCTTCTTTAATGATGTCGCTAGGAAGACGACGCCCACCAGCTGGATCACGCAACGCAACCACACGGGTTGTTGCTGTCGTCGCCCCAAGATTTTGATCTTGCTCCTCATGGCGATCGTATCCTTCCATCATAGTTCCTCTTCCTCTTCCAAAAACTATCAGTGGTGTTATTTTATCGCTCTCTTTATATGCCGTCGAGGGGTTCCAGCGACGACTCAACGCTCGGCCCAGCGGTCATCTTCTTCAACAATGATAGCCGCCCTTCCGGCCTGCGCGATTTCTCGGGCCCGGACGGCAGCAACTTCCCGTTGTGAGAACGGCCCTAACCGCACCTGATAATATCGCAGCAGGCCTGTCGACATGGGACTGATATACACATCGTGGTAATGCCCGACGAATTGGGCTTTGAGCGCCGAAGCTTTCGCCGCATCGGCATAGGACCCCACTTGTACCGCATAGGCGACTTTCAGTAGCGGTGCAGCGGCGGAAAGCACTTCAATACGCACCGGTGCCGTGCCTGGTTCATAGACCCCGATACTCCGCGCAGCAGCGTAAGAGAGATCGATCACCCGGCCACCCACAAATGGTCCACGGTCATTGACACGCACTTCAACCGCTTGATTCGTTTTCACATTGGTCACCATCACGCGCGACCCTAAAGGAAGCGTCGGGTGCGCCGCGGTCAATTCGTACTGATTATACACCTCCCCATTGGAGGTGCGCTTCCCATGAAAGCCAGGGCCGTACCAGGAGGCCACACCGGTCTGCACCGGATTTGTAGAGGACGGCAAAGGAACAACTGGACGCTGAAACGTGGACGTGGGCTGCCACAGACCACTACAACCGCCGAGTGTCAACACGATGCACATGCCGCCAAACCACCATCTACAGTGTACCACCATGATAGGCCTGAATTATAACCAGGCACCTGGCAGTCGGCAATCCGCATCGTTCCTGCTCTTTACTTGCCGTCCAACGTCAGGATATGTCTGAATAACGGTTCACTGAGCAGCCGAAGGAGGTTTCTCGATGAAGTTTTTTATGTTTCACCTCATGCCCTGGCCGTATCTGCCTGATGATTTTGAACAGCACCACAAAAGTGCCTGGGTCACCTGTCCGAACACCTACTACGACGCCGAACGCGGCACTACCGTGTACAACAACTATCTGGATCAGTTGCAGGATGCGGAAGCCCTGGGTTTCGACGGAGTCTGCATCAACGAACATCATCAAAATGCCTACGGCAATATGCCCTCGCCCAATATCATCGCGGCGTGCCTGGCGCGGACGACGAAACATATAAAAATTGCGGTGGTCGGCAATGCCTTGCCCCTCTACGATCATCCCATCCGTGTCGCCGAGGAGATGGCGATGCTCGATGTCATCACCAACGGACGGATGATCTCAGGCCAAGTCATTGGCCATGGACCAGAGTATTTTTCTTATGGTGTAAACCCGACGTATGCCCGCGAGCGCTTCCGCGAGGCGCACGAATTGATCATCAAGGCCTGGACCGATGACGGCCCTTTTGCCTGGGAAGGCAAGCATTACAATTTTCGCTACATCAACCTCTGGCCCAAACCACGGCAAAAACCTCATCCCCCTATCTGGATCCCTGGCATTGGCAGCGTAGAAACCATGGAGTACGTGGCCAGGAAGCGGTTCTGTTACTTTGCGTTGCCGTACTTTCATTTTGACATCTATCGCCGCAATTTCGAGCAATTTCGTGCGTGCTGCCGCAAAGAAGGATACGAAGCAGACCCAGAGCAGGCTGGCTATCTCATTCCTATTTACGTTTCTGAAACCGATGAAAAGGCGCGCGAGGAGTACCAGCCGCATGTGTGGTATTTCATGAAGAAACTGTTGCTCATGCCCCCGCAACTCGGGTTTCCCCCAGGATATATCACTCCACGTTCTTACCCCAACGTCGTCGGTGCCTTTACCCGCAAGAACTACATGGGAACCCAAAACACTTGGGAAGACTTGATGGAAGGGCGCTTCATCCTTGCCGGCAGTCCCGCTACCGTGCGTGAGCAACTCACATATATTTTGCAGGAACTGGGCACCGGTGTCATGCTCTGTCTGTTCCAAATTGGCTCGATGCCACACGAATTGGCGCTCAAAAGCATGAAGCTTTTTGCTACCGATGTGATGCCGCAGGTGCGCGCTGACATTGGCCAGAACCTGCCGCACTTGCTCGGTCCGACACCTGCATCACTGCAGCCTGAGGAAGCTCGGGTGTAGCGCACGGGGGTGGTGAGGGGTGTGAGACAACGAGTGGCGTAGGATGCATATCACTTTTCTGGTCATTCAGGCAGAGATGACGGCAAACCCGCCGTTCACCCTTCGACATGCTCAGGGCGAACGAGGCTGGGGGAAATGCGGTGACGATGGGCCGTTCGTGCTGAGCCCGTCGAAGCACGAACACTGCCAGGCGCGTACCGTGCCAGAATTCTGATATGCACCCAGGCCTTCTCGCTTGACAACTCACCCACGCCGTGCAAATCTGAATCATGATTCAGTTTACTGTGAAGTAAGCGGAATTGAACGAAAGCACAGAGAAAAATGACTACGTCCTTTCCTTCCTTATCCTTCTTCCAGGCTTTACAAACCCTGATGCGGCAAGAGGAAGCGCGTTTCCGCCGCCTCGGCTTCATTGATACAACCTTTGGGGTGCACCTCGTCGCCCCGACTGGGCAGGAATGGCGATATCTCCTGACATTCGAGGTATTTGACTGTTGTGAGGTGAGCGAGGTTCCCTCTTTTGACCTGACGACGATTGATTTTGTTTTGCAAGGCGACCTCGCCGCCTGGGTAGAAATGCTGGAAAATATCCGTCAGCACGGCAGCGCTGATGTCGCACATTCCCTTAACACGCTCACCCATTTTGGTGAGCGGATGACGTTACTATACGATGACCCCGACAATCGTGACAAGTTTTTCCGTTTTCAGGAAAGCATCCAGGAGTTTTTCGACCTGGCGAACACCCTGGATGTCGAGTTTCCTGCACCCGTAGCATCCGCAGTGGCGGCGACTGCATAAGCCGGCATTTCCGTACGGAGGCCTCTATGGCGTACCTGAGCACGATCGATTTCTTCGAGGACAAGAACTTTCTTGACCGGTGGCAGCGCAATCTCAAAGGCGATCTCGATCTCAGTTGGATGCACGCAAAGACCGAGAAGCTCGCGGCCACGCCTGAGAATCCCCGGCGTGGGCTGACGTTCCGTGATCTGGACAAAGGCGACTATGGGTTCACCACTCTGCCAGAATTGGTGCGCCAGAACCGCAGCTTTGCCCCACGCGGCGCGGAGTTGCCCGACGGGCTGCCAGACTTGCAGCCCGTGGTCAGTCACAAGAGTGAGGTATGGGCCTATAATACAGAAGGGTACTACGAAGAGGCGATGACCAGACAGTGGAACGCCACGTCGGACGTGCCATGGCATGAACTCGCAAAATACGAACTGCCTGATGATATCAGCCGCGCCTATGCTCAGTTGCTCACTTTTCTCACCGAAGTCGAAATGATCGCCACCGACGTGCCGGCCGAGTGGATCGGCAAATTGAACAATAACTTCACCGAGGTGAAGAACTTCATGGCGACCCAGGTTATGGATGAGGCCCGCCACTCGGAAGTATTCCGCAAGCGTGCGCTCACCACCGGCTATGGGTTAATGAAGGCAAGCCCGCAGAACGAATTGAGCCTCAAACTCATTCGCGACTCGGACTCGTTCGCCGAGATGTCTCTCGCCCTGCATCTGGCTGGCGAAGGATTTGTCCTCACCTTGTTCCGCTTTAGTGAGTATATTTCCCCCACTGAGTTGGACAAAAAAATGTTTCGACTGGTGATGCAGGATGAAGCGCGCCACGTCGGCTACGGGGTGCAGCACCTCAAGTGGGTCATGCGCCATTTCCCCGAAAAGCGCGAGGTCATTCACCAGCATCTTGATGAAGTCGAAAATATGATCTTTGGCGGTGGCTATGCCATGGAAGTGACCGAACCGTTCATTATCCTGGCTGGGAAAGGCACCAAAAAAGACAATATCGCACAGGGCACCAAGATCACGGCGCTCTTCCAAATGAAGCAAATCGAGGAGTACTTCGAGCGGCTCGATAAGTGCGGGCTCGAGGAACGGCGCAAAATAAGCAAACTGCATAACGCCCTCGAACTGACTCGTGCCTCGCTGCAAGAAGCCGGCGTGATCGTGTGAGACAACGTTCAACCTGTATACGCCCTCTCCCGCACAGCGGGAGAGATCTGTCCTGAGCGAAGTCGCAGAAGTCAGGGTGAGGACCTTGTAAGCAATAACTTTTTCTACACCCCCTCATCCGAATCCTCTCCCAAAGAGAGAGGGAACCCATCCCAACACCGCTTGAGAGTATTGCCATGGCATTCTACCTTGAAAAAGATTACTACGAAGATGTTGAGCTCTTTAACCTGACACAACAGGTAATGAGCGGAAACCTCACTCTCCACTGGTACGACGCGAAAACCGAACACGTTCGCGTGACCCCAAAAGACCCCGTCCGCGGCCTGACCTATGAGGACTGCAACGTCGGTTCCTACAGCTACGATCGGCTGCCCGAATTGATCCGCAACAACTACAGCATGGCGCCACGCGGCTCAGAGCTATGGGGCAAACTGCCCGATCTTGGCTATACCGTGAATCGCAAGAGCGACGTGTGGGCTGATAACGTTGCCGCGCTGTACGAAGAGGCGAAGGCGCGGCGCTGGGCCCCAGCAGTCGATATTCCCTGGAACGCCCTGACCACCACCCCCCTGCCTGAAGTCTTGGAAGCCGCGATGGCGCAGCTTTGTACCTTTCTGCAGGAGTGTGCGACAGTCACCCTCGGCATCTCATCCCACTGGATCTACTCGATCAACCAGGAATTCCTGGAACTCAAGAGTTACTTATGCGCCCAGATCCTTGACCAGGCCCGTCATGTAGAAGCCTTTCGCAAGCGCGCCCTGGCGGGCGGGCAAGGGTTGAAGCGCGCCAGCGTTTCGGCTGAACAAGCCCTCAAAGAAATTCTCTCTGCCGAAACCTATATTGCGAGTTCCGTTGCCGGCAATGTGATGCTCGGCAGTTATTTGCTCGGACTGTACCGCCACGCGGCAGCAGTAGCCCCTTCTCTCGCGGATATGCGACTCTTTCGTCTGGCAATGCAAGACGCCGCTCGCATGGTTGCGTACGGCAGTGGCAACCTGCGCTACCACCTGGCCCGTCAACCACAGGAGGTGTCCACGTTGCACAATTACCTCGATGCCGCTGAGCATTGCCTCCTTGGCCTGCTTGGGAGCCCAGAAAGCCTCGAGCCCCTGCTTCTCCTTTCCGGCGGCGGCACTGATGCCGCACATGTTCAGCGTGGGAGTCAAGCAATTGCCCATTTCCTGCAGCTAACAGTAAAGGAATATTTGGAACGCTGTGAGCGCGCTGGGCTTACCGGTCGTGCGGCACGCAGCCGGTTGCCACACTATCTGAAACAGTTAGGAATCTAAATGCTTCCCGTGTCCCCCCCTCTCCCCAGCTTTCAGGGGTAGGTTTTTTGCCGCGTGTTACAGAGATTCGTCATTCCCGCGAAAGCGGGAATCCAGCAAATCGGCGAACACAGCGGCCCAGAAGCCTGGATGCCCGCCTGCGCGGGCATGACGGGGAGATGTCCTCAGCGGCGGTGGAGTATACAGCAACCCTGCGTCAATAGTGGTGTGACCGAAAAACCTACCCTTGTGAGCCTCTCCCCAGTAGGGTGAGGCACTCGCTATGCAGATGTGCATATGGGTTCCTTCTCCCCTGGAGGGAGAAGGTCAGGATGAGGGGGAAACGGTCACCCGACTCCGTTTGCCGCTTGACACCCTCTCCCTAGCCCTCTTCCATCAAGGGAGAGGGGAGGATACGGGAAGCACCTTGCCCACCGCCAAGATTTGTGCCGAACAGTAGTGCCCCACGAGCCGCTCGGACCTCACGTTCCGCCATTGGTCTACACTTCCTCCCCTTGCGTGCTTGTCCTCTTTTTGTGTCCC
>CAZCWX010000371.1:0-14845 GCA_964502465.1 uncultured Enterobacteriaceae bacterium | reverse complement strand
GACTGGTCCCAATGGGCAGACGCTCTTGGTGAAGCCATCTGGCTGGACGAACTCCGCAGCGGCGTCAGCAAGTTTATCACCTTGTATCCAGATAAAGAGAGGCTTTCATGAAATACGAGCTTTTCCAACGGGTAGCCTTAGCCAGGGACCTGCCCGAGAAGCAACTGCAGCGCGGGGATGTAGCGACCATCGTTGATCGTCACCCGCCCAATGGCGGAGAACCCGGCTACTCCATAGAAGTGTTTAACGCCTTAGGGGACACTATCGCGGTCACGGCGGTCGCGGAGTCATGCCTCCAGCCTCTCACGGCGAATGACGTCATGCATGTCAGATCCCTGGAGGAAGCGTGAGACCCGCCGGCGGAAGCGTGTTTTTTCGCAGAACATCTGGCGATCGATGAAGATGGGAAAGTGCTGATCTGGAAAGGAGCAAGAAAAGTAGCCTGGATAGAGCGTGGTGAAATCCAGGAATCAGCATTTGTCCCAGATTCTATTTCACTACATCTGGGCTACAGCGTTGCCAGTTTGCACAGTTTTAGCGCAGACGCTGTACTACGATCTAGCCTGTGTACGCCAGGACTTTCTCCCAGCTTGGGCGGCTGGCGAGGCGTTTGTGATAGGCGTCCACTGCCTGTGGCAAAGCAATGCCAAGGTCAGCTAACACGTGCAAGTATGGCACCAACGCAATATCTGCAGCCGAAAACGACCCGGCCAGGTAGTCACGCCCTTGCAGTCCACCTGCCAGCATCTCGGCATTCTTGATCACCTCAGCCCGCGCCTGCTCAATCACGTTTTGATCACGTTTGTCTTCTGGGGTAAAACGCATTTGCCGAAAGAGCGTACCCACCGGTGCGCTGAACGTGGTAGGTTGCCACACCAACCACTGGAACGCCCGCGCCCGATCTGCTACCGCCGTAGGCAGCAGGTTGGCGGCCGGAAACTTTTCTGCCAGATAAAGCAGGATAGCAATAGACTCCCACATAACTACACCATCATCCACGATCGTGGGCACCTTGCCATTGGGGTTGAGCTTGAGGTAGTCAGGATTCTTCTGTTCACCCTTCATGAGATTGACCGGGCTGATCTCGTAGGAAGCCTTCGCCTCTTCCAGAGCCAGGTGCACCTTACGGCCATTGGTCGAAAGATAGAACGTGTACAGCTTGATCATATATTCACCTCCAAAACGACATTCATATCACCTGCCCTCAGGGAAGAGGGGACTCACCGTCACCTGCCAAGTTATCTAAAGCGCAGGTACTCTTTCACCTGGCCCAGGATAATTCGTGGGATATCCTCTTTCCGGCTGACAGCAAACACGTTCACATGTTTCCACCCCGCCGTCGCCTGTTTGAAGAACACGGCGGAGGGAGTTTCGCCGACGTGCACTGCGGTGATGCGGCCCTCGATCTGGGACAGGTACGTTGTCATCGTCTCCAGGTTGGTGATCGCCATGTCGGTGATGAGAAAAACATCCGGAGCGCCACGGCGAGCTTTGAGACGGAGTTCGTCAAATTCTTCCAAGGCAAGGTCGGTGCCTCCGCCAAAATAGCGGCAGAGCGTCTGGTAGATGCGCTTGCGATCGGTGGTGAAGTCTAACGAGAGGCTGTCTCCGGCTGGCGCGTCACTGAAGTTATATACCGCCACCTGTGCCCCGTGGCGCAGATACGCTTCACAGGCACACCCGGCTCCCAGGATAGCGTAACTGAGAAGATAGCGAGGGTTGGTCATGCTGCCCGAGGAGTCAATAGCGACAATGCAGTCCGGCACCCCTTCACTGCGCCCCACTACTTTTCCTTGCTGGCGCAGCCAGGTCTGCGTGAGCCCTGGCAAGATCTTGCCAAAGCTCGTCCATACGTCAATGTCCTGAATCGGTTTCCCCAGTTCCCAAGGTGTGTGCGCGTACGGGTCACGAGAGCCGCTTTTCTGCAGTGGGGCCTTCTGTACTGGCAGGCGGTGGCTTTCCGCTAGCTTCATGTAATAGAGGAGGTCCGTGTCAAATTGTCTGCCCCTTCCCCGGCCCATGCCTTCTTGCTCGCTTGCATAGCCTTGCTCGGCTAACTCCTCGGCAAAGTCGGCCACGGTCTCACGGAATGCTCGCGGATTGGCGGCCTGGCGGGCGAACTCTCTGAGCCCCTGCTCCACCTCGTTGTGCGAATGGCCTGCCAGACCATGTTGGCCGAGTGGGGCTGAGGATATGCCTTGTTCCTGCTCCTGTTCCTCTTCCAGAATGGGACGGACTAACCGACAGAAGCGGCGTAGACTCTCCTCCCACTGCGTACGGTCGAGGTAGGAAATGCGCGAGAGTCGGCGGATAAGTCCTTCTGGAGCGGTACTTGCGAGATCGATCCCCCAAATCCGGCTGTACAGCGCGGTCATAATGGTGTCGAGCGGACCGCGCTCAAGGTGGCGGTACAGCTTCGGCAACCCCGTCTCAAACTCTTTGACACACGAAGTGTCAGCGACGACGTCGATAAAGGCATCTGTGGCTCGTTGCGCCATCTCCTGATCCTGCAATACCCCTTTAGCCGCGGCATAAAGCCGCAGATGAGTGGCAAAGTCCCAGGGGCAGCGCGTGTAGTGCGCGACCCCGTGGTCAAGGGTCGCTTCCACCACCTCTTCGAGTGACAGGTTCACGGCAAGTTGCTCACAGAAATCCGCGTTTACAACGATCTGCTTGTGCTGCATCTCGACCGCTGCCGTGCTGGCGCTTTCTCCTACCCGAGGTGTGGGCAGTTGCGGAAAGAGATGTTTGCGTCGTACCCGTGGCCATATTGCGGTAATAATACCCTGCAAGTCCATATTGTTTCCCTGTCAGGTTGCTGTGAGGTTCGTGCTTCAACCGGCTCAGCATGAACGGAAAATCGCCAATAGCGAATCTCGATCCCGTTCGCCCTGAGCCCTTCAAATTCGCTCAGGACAGGCTTGTCGAAGGGTGAATACTCTATTTTCAACGCTCTGCCACCGGCGCGACCTGTCGTTCTCCGAGGTAGACCTTGCCACCCCGCACCTGACCAAGACTGCCGATCCGGCCTTTTACATATACCTCTCCCCCCTCCATCCATTCGCCAGTGTGTTCTCCAGCGTTGCCCTCGACGGTAATTTTTCCCTGTTTCAGCCCCACGCCTGTCCAGTTGCCAGTGTTCCCCTGCACGAGCACCTCCCCGCCCTCCATCGCAGCGCCGGCAAAGTCCCCGCAGCTTCCTTCCACGATGAGCCGTTTACCTTCTGGCAGACGGTAGCCAAGCAGGTGTACGCGACTTTTGAGTCCCTTCAACCTCAAGAAGATCTCGGTACCTTCCACCCGGTTGCAGAGGGCAGAGAAGTAGAGGCCCGAAGGTCCGGCAAGAGCGAGAGCAAAACTGTCGGTATGCTCCAGGGCAAAGCAGAAATCTTCAATATCCTCTACCGTAAAGCGCACCTCAGCGATAGCCTTCTCGGCTGCGGCATACGCCCGTGGCAGCGCACCGTGGTCCACCAGCCAGACCAGGTTGTGCACTTCTTCTTCTACCAGTTTGTGATATCCGGCAATGAGACGTTCCAGGATGAGGTCCTTGGCGGCGATGAGGCGGTCTAAAGGGATCTCTCGCCCTTTCCCCTGGTGGCTGTAAAATTCGCGGAATGGGTTTACCACAGTTCTGCACCCCCTAGATCCCGCTTGATCTCGGCAAAGATCGGATGATCTCCCTCCAGGGGTGGCAGGGCTTCTCCCGCTAGAATGTGCGCCGCCCGCGCCAGAGCGCTCATGATCTGCTCGTGCTGCTCGGCGAAACGCTGCCAGATTTCGGCCACTGCGTGCTTGGCCAGGTGCAGAGGGAACGGGTCGCGGCGGGCCTCATGCTCCCGGGCAGACACATACGTATCCCGCCACTGGACGCGGTGGGCGAGCGCAAAGGGGAGCACGCACCGTACGTGCTCTGCCTCGACCTGAGGACGGTTGAGGAGCCAGGCCAATGCTTGCGCGTACCGACGCAACGAGACCGGCAGACGGTTGGAAGCGCAGTTTCGCACCTGATAGCAAAGATACCCTGAGTAATGACATCCCTCCGGACATTCCTCGTTCGAGCGTTTTTGCCCGTAGGTGCAACAAAAAGAAAATTCGGCCAGAGCAGTGCGCGCAAAGGCACTCGCCTCTGCGGTGAACTCTCGGCCGCTCATCTCCACACGCAGCGCTTGCCGTTCCGCTTTCCCCAAGGTCAGCAGATTATGACGCGCGCGCAGGAACCCGGCAAAGCGTTCCCCCAACTCTTCCAGCCGCGCCTCTTTTTCCGCCGGGACCGTCTTATCCAAGAGCATTGTATAGAACTCTCGCTCGCACTCGGGATTGCGTAGGAGATCGTCCTTCTTCTGTCGTTGGCTGATGAAGAACGAAAGGTTCGCGCCCGGATGCTTGGATTCCACCATCACGTCGAAACGATCCAGCAAGGGAGGGATCAGCGTTTGTGTGCCCTGATCCTGGTAATTAGCAGTCGCGAAGAGGCAATATTCATCCTGAAGCAGAATCTGGTTCAGATACTCCCAGTTGCCTCGGTCTACGCCGTCCAGGAGCAAGCTCTGCTTCGTCTCTGGCAAACGGTTAATCTCGTCAATGATCTTCACTGGCAGTTGAACAAAGTTGCTCCACACCACCCGTTCCTCGCCACGATTCAGTTTACCGAGATCGGGCCGGCCTACCATCTTCTCTTCAGTCTGCTCTGGATGTCCGGCCACTTCGCTTCCCCATAGCACGCCCAGCGGGATACGGTAGAGAAGCGCGCACGCATATTCGGCCGAAGTGGTTTTTCCCAGACCTGGCTCGCCAATGACGAGTTCTTTGCCGCCCAGCAGGGCAGTGAGGAGACTCAGCAGGAGCGTCGAGTTCAACTTTTCTCCTCCTACCTCCAGGTCGGGCCGGTTCAGGTACAGGTGCTCGCTGATAAAGTCGTAGAGCGCACGGACTGTACGATGGGTGTCGGTCTCGGTTGTGGGCATTATTTTTCTCCTACCATTCTGGTAGGAGCGTATGGCCATACGCTCCTACGAAATCATCACCTCTGGTGATACAGCGGATGCCCGTGGACCGAGGTGTGTACCCGGTTGAAATGGTCTCCTTCGAGATTGGCAAGGTAAAGGTCCTGGAGCCCTGGACCACCAAATGCACAGTTCGTGGGAAAATCCAATTTCTGTCCATTCGGATCATCAATCAGCATGGACCACTTGCCATTCGTGTCTACCTTGATGACCTGATTGGCTGGAGCCAACCCACCATCTTTCACTACTGCCGGCAAAGTGATGTAGAGATTCCCATCCACATCAAAAGCCATGCCGTCCGGGAGTGCGGGAAAGTCTTTGGCATACACTTCGGGTTTGCCAAACGTGCCGTCTTTTTTGATGGCGATGCGCAAACAGTCGTTGCGGGTACTCTCCAACACGTAGACCGCTTCTTCCTTGGGATCGATGGCCGTGCCGTTCGCCAGGTAGATGCCTGTGGCGACGATCTCGCCTTTCCCGTCAGGTCGGATGCGGACGAGAGCACCATTCGGCTCCGGCTTGCTCAGCTCTGTCAGGGCAGTGTTGATGTCACGGGTGCTGGAGTTCGACACATAGAGATTGCCTTCCGCGTCATAGCTGGCAAAGTTGGGTAAGGTCAGAAGCAGTGTTCCTACCCGATCGGCAATCACCGACACCTGGCCGCTCTGTGTCACTCGCATCACCGCCTTCTTTCCCAAGTCGCAATAGACCAGGTTCCCCTGGCGATCCATGGTGATACCGTTAGGAACTGAGCCAGCAGGAAGAGTCGTCAACTCGCTCACTTTCCCGTCAGGACTCACTTGGTAGACGATAGCGTTACGACCGCCACCGTAGACGTTGCCCTCTTTATCAACCACGACGCCCTCGGCTTGCAGAACGCCTTGGCCAAAAATTTCTACCGCATCGAGTGAATATGTCGCCATTCTTTTTTCCTCCTTCTGTATTTTTCTGTTCGATTTACTCGCGATACAGCCCAGGATAAGGCCGTGCCCAGCGAGCAGGCTTGTGAAACGGCATTAAGAAACCAAACTTCATGCTTTCCCTCCTTCTGTTAGATGATGCCTGCTTCCTGCCAACCCGTGAGGTCTTGTGTATGGTAGCCAAGCAGCTTGCCATAGATCTCTTCATTATGTTCGCCGGGTCGAGGGATAGGACCAATGTTCCCCGGAGTCTCAGAGAATTTGACGGTCAGGCCTGGCACAAAGGTCCGGCCTGTGTCCAGATCCTCGACTTCAACCAACATGTTCCGTTCCCACAAGTGTGGGTCACGAGCTGCCTGGGCAATAGTCTGCACCGGCCCTACTGGGACCTCGGCACGTTCTAAAACAGCAACCACCTCGGCAACCGTTCTCTCTTGTACCCAAGCGGAGACCACGGCATCAATTTCTTTGGTATGGGCAGCACGGCCAGCGATACTAGAAAATCGTGGATCAGCGATCAACTCCTCCTGCCCGATCCCTCGACAAAATCGCCCCCACATGTCTTGGGGAATCGCTAAAATATAGACCCATCCGTCCTGAGCGAGATAGGTGTTGCAAGGGGCAATGCCGCCTGGGCTATTCCCGTGCCGTTGAGGCTCCTTCCCAGTGAGCAAGTACTGGGCGATCGGAATTTCCATCAGGGTGAATCCAGTGTCGAGCAGACACACATCCAGCGCTTGCCCCTGGCCGGTCATGTCCCGGCGGTGGAGCGCGGCGAGCGCGCCAATAGTCGCATGCAGTGCAGTAATGCGGTCGATAATCGGCGAGTTGGTCAAGACCGGCGGCCCATCAGGAAACCCAGTGAAATTCATCAGTCCAGACATTGCCTGACCAATGGGATCATAGGCTGGCCGATGACGATAGGGACCGACCTGACCAAAGCCGGACACGTTGATCACAATGAGTCGTGGATTCAGTTGCTGCAAGGTGTCAGAGCCAAACCCCATTGCATCCATCACGCCAGGGCGAAAATTTTGTAACAGCATATCGACCTTCGGAACCAGTTCTCTCAGGAGCGCCTTCCCTTTCTCCGTGCGCAGATTCAGCGTGATGCTTTTCTTGCCCCGATTATAGACGGACCAATACACACGCCCCAGCCCGCGAGACTCATCGCCACCGGGTGCTTCAACCTTGATCACTTCGGCTCCTAAGTCACCAAGAATCATCGCGCATCTAGGACCTGCTTGATACCGTCCAAGATCCAACACGGTAATACCATCGAGACAACCTGTCATGATGTTCCCCCTTTTTGAACGTGTCCTGAGCCTGTGTCTGTCAGAACAGCGCGTACAACACTTCCCCGACAGACGCAGGCATTATCATGCGAAAGTGCCCCTGCTGTCAAAGCAGTGCTGCCTTTCCCTTGACGGCACCATCTCTTTTCTCATAGAGTCGTGTTCTCCTTCAACGAGAGGAAGAAAAAAACACCTGTGGGTACGGTACAACATCAATCGCAGAGAAAAGAAGGGGGGTCAGCATGAACGAAACGCAAACGGCTTTGCGCACTCCGGAAGAACTCGGCGCACGCTTTGGGACGGCAGATGAATTAACCGTCAAACACAAACTCCCATTTATAGACGAAGCGGCAGCCCGGTTTCTTGCCCAGTGCTCTTTCGTGGTTGTTGCCACTGCCGATGCGCAAGGACGTTGCGATGCATCACCCAAAGGAGATCCGCCGGGGTTCATCCAGATTGCTGACGAACGCACCCTGTATTTGCCTGACCGCTCTGGGAACAAGATGTTTCAGAGTCTGACGAATATCATAGAAAATCCTCATATCGGACTGCTTTTCATCATTCCAGGTGAGGAATGGACCATGCGGATCAACGGGCAGGCCAAGATTATCGACGATCCATTGATCCTGGAGCGACTCAGTGCTCGTGGCCGCCCCGCTCAACTGGCGATCGAGGTAAAAGTAGAAGAATGTTTTTTCCACTGCCCCAGATCGTTCAAGCGTGCGGAACTGTGGAATGCTGACCATTTCCATAAGTATGAGGGCGACTCGTGGGGAAAGATCCTCGCCCAGCGGACGAAACTGGATCCCCAAAAGGCCGAAAAATTAGACGCGCGTCTTGAAGAGGCGGTCAAGCATTTGCCGTAACGGCCACGCATGTCTCTCTGCTGCCGCTCTGGCTCCACTCCACATGAACCGCCGGCAATGACTGCCCTGATTTTCAGTATTGGCGCTAAATCGGGCCACATGAGATTGGCCCAGGCCTTAACACAAATCCCCCCGCGCTGCGCGCTTCCCCCCTTTGGAAAAGAGAGGAGAGGGGGGGATTTCCATGCACAGCACATAACGTGAGGTGTATGAGTGTCCTGTGATCTGATTTAGTCAGCCACCAAAATGCGAGGGGAATGATTTACGATTGGCGACACATCGGTGGGGCTGTACAGACAGTGCTGACTGGAGGCTAAACTTTCAGGCGGTGGCTGACTGTTGCTCCCTCAGTGACTATCCGCATAACTGCTCAGCAAGCAGCAACCCCTCCCTGCGTTCATCCCCTGTGACAAACTCAGGGCAGGCTCTGTCGAAGCACGATATTCCCCTGTTCCAACAAGCCCGTTGGGTGGCTATTCGGATAGGCCTTAAGAAAAGGAGCAGAGGAAAAATGCCCAAAGTGAGTGTGCAGGTCATGAGTCTTATGGTGATAGGCATGATCTTTTCTGGTCTTGCACATGCCAAGGCGATTGACTACAAAGCATCAGTCCATGTCAGTCCCGACCCGGCCCGCGATCCTCACCACGTGCAAGGGATGGTCTTTGAGGATCTGAATAGAAACGGTCGGTTTGATCGCGAGGAGCCAGGCATTCCCAACGTCATGGTGTCGAATGGCAGACACGTCGTGTTGACCGACGACAGAGGGCAGTATCGGCTGCCAGCTCGCGACGAGATGACGGTGTTCATCACCAAACCGGCGGGCTATGACGTGCCAGTAGACGAGCACAATATCCCGCAGTTTTTCTACCATCATCAACCCATTGGCTCGCCCCCAGAGATTCAGCGCTTTGGGGGCCTTCCACCCACGGGTCCACTACCTGCTTTCATCAATTTCCCGCTTATCCGGGGTGAGTATAAGGAGAAGTTCACGGTCGTCATCTCGGGAGATACGCAGTCCTATAGCAATAATGAAGTAGGGTACGTGCGTGATACGCTCGCGAAAGAAGTAGCTGAACTGGATGTTGAATTTTTAATGATCGAAGGCGATGTGATAGGGGATGACCTCAGCCTCCTTCCCCGCTTCAAGCGGGTGATGAGCGCCACAAACACTCCTCTCTATATGGTGCCAGGGAACCACGATCTCGACTTCGATGCTCCAGGTGATGTCCATGCCTTTGATACCTTTAAGCGGGAGTGGGGCCCAACCCATTACTCCTTCAATATCGGTAAGGTCCACTTTATGGTGCTGAATTCCGTGGAATACCCGTGTAACCCTGTGGACGAAGCCCATGCTTTCTGTCAGCTTCCCAATTACAATGGCGTGATTGATCGTGTCCAGATGGAATGGCTGCACAACGATCTGGCTTATGTGCCGCAGGACTACCTGATCGTGCTGAACATGCATATCCCCCTGGTATCCTTCATTGACCGCGGGTCGGTTCAGCACTCGGTGGATAATCGGGAAGAGGTGTACGCCCTGCTGGAAGGCCGCAAGGCCTTAGCTTTGGGTGGCCACACGCACACCCTGGAGCATTTTGTGCCAGGGGAGGAAGAACCGGGCTGGGGACAACCAACCCCCATTCCGCAAATTATTACCGGGGCCGCGTGTGGTTCCTGGTGGTCGGGAGACTTTACGGATGAGGGGATCCCGATGTCCTATCAGCGCCTGGGAGCACCGCGGGGCTATCTGATCTTCGCATTTGCTGGCAATACGTACACCGAACGGTTCAAGGCAACCGGCAAGCCTGCCACGCACCAGATGTCCATTGCCTTCTTATCGCCAACGTATCTGGAGTGGTACAACCGCATGGTTGCCTTTGTGCGGGACAATCCCCCTCCGACCCTGCACACGCCAACGCCACCGCTGAATGTGAACGACCTGCCAGATACCAACATCGTGACCGTTGGTGAGATTGGCAAAACATTCCTGATGGTGAACGTCTGGAATGGTTCCAAAAACTCTGTCGTGACCGTCCAGTTTGACGATCGTGCGCCGATAACCGCTATCCGGACGCGGGACGCCAATGCCGAGAATACCATTGATCCGTTTGCCACCAGACTGCAACTGTATAGCTACCGCTATGCGGCAAGAAGTACCTCCGGGAACGACAGAACCCAGGGTTTCGAACTGTTTCGCGGTTTGAGGGTTGGCCCGGCAGCCCCGCAGCCACTGTCGGAGCTGATGCTGGCGCGGCAGTCCAACCATCTCTGGCAGGTAGCACTTCCGAGAGACCTGGGTGTCGGTGTGCATACAGCCAAGGTGCGCACGATCGATATGTACAGGCAGCAATACGAAGAGACCAAGATCTTTGAGGTGATGGAAAGCCGCCCGGCACCGTTCTTCCGCTCCGAACTCTTCCAATGAGGGCTGCGGCCGGCGGAAGGGCCAGGAGCAGAGAAGCTGACGACGTACAAAGAGTTCGTGTAGCCGTTCACGGTGGTGTTGCTACCACCGTGAACGGCTACGGGAAAAGTTGCCAGAATCCACCTCTTTCACATCGAGTAACTGCCTCGTGCCGATTAACCCGAGCTCAATTCCCACCGCCATGACGATGAACCCACAGACCAGCGGCGGGAAAATCGTTCGCATGGCATGGAGCACCCGGGACAATGCCATCTCAAACAGACCAGCACAGATGGTCATACCGAATACCAGCGGGAGCCCGCCCTAGGACACGGCCAGCAGAGACGGTTGCAAATAGATGGCTGAAAGGACGGAGGGGGCGAGATAGCCGGAGCCAATCGGCCCTTTCCACACGGCCTGCAGCATGGCAGCAATACCCAGAGCGATCATGCCCCAACTCACCGCACTCTGGGCCACGGCGTGCGGCGCCTGTGCTGCACGGACGACGATCACAACAATCACCAGGTAAATCGCAATGAGGCAGACCTGCTGCAGTCCGAGGAGGACCAATTGACCCGTCGGTGGCAGATCATCGACCGCATAGGTCAGGTTGCTGGGTCGAGTTGCCATAAATCTAAAATAGAACAGAGAGTGAGTAGCTGGAGGAAGCTACCATTCTTCTTCCCCTCTCGCAAGAGAAGGGAAATGTGTCGCTCTCGTGTGGAAGTGCCCGTGAGAGGAGATCTCTTACTCTGTCGGGAATCAATTTCTCGGTCTGTAGTGACGACTTCAGTCGTCTCAGCTTTCTGACAAGCGACTAAAGTCGCTACTACGACTCGGTAAAAAAGTTTTGGCAGACTCCTATTCCCATTCCTCTGCTTCTGCTGCGAGAGCATGGAGTGCGTCTCCAGTCAGCCGATACGGCAGCCATTGATCCATATGGGCCATGCCGAGGCGATGATAAAACTCGCGTGCAGGGTTCCAATGCAGCACCGCGAGTTCCAGGCGTGCACAGCCACGGGCAACCGCGATCGCAGCCAGTGCCGCCATTAACTTGTGCCCGACTCCCGCCCCACGGGCGGGTTCGACCACAAAGATATCCTCAAGGTACAAGCCGGGACGCCCTTCCCATGTTGAATAGGTGTGAAAAAAGAGCGCAAACCCGACAGGGGTGCTGTCCAATTCGGCGATGAGCACCTCAAACTTGGGATGCTCGCCAAAGCCGTCTCGCAACAAATCTGCTGGCGTCGTTTTGACTGCATCCGGCTCGTGCTCGAATTCAGCGAGACCTTTGATGAATCTGAGAATTGTCTCAACATCGGTCGGAAGAGCCGGGCGGATTGTCACTTGGGGCATTGATCGATCTCTCAGTAAGGATATGAGGGCGTAAGGCGTGACTCGTCATGCGTAATACGTGATTCTAGACGGATCACGCATCGCGATTACGTTTCACGGTTATGGTTCGGTTTTCACCAGACGGAATTCACCTTTCATGGCGTTGCGGTAGAGATTAATCTGCCCGATGTGACGACTCCGGCCTTCTTCATCACTTACCCCGAGCCCTTCTTGGGGGGCGAGGCACAGCACACCGATCTTGCCGATCTGCACATTATGATGCACCCGATAGGCGGCCTCACCAGTCTGCTCTAACGGATAAAGCTCAGAAAGCAATGGGTGAATCGCACGTTTGCCCACCAGGCGGTTGGCTTCCCACGCTTCTCTATAGTTTGCAAAGTGCGAGCCAATAATGCGTTTCTTATTCATCCACAAGTAGCGGTTATCGTACTCGTGGTTATAGCCGCTGGTGGAAGCACAGGTGACGATAGACCCCCCTGGCCGGGCAACAAAGACGCTCGCAGCAAAGGTTTCCCGTCCTGGGTGCTCGTAGACCACATCAGGGTCTTCTCCGCCAGTGAGATCACGGATCTTCTGACCGAAACGGCGCAACTCTCGAACGTTTTGGGTTCCGTCTTCATTCCAGAATTTATATCCTTCGGCATTACGGTCGATGACCCATCGTGCGCCAATAGTTTCACACAGTTTCACCTTGTCTGGAGAGGAGACCACACAAATAGGAAATGCCCCACCGTTCAATACGTATTGCAGCGCAAATCCCCCGAGTCCGCCCACCGCTCCCCAAATGAGGACGATATGTCCCTGTTTGATCTGAACGCCGTTGTGACTTGCCAGCATGCGATAGGAAGTCGAATTGACCAGCGGCATGGAAGCTGCCTCTTCCCAGGCGAGATGGGGAGGCTTGGGCATCAGTTGGTTTGCGCGTACGAGGGCAATTTCAGCCAGGCCCCCAAAGTTAGTCTCGAACCCCCAAATGCGTTGATCAGGATCAAGCATCGAGTCATCGTGTCCATCTGGCGCTTGCATGTCCACGTAGTTGCAATGAATGGTGACTTCGTCACCAGGCTTGAACAGCGTGACTCCTGGGCCAACTCTGAGGATCACCCCAGCGCCGTCACTACCGATGATATGGTAAGGCAGGTCGTGGCGTTTGTCCCATGGACTCCGTTTTGCAGCACGTTCGAGAAACTGGAAGGTCGGGATCGGTTCAAAAATCGCGCTCCAGACGGTGTTGAAATTGATACTGGATGCCATGACCGCCACCAGGGCTTCGTTCGGCCCGACTTCAGGGACCGGCACCTCGTCACAATGCAGGCTACTGTGCGGATCCTTTTCAGCAGACTGGAGTCCCTCGAACATTTTGACTTCGTCTTTGTGAGTCGTAATGGCTCGCATCAATTGTGGAACAGGCAACCGGGCATAATCCGCTGGTGTTGCTTTTCCTGACATAATGGCGTCGCGAATCGCGTTCATCTCACTCGACATAAACGGATCTCCTCTCAGACTTAACGGTGGGGATCGATCAAGACTCCAGGATTGAGCAGTCCCTGCGGATCAAGCGCAGTTTTGGCAGCCCGCAGAGCCGCAGCGAACAAATCGGGACGCTGGCGATCATACCAGGGCCGATGGATGCGGCCGACGGCGTGATGGTGGGTAATGGTTCCACCATGGCGGATCACGGCATCGCACGCAGCAGATTTGACTGCGTGCCACTGCTCCAACTCACTCCCGCGACGACCTAAAGCCAAGAAGGTGTAGTAGGGAGCTGGGCCATCTGGATAGACGTGGGTAAAGCGGCACGACAGCATGCCACCTCCACACATCTCATCGAGCGCCTTTTGGGTTGCTGCCATCACACCCGCGTGGAACTCGGCAAAGCGGTCCCAGGTAATCGCACTTTCAGTGGTGTCGAAGATGGCACCCATGGCGACGATAGTTCCGAACTGATACGGCATGCGCAAGAAGGCATCGCGCCAGTCACCAACCGAACCCTCCCGGCCGGCGGTTTCCCCGGCGCCACGAATCACGACACCCTGTGGGGTGGTGCCGCCATGATCGGCGCAGCATTGGAGCGCACGGTTGATCCAGGCATCGAGCGGATGGTCGGCGGATTCGAACCCGAGCATGAGCATCGTTCCGGTGCCGTCTCCCACTTTGTTCCGTGCCACTTCAGCCGGGTCGAGCAACCGGCAGTTCGTGGGATAGAGTCCGGCCTGGCTGAGGGCTCGCATGGCTGCCACGCCAGACTCGAACCGCTCGAACCGCACTGCTGCAGACGCACGATACACCGGGCGATCCTGCAAGCGCATCCACGCTTCGGTAATGATCCCCAACGTCCCCTCAGAGCCGATAAACATCCGGTCTGGACTCGGCCCGGCGCCTGATCCAGGGAGGCGTCGAGTCTCGACTATCCCCTTCGGTGTGACCACTCGGAGCGATTCGACAAATTCATCGATGTGGGTATAGAGCGTGGCAAAATGCCCGCCTGAACGAGTCGCGATCCATCCCCCTAAGCTCGAAAACTCGAATGACTGAGGATAGTGCCTGAGCGTATAACCATGCGGCCGTAGCTGGTCTTCCAGCGCCGGCCCGTATACGCCAGCCTGGATGCGAGCCGCACGCGAGGTTTTGTCGATCTCGAGCACACGATCGAGCTTCTTCAGGTCGATCGACACGGCCCCTCGATATGTGTCACTCGTAGGGGGTGCGACTCCTCCGACCACACTCGATCCGCCACCGAACGGCATCACGGCTGCTTGAACCTGGGAACACCAGTCGAGTACCGCCACAACGTCGGCTTCTGTCCGAGGATACGCAACCACGTCGGGCGGGTTAGGAAACTCACGGCGGAACGCGCGTAACATCTCAGGAAACGCTTTGCCATACGCACGCGCGGCCCGGTCATAGGTTGCCGTCGAGCAGATCTCCGCAAGAGCCGCAGGTGGTGTGATCCGTGGGGTGCGGAGTTGAAGGTCATCGATCGTGGGTGCACGTGCAA
>CAZCWX010000370.1:0-5195 GCA_964502465.1 uncultured Enterobacteriaceae bacterium | reverse complement strand
GAAAAAAGGAGAATGCTCATGGAGACGACCCAGCCCCTTGCCGAGTGGGCGAAGCAGATGGCAGAGACCGTCCAGCAAAAGGCACGGGCAAAGGAACAGCGGCACCAGGCTGGGCTTATGAACCAGGCTCAGGCCGAGAATGTATGGGTCAAAGGAATGGATCAAGTCGTCCAAACCCTTGAGATCTTGGTGCAGGCACTCAAGCATACCGGGCATTTCCCCCATCTGACCTTGCTGTCTCATGCTCGGAGTCCACAGGGAACCTCGACCTACATGCGCCGGGGGACACTGATAAGCTTAAAAGGCCTGGAGTGGGAAAGCCAAACCATCGAATTTGAAATTCACGTCGCGCTTCCCTTTCGTCCAGATTTACTGGCCCCCACCGTACGAGTTGTCACCAAGTCTGACACGGCTCAGGACACAGGACCGCGACAAGAACATTTTTGCTTTGGGGTGTCTACGCAGGGAACCGTAGTCTGGCAACTGATGAACTCTTCACTGGTGATGCCACGAGAGGGAAGCGTCGAGGAGATGTTGCGGGGCTTCCTCACTGCTTTGTTGCTCATTGAGTGAATATTGAGTGAATAAGGATGGGCTGCGGTTCTATCATGGCGCTAGCGGTGACGAAAAACGATCCGACCTCGCCCGAGGTCATAAGGAGAAAGTTGGACTGTGACCGTATCGCCCTGGATGATCTTGATAAAAAATTTGCGCATCTTTCCAGCAATGTGTGCCAGTACCACATGTTCGTTCTCGAGGCGGACTCGAAAGAACGCATTGGGGAGGACCTCGACAATCTTGCCAGTCATCTCAATGACGTCCGTTTTTGTTGTTTTTTGCGGTTGAGGCGTAGTCCGTCGTCGGGGCGTGCCTCGACCTCGACGCGCTCCTGCCATTGGCACCTCCATCGCGCTCTGCGTTCCCCATACAGATTCGCGCGAGCGCATTGCTGCCGCTCGTTTGCTGCATGAGGAACTTTTAAGGGAAACGAAGCAGCGTCAGAGCCCTGCTTGGAACCTGGCTTAGGCAGGGCTGATCAGATGGGAAGTTCTGCCTCTCAGTAAGGGCAGAAAAAGTCTCCAACCGATGTGGGGCAGATTACCAACGTCGATTACGGCCACCACCGCCACCACCGCCACCACCGCCACCACCGCCACCACCGCCACCGAACGAGGAGCGTCTGCCGCCAGAGCGTTCCTCCTGGGGTTTTGCTTTATTCACCGTCAGGGCACGGCCCTGGAGTTCGTAACCATTGAAGCGCTCGATGGCGGTGAGCGCGTCTCGCTCATTGTCCATTTCGATAAAGCCAAACCCGCGGGACTGTCCGGAGAATTTGTCGGTAATGATGTTGACCGAGGCAACTGTGCCGGCCTGGCCAAAAAGCGCTTCTAAATCAGGGGTCGTCACGTTGAATGAGAGATTACCCACATATAGTTTCGTTGCCATTACGCCTCCAGAAAAATAAAAAAGCCCCGGAACCCTGAGAAGGTCCCGGAGCCTCATCTCGTTTGAACCGACTCAATATAACGATCGGATACACCGACTGGAATGAACCGTAGCAGACCGTTCCTGTGAACACAAGCCAGGCTCACTGTGTTCAGCTTCAGCGGTCAACGCTTCTCAAAATACTTCCGCATCTCGGCAAAGCTGCGCTGTTGGTGGTACGCCAATTCATCGGGCGGGTAGCGGTGGGCGCGGCCATACACACAGGTGTACCGAGCGTGGCAGCGGTCTACGCAGTCTTCTTGAACTCGCAACCGATGCTGCACGCAGGTGGGGATATCCCAGCCTTTTTCTGTGCTGACGGCGCTAGCCGGACAGGCTGCCATACATGCGCGTTCAGTGCATGTATGGCAAGGGTCGAAACCAGGGGCAGAGGGAGAGAGATAGAGTTCTTGATCAACCAATACTGCTGCCCGGAGTGCCATCCATGGTCCGTATACTGGATGAATAACGACACCAAGAATGCTGGGACCAGCCATCCCTGCAGCCTGTGCCAGGTGCATGAACGACACCGGCTCACGCCAAAACCGAAACGGATACAGATAACGATACCGAGCATCTGATTGCTTCAGCATGGGGGTAAGCGCGTTTTCTATAATCTCAACCGTATAGTTGTCGAGCGGGTGCTCGTGCTCGTGCAGATACCCAGGTCTTGCCTCGTAATAGGTGCGAAAGTGTGTCCAAAATTCTCCACCGCCATTGCCAATTACTATGATGCTTTTCGCTTGCGGCAAGAGGGGAGCGACGTGATACTGGGCCGGAACACGGGCTTCATACGCAGCGACTGACGCAGTTCCAATCAGATTGAACCCATACCGGGTCAGTGCTGTCGTGAGATGAGGAATGATATCCATGTTCGTTTCCGCGAAGGTTCCCTCACCCTGACCATTCCCATAAGGGGAGAGGAAACTTATCGTCTGCCTTGTCCACTTGAAGCATCCATTGCGCCATAGATGACTTGCGCAAGAAAGAGCCCCTGTGGTGGGGCATTGAGTCCAGCACGAGTGCGGTCGCGAGCAGCAAAGATTTGCGCGAAATCCTCAACACTCAAAGCGCCACGGCCGACATCGATGAGCGTCCCGACGATATTTCGTACCATGTGTCGCAGGAATGAGCGCGCTTCCACTTCATATACGAGAAAATCGTCCTGCTGGTGTACGGTACTACGCAACACTGTCCGATGTGGGTTGTGTTCGACTGAATCTGTTCCCTGAAACGAGGAGAAGTCGTGATCGCCAATCATAAGGGTAGCCGCCTCCTCCATGATACCAAGGGTGAGCGGAAATGGCACATGCCAGGAATACCGGGCCCAGATTGCTGAAGGCCAGGGGTGGTTCCAGATACGATAACAATAGATGCGGCTCAGCGCGTCGCGGCGAGGGTTAAACGTCTCTGATACCTCCTCGATCTTGGTGACAACGATATCAGCAGGTAAAAGGGCATTCAGGCTACGCTGCAGGCGATCGGGCGTCATTGTTTTGGTCGTTTTGCAGGACGCAACCTGCCCAAGCGCATGGACTCCTGCGTCTGTACGGCCGGCAACCCGGAGGCGCACTGGTTCGTGAAAAAGCCGTGCGAGCACCGCTTCGATGGTGCCCTGGAGCGTCACCGCATTTTGTTGCAGTTGCCAGCCGTGGTAGTTGGTGCCGTCGTATTCGAGTGTGAGTTTGAGATGCAAAGTCGTTTGCTCGTCGCGGGGAGGTTCCCTCTCCTTGTAGGGGAATCGGCGGCATCATACCGTAGCTGTGCACTTTCACAACCCTCTCTCAGCGAAACTTGACATTCATCTTGACGACAGAAATAACCGTGCGCACGGAACATGCAGTATTCGCTGATTATCCCAGTTTTCAACCGTCCTGACGAAATCAGGGAACTCCTGTCTAGCATTGCTGCGCAGTTCTATCGAGACTTCGAGGTGATTGTCGTCGAGGATGGCTCGACGCTTCCTGCTGACGATGTTGTCAACAGCTTTGCCTCTGATTTTCCGCTGCAGTATTACCGCAAGGAGAACTCTGGTCCAGGGCTGTCACGGAATTATGGGTGCGAACGTGCACGCGGCGAGTATTTTCTCTTTGTTGATTCGGATTGTCTCCTGCCGCCACACTACCTTGAAGCTGTGCATCATCACCTATCCACCTCGTTTCTGGACGCCTTTGGCGGTCCTGATGCTGCACACCCCTCTTTCAGCGCAGTACAAAAAGCGATCAGTTATACGATGACGTCTTTTCTGACCACTGGTGGAATCAGAGGGAGAAAGCAACACCTGAGTGTTTTTCATCCGAGAAGCTTCAATATGGGAATATCGCGAAAAGCCTATGCGCAGACTGGTGGATTTTCATCGATGCGGTTTGGCGAAGATATTGAACTCAGTTTGAGAATGCTCAAAGGCGGCTTGGCTGTCGGATTGATTACTGATGCGGTTGTCTACCACAAGCGACGGGTGAATTTTTGGCAGTTCTTTAAGCAAGTCCATAACTCTGGTATTGCGCGGATCAATCTGTACAAACGTCATCCAGAAGCACTGCAGGCGGTGCATTGGTTCCCAGCGCTGTTTATCCTGTACAGTGCCAGTCTTCTGAGTACCTTGGTACTGAGCCCTCATTTCAGTCTTCTTCCCACAACTGTATTGTTTTCGTACCTGACGCTCATCGCTGGTGATGCTGCGCGTCAGCACAGAAGCCTGACGATAGGGCTGCTCAGCGTGGTTGCCGCGTGTGTGCAATTGCTTGGGTATGGGTCAGGCTTCCTCAGAGCTGTCTGGAAAAGACTCATTCTCGGGCACGGGGAGTTTTTTGCCTTTCAGCGTACGTTCTACGCATGACCGGGTGGGCTACTGGGAGTGGAGGTGTCTTCCGGTAGCAGCAACGCTGCATGTCCGTTAGCGAGACGATCGACTCCCGCGTGCAGGTGGTTTCCTGCAGCGCGGTGAATTTCTTCAGCGATGCCGCATTCTTCACGCCGTCCACTCACGAAGATCAACAATTCAGCGAGGAGACCAAAGAAAATGAATTGTAAACCAGAGAGCAGGAAGAAAATCCCGACGAGAAAGAGCGGACGGTTCCCGATCCACTGTCCTTGCAGCCACCCAATACCCAGAATCATCATAATCATGGAGCCTATGCCAGTGCACCCAAGACCAAGCAGGCCGAAAAAGTGCAGGGGTTTATGGGTGTAACGGCCCAACATGAGCAAAGTGACAAGATCAAACAGACCGCTCAACGGTCGCGACCAGCCATAACGTGAATGGCCATATCGCCGGGGAAAATGCTTAACCGGAATCTCACCGACGGTAAATCCACGTTGACGGGCGATGACTGGAATGAAGCGGTGCATCTCGCCATACAACTTTAATTCCTGGACGACCGGGCGACGGTATCCCTTGAGTCCACAGTTAATGTCGTGCAAGTGGAGGCCAGTCAGGAGGCTGGTAACAGCGTTAAATAAGCGAGAACTCTGGATGCGGATCCAGGAGTCTTGTCGGTGCTGTTTCCAGCCACACACGACATCACAGTGATGAATGAGGTGGTTGATCAGGTTGGGAATCTCATCCGGGGAATCCTGTAAGTCGCCATCCATCGTGATCAAAAAGTCTCCGCTGGCCCGGGCAAAGCCTGCGGACAACGCCGCGGCTTTGCCATAGTTACGGCGAAAGCGAACAACATGGAGAGCCGCATGACGTGTTGCTAGCTCCC
>CAZCWX010000369.1:0-2786 GCA_964502465.1 uncultured Enterobacteriaceae bacterium | reverse complement strand
GAGTTTGTGGGTGGAAAGCCGGAACTCACCCGTCTGCACGGGGCTACCCCTGGCTCTGCGACCGCAGGAGGCCGTCCGCTGGCCTGTCACCAGCCTCCACGCTTGTTTCTCTCGAGTGCCTCCCCTTGTCCTGACTGGTAGATGCCCTAACGCTTTGCCGCTCAGCCGCTGGCGAAGCCGGTCGGCTGCAGCGGCTTGTTCGGCGACACCCTGAATCGGTTCATGGCAGCCGGGTTGGATACGCTGCCGCTACTTCTTGGCCATGTAGCTCGTGATTAGATTCCGGTAGTTCGGGATGTACTCGGAGAACAGTGCACCGAGGCCCTCGATGTCGTTGCGCCAGTCTCGGTGCAGCTCGCACGCCACACCGAACCAGCTCATGATCTGAACACCCGCGGCGGCCATGCGTGCCCACGCTGCGTGCCGCGTGACCTCATTGAACGTCCCGGAGGCGTCAGTGACGACAAAGACGTCGTATCCGGCCTCGACGGCTGAGAGCGCGGGGAATGCCACGCACACTTCCGTGACCACTCCGGCGATGATCAACTGCTTCCGTCCGGTCTTTCGCACCGCATCGACGAACGCCTCGTTGTCCCAGGCATTGATCTGCCCGGGGCGAGCGAAGTATGGGGCGTCGGGGAACAGCTCTTTGAGTTCCGGTACCAGCGGTCCATTCGGACCGTCCTCGAAGCTGGTCGTCAAGATCGTCGGAAGCTTGAAGTACTTGGCGCTAGCCGCCAAAGCGAGAACATTGTTCTTGAACTCGCCCGGTGAGAAGTCCTGTACCAAGGAGATCAGGCCCGACTGGTGATCCACTAGCAGGCAGGCCGCGTCGTCCTTCGAAAGCCGCGTGTACTTCATTGAACTGCTCATGAGTATCGCCTCCTTTGGTTGATTGATCCGAGACGGGCCGGTCGTGTCGCCCAACGCCGGGTCTCAGCCGCGCCTGGAAGCGGGAGCGAGGTACAAGCGGACGCTGTAAGGCGTCGGCTGCCCGTGGCACCAGGTGCGCGGCCACCTGGCCGACTAGCGAGGTACAAGCGGACGCTGTAAGGCGTCGGCTGCAGGCCAATGTTAGGCCCCGACCGCGAGCTCCCCCTGCGGTTTATGTCCCTTGCCCCCACCGGGGGTGCCTTGCGGAGATAGAGGCATGGCATCAGACAACCCCCACGTCAACAGAACACACCGTTCTACTGCGGCCATGGTTGCAGGACTTACGGTGCCAAGCTTACGGTGTAAGCGGGTCTTATCGAGGGCACGCAATTGACGACAAAGCAGCACGGACGCGCTCTCCAGCCCCCCTTCACCTTGCGCGACCTGGACGCACGACGGCAAAGCCGCTCGGCGAAGATTGGTCGTCAAGGGAATCGCCAGCACCGTCGTCGTAAAGCGGTTAATCGCATCGTTCTGGAATACGAGGACCGGACGTACCCCCGCCTGTTCCGACCCACGTGTGGGATTCAGATTGGCTAACCAGATCTCACCGCGGTGGACCGTCATGAGACATCCTCTTGGCAGAGTCCGTGCACGTACTCCGCTAGCCCATCTTCTGCCAACGCCCGGTCCTCCTCAGCACATGCCGTATACAACGTGGCTAACTGGGCGTCATCCAGTGCAGGCATGGGCTGGAGCCGTGCGCGAAATTTGAGAAAGGCCACAAACTCTGCGACTTGACCTAACTCCGCTTCACTTAAAGTGTCAAGTCCCTGAATAACGTGTGCTTTGATCGACATTGTTTTTCCTTGTAAGCTTTTCTGTACAACTCTACACGAGATCGAAAACAATTTTTAAGGCGTCGTCAATTTTGGCCATGACCTCGTTTCCCAACTCACCACGTACGTTGACTAAACGAGCACGGTGATCGATCGGGCGGGTCTGCAGGCAATCCGCCACCGATTTTTTGGTTAAGCCGTTACGCGCGGACGGGACAATTTCCACATTGGTTATAATACGGGCTTTTCTCGCACTCCATGCCGTCAATGGCACCGCTTGGATGACGGGGACACGCGCATTATACGTATTGTTGGTGACGATCACACATGGCCGAATTTTCCCGGTTTCTGAACCCTTGGTGGGATCAAGATTGACGTCGATGACCATCCCTCGCCTTAACCTGCTCATGTCGGCCACTCTGACAGCGCCGCATCAGTCCATTCTTGCGTTTCATCATCTTCTGCATAGACTTTGGCATATAGATCAGCCGACTCGTCCAAGCGCTGCTGGACTAATTCGGTGTGCAAGCGGTCGAGGGCAGTACGCACCACGTCACTTTTATCTTTAAATCCGTACCGCTTGCAGTGTGCGAGAAATTGGATGTGCGATTCTTCCAGGCTAAATTTGGCTTGAATCATGACGACCTCCCAAAACAGTCCTGTAATGCAGCCCTAAATTACGACCCTATTATAAGGCCGAAATGATGGAAGATCAAACCGTTCTCTATGGAGTCAAGGCCTAACGCCCGCAGTGAGCGGCGGGCCACACGCCACTGACACTCGCATGGGGAAACAGCCTGTCGGGTGGCCCCCATACGCGCCAGGATAAGCGTGGAGTCCCCCTGATCATCCATAGGATTAGGCCGCCATCAGTTGGCCCTCCTCTTGGTTTACCTCCTCGCGATAGAGCACGGCAATCGCCTCGGGCGGCAGCTGTTGTAATTTCCGGCGGCGGGGCCGTTCAGCCAACACCTTCAAGCAGGCCACCCAGGCGTCTCTATGCCAGAATAGCGCGCCCGTGATCATCGGGGCGATCTCTTCCTTCAGCATGCCCCACACTCGCCACCACGTCGC
>CAZCWX010000368.1:0-12065 GCA_964502465.1 uncultured Enterobacteriaceae bacterium | reverse complement strand
GACGGCAAAAGACAAAAGAGCGGTACGGGCACTGACCCCCATAATAACGTCATAGACAGAACCCATGATTATAATTCCTCCAGTCAGGGCCGCGTCTGGACCAAAATCGCTACGCACTGCTGCACTGCGGCCTCAGCTTTTTCGCGTAATGCAGCGTCGGTGTTGTTGCTGATCGGATGGGCAATCACGGCAAACGGATACTCAGGCTTGCCTGAGACCTGTGCCATGACCTTGGCTGTCTGTACAAATCGATCGGTAATAACCGCAGTTGCGCGAATCCCTTGTTTCTCGGCCAAGATGGCGTCGTGCAAACTGCACGACGAACAGCTCCCTCAATCACCAACCGCCGAGATCACCGCATCGCATCCTGTCATCTGCGCCAGTACTTCCGGTGGTGCTGGTCGGCTGGCGTCGGGCTTTTTTAGCCGTACAACATTTGTGACACCATGACGCGAGCGGAGAAGTTCTTCTACAGAGTTGAGGAACTCCTTGACGTTGAGCTTGCTGTTGTCCAGTAAGCCCACTGTACGCCCTGCCAGCGACTTCAGGCTAACCGTGGTATTGGAAGCCGCGACTGCCTCACCAAATGTTGGGTCAAGAACACGGAGGTTCATATTGGTTTGCTCCTTCCTGCGCAAAAAACTGTTCCGAACACTGCCTTCGGGCAGAAATCCCCCCTTATTCCCCCCTTTGCCAAAGGGGGGAAGCGCAGAGCGCAGGGGGATTTAAGCGGGATGGCAGTACCATTGTCATATTCCCTTCGTCACCGCGCGTGATCGTGATCCCAGCCACGGAGGAACGATTGCGGCGAACCCACCGGCTGGACCACCCGCAGCAATCACCAGTAAATCCTCGGGCGCGCGCAATGCTGTGAACTCCTGGTTCGGTCCGTCACCACGATCAACAATGTTTTTCTTCCCTACTGTTGCCCATTCTCGCCGAAAGACGCGGGCCGAGCGATCCACATATTCCCGAATATCTTTCTTTTGCCAGCCGGCAGCGGCGAAAATATCACGCAACTGCTTGGGGATAATCAACGCATAGTTCCCCGGCCAGACAGAGTACGTCAGCATGTTGTGACGAATCTCAGCCGCAAACGTCTCGGCAATCTCTTCAGGATCTTGGGTCCATTCGTTCATCACTTGATGTGGAGATTCCCCTGCGAGCACTGTGACCGCAGAGGTACTGGCAGGAATACCGCGCTCTTGCGCGAGCGGTGTCCAGGGGCTGTCTTCTTCATCTTCAGCAATACAAAAGGTCAGTTTCCCGGGATGTCCAAGGGTCGCACGATCGAGTTGGCCAGGAACACAGCCTAACACGTTAATCAAGACCAGGCGAATCGCACGGCCTATAGTCGCGTTGGCCCGGTTGTTCGCTCCTAATACGTTGTGGGTTGCATTCATGCCGATTGCGGTCCGTATAGGACCATTGACCACGATCAACTGTGCGCTGCCGCCAGTGCTGGCAGTGCTGCCGTGCAGGTTAAATTCTGGTTCGCACATGGCACGGAGTGCTGCGACGATGACAGGCAAATAGGAGGGAAGGCACCCTGCCATCACTGCATTGATCGCGACTTTCTCTGCGGTGATCGGTCGCTGGCGAACGGATTCGACCCCAATAACGTCGCTTGGGAGCAAACCTGCGGCATTAAGGGACTCAGACACATGTTCCTCGGTCGGTGGGATAATGGGCAGGCCATCAGTCCAGCCATTCTGTTGGTACACGTCATTGACGGCAAACGCGTCGGCGAGTTCATAGGTTGCTGATTGGAATGAATAGGCGGCCATGGCTACTGTTGCTCCAATACTTCAGGGTTAACGGGAGTCGGAGGACGGCGACCGGACAGATAGGCTGCGATGTTCTCTGCTGCGAGGGTTGCCATCCGCGTCCGAGTCGTGATGCTAGCACTGCCAATATGCGGAACGATTAAACAATTGTCGAGAGTCAGCAGCGGATCATCTACCGGAATCGGTTCAGGATCGGTGACATCAAGTGCAGCTCCGGCGAGAATCCCATCGCGCAACGCCATATACAACGCCTGTGGATCGACGATCGCACCACGCGCAACGTTCACCAAAAAAGCTGTTGGTTTCATCTGTTTGAACTGGGGCATCGACAGCATCCGTCGTGTGTCTGGTGTGAGTGGGACATGCACCGAGAAAAAATCGGACTCTCGGAGCAAGGTGGTCAGATCAACGGGCACGCACCCAAAGCGTTCTTCGGCCTCTCGGTTGCGAGACCGATTCGTGTAGAGGATCCGCATATCGAACCCTTTTGCTCGTTTTGCCACTTCCGTCCCGATGCGTCCGAGACCGAGAATGCCCAAAGTCATATGGTGGACATCATGTCCGAGAAAGGAAAACGGGCTCCAGGAGCGCCAGAGGCCTGCTCGCACAATGCGTTCTCCTTCACTGGTCCGTCGTGCGATGCTGAGGAGAAGGGCAAAGGTCAGATCCGCTGTGGTTTCGGTCAGTACTCCTGGAGTATTGGTTAACACCACTCTGCGACGGGTGAGTGCCGGGATATCAACATTGTCGTAACCAACGGCCATGTTGGCGACAATCCTGAGTCGTGGCGCGTGGTTGAGCAATTCTTCATCAATCCGTTCTGTGACCATGCAGAGCAGCGCCTCGACTCCGGGGACGTGTTGGAGCAATATCTCTCGTGGGATGACCTCATCGGGTTCCCACAGTGCAAGCGTGCCGCATGTGTGTAGCAGGGAAAGTGCTGAGTCAGGGATCCGCCGGGTCACATAGATGATCGGGGATGGCATGTTCTTCCTCGAAGAGTAAGATGACACCATTCTAGATACGGGATAAGAGAGATAAAAAGCAACCCATGTACGAAGGGGGCCTTGTATGAATCAACCATCGGAAAAGAGCCTGAAGCGGATGCGCACCTATGTGCAGAAGTATTGGGAGAAGACCGGAACCTCCCCTCATCCGGACAAAGAAGTGACCGAGGCGGTCGTCATGGGGCTCGCTGCCAATATCGACGAAGTCGGTCGGCCCTTGTGTCCGTGTAACTTCTATCCAGACAAAAAAGCTGAACTCGAACGTAGTCGGGAGTGGGTGTGTGCCTGTGATGAAATGAAGCAGTGGAAATACTGCCACTGTTTGCTTTTTGTCTCACCTGAAGGATTGCCGATCACGGAATATCTGCCCGAAGATCATGAGGGCAGGCAGATCTATGGGTTGGTGAAAGACCCAACTCCCGACAAAGGGCGGGAGGCGCGGTTTAAGGTTGAAGGGGAGGCGGAAGAGTAGACCTGGCGAACACGAAGAATTGGAGCGCTGGAGAATTGTAAAAAAAGAAGCGGCGAATCGGTGAATCGGTGAAAGAAAAACCCTCCCTCCGGCTCTCCGGTTGTCCGATGTGTTCTTAGGATCTCCGGTTCTTCCCGTCTCCGATTCTCCGTTTCGTTCTTCCTTTCCCCGGTTTTCCTATTCCCTCACTCTCAGGTTGAGCCCCCATGAAGACTCAGCAGACTGCTACGCCCTACAGTGACGTTGAGGTTACCCAGGTCAACGGCTATTTGATCTTCCTCTTCGCCCTGTTATCTACGGCAACCCTGTTTGATGGATTCGACGCGGCGATGCTGACCGTTGCCGCGCCTGATACCCGCAAGACCCTCAACATCAGTCTGGCCGAGTGGGGTGTGATCTTCGGTATCACACGCCTCGGGATGGTCGCCTCTTTTTTCTTTCTGTTCTTTGCTGACCGCTGGGGGCGGCGAACCTTGATGATGCTGACCATTGTCGGATTCGCCGTTTTCAATTCCTTGACAGCGTTTGCCGTCGGGAAGATCGATTTCACCATCTACCAATTTCTGGCGCGGATTTTTCTCACTGCTGAATACTCGCTGGCGATCATTATGATCGGTGAGGAATTTCCCGCCCGCCTGCGTGGTCGGGCGATTGCGATCCTGACGAGTTTTGCCACGGTTGGCGTGATGGTCATCGCGCTGCTGCACTCATACATCCTCCTCGGTGACTGCGTGAGCGGCACTGTTGCCGAGGGAAACTGCGTGCCGTCGGAAGGCAACTGGTTACATGATAACGGGCAAACCGTGGTCGCTTCGATCCAGCGCCTTCTGGGGTTGCCGGTAGATGGAGCGGATTGGCGCGTGCTGTATATCATTGGCGTGATCCCGCTGGCGTTGGTCTTTGTCTTACGCTTCGGCATGCGCGAGACTCGACGCTTCACTGCAGAGCGCGGAGTGAGAGACAGTCGGCAACGCAGCGTGCGTGAGATTCTCCGTGAAGAATACCAACATGCTCAGATTCCGTGGAAACCTGAGTATCGGTATCGCACCCTCCTCGTGACGTTGCTCTGGAACTGTGTCCACCTGGTGACCGCGCCGGCGGTTGCCTTTTGGGTCATCTATGTCCGTGAAGAGCTAGGGTTTACACCCTCGGTTGTGGGACTCATTATCTTTTGGGGCTACGCTGGTGGTGTGGCCGGGCATGTGGTTGCTGGTTACTTGATTGATCGTATCGGTCGGAAGCTGACTTGTGCAGGATTTTATATGGGTGCGGCGGTGGCGATCTTTATGCTGTTCCAAGTACGAACCGAAGCTGCCCAGTACTTTTGGATGATCCTCACGGTCTTCGGGTTTGCCTCGGCCAATACTGCCACGCACGTGTATGCCTCGGAACTCTTTCCCACCGCAATCCGCGCGACTGGCTACGGCTGGACAACCAATTTGTTTGGTCGGATCGCCGAGGTCGGCACCCCATTTATCATCTCTGCCTTTATTCTGACGCTAGGCATCTCGGGAGCCGTTGCGGTCACTGCGATTGGTCCGGTGCTGGGAGCACTGCTCGTTCTGTGGTATGCCCCGGAAACGAAGGGGCTGACTCTGGAGGAGGTCCAGCAAGTCGTCAGCGGAAACACTCCTGTGCCAGAACACAGTGCCACATCTGTCGTGAAGTCTGCATCGAGTGCGGATTGATCGAATAAGCTCTCACCCTCATTCCCTCTGGTAGGGCAGCCATCCTGGCTGCCGGCAGGCTGGAAGCCTGCTCCTAGGAGAGGGATGCTCGAAAAGCAGGGTGAGGGCCTGTCTTGCGCTGACAAACTTCGCCGTAGTAGCATGCCCGCAAATTTGACAAGTAAGGAGGACACGCTATGAAGATCGGATTTTTTGCCATAGGCATTGGCCCCGGTGCCGATCCAGAAATTGTCGCCCTCACTGCGCGTACGGCTGAGCAATGTGGATTTCATTCTCTCTGGGCGCCTGAGCATGTGGTGCTGATTGACCAGTATGCCTCGCAATATCCGTATTCAGGAGATGGCAAACTACCGATGCCGACGACGGTTGATATCTTGGACCCCTTTGCTGCCCTGACATTTGCAGCCGCCCTCACCAAGACTATTCGGCTGGGTACTGGGATTTGCCTCATACCAGAACGGAACCCTGTGGTAACCGCCAAAGAGGTAGCGAGCCTGGATAAGCTCTCCGGTGGTCGATTTGATCTGGGTGTTGGTGTTGGCTGGCTGGCTGAAGAGTTTACTGCCGTTGGTGTGCCATGGGAACGGAGAGCCGAGCGAACCCGAGAGTATCTCAAGGCCATGAAGCTGCTATGGACCGAAGAAGCGCCTGAGTTCAAAGGGGAATTCTGTAGTTTTCCCAAAGTGCGAATGTATCCTAAGCCGGTGCAAAAGCCCCATCCGCCGATCATCTTTGGTGGAGAGAGTACACCAGCGCTGAAACGTATTGCAGAAGTCGGTGACGGTTGGTTTGGTGTGAACGTTTCTGTTGAAGATGCGCAGACGAAGATTGGGCGCATCCGTCAGTATGCTCAAGCCGCGGGCCGGGACCCGGGGAAATTGCATTTTGCTGCCTCACCTGGACTCGGGTTGCCAGTAGAAATGGACATGATTCAGCGTTACCGCGACGCTGGCGTACACCAAGTCATCGTTGGCGCAATTCCGCGTGACCCCAAAGAGATTAAAGGCGAGATTGAACGCTTGGCTGAGAAACTCGTCGTCCCGTCAGCGAAGCTCTAAGAGGGTGTTGAAAAACTCCGCGTTCACCCTTCGACAAGCTCAGGGCGAACGGGGTAGGTATGGAAATCGGTGAGGATTTGCCGTTCGTACTGAGCCTGTCGAAGCACGAAGACCGACTTTTAGACGCGCTCTAATACTGATTCGCACCCATGCTTCTTTTAGATACCCTCTCCCGCCTGCGGGAGGGGGAACGATTCCACATTAAGGTCAATCTCTGGAAATTGATGAACGGTTCATCACTGGAGGCGGCGATGATCCTCGAATCGCTGGCAGTCTTCTGTAGCGGGCTCTTTACCGGCGCTTCTCTCTATATCAATCTGGTCGAGCACCCAGCGCGGATGCAATGTGGCCCGGCTCTCGCGCTGACCGAATTCGCTCCAAGCTACAAACGGGCCGCGGTGATGCAGGCATTACTCGCTGCGTTTGGATCTCTGGGTGCAGTTGCAGCGTGGCTTTCTGGTTCCTCTTTGGGGTGGTTAATCGGCGGAATTCTGCTTGGCGCAGTGATTCCTTTTACACTCATCGTCATTTTCCCCACGAATAAAAAACTTCTTGATCCAGGTTTAGCCCACGATGTTCCTCTGACTCTGCAACTGCTCACTCGCTGGGGACGATTACATGCCGTCCGTAGCTGCTTGAGCCTGGCCTCGTTTGTGCTTTTTGTTTTCTTGCGAGGCGCTTGAACACTGCTAGCGAAAAGCGGGCATCACCTCGCTTGCAAGGAGGCGAAGGGTCGCTTGTGGATCGCCCAACTCCGGGTAGACACCAAAAATAAAATGTGTGATCCCTGCCTCACGAAATTGTTGCAGTTGCTCGACAATTTGTTTTGGCGTGCCTCGCATCGTTCGGCTGTCTTCCTGGGACGGGTCGACCGGCTCGGTGGTCAGCGCCAGCCGGGCGAAGAGCGACCGTTCAATCTCCTTGGGATCTCTGCCAATGTCCTGGCAATGCCGATCAATGACCTGATTTAGTTCTGCGACGGTCTTCGGGCTGGTATAGCCGACATTCCAGATGTCTGCGGAGCGCGCGACGATCGGCAGCGTCCACTTTGGTCCGGCTCCGCCGATGACGATGGGAGGATGCGGTTTTTGTACTGGTCTTGGAGCAAACGGGGCATTGTCGAGCTGGTAATATTTCCCCTGAAAATTCGCTGGCTCTTCTGACCACAGCAGGCGAATAAGCGCTGCCGCTTCGCCCAGGCGCTCAGCGCGCTCTTTCGCGGTATAGAATGGGATGCCGTAGGCTTGGTGCTCTCGTTCATGCCAGGCGGCACCAAGCCCTAGCGCCAGGCGGCCGTTGCTCAGGTGATCGACGGTCGTGGCCATCTTGGCCAGCACAGCAGGATAGCGGAAGGTATTGGCTGTCACTAAGCAACCAATACGCATCCGCGACGTTTCGCCAGCAAGAGCCGCCAGCAGCATCCAACTGTCGAGTGCTGGACCGGTTTCAGCCCCAGAGATCGCCAGCACGTGGTCAGGAATCCAAGCGCTATCAAAACCAAGCTGTTCTGCCTGTTGCCACACTATGCGGAGGTCTTGCCACGAAGTGTTCCAGCCAGGGGTGAGAATGCCAAAACGGATGGATGGTTGATCAAGGGAAGATTGGGCCAGGCTCGTTCCGGGCAGCACCCACAACAGCAGTACGATAAAAAGCTTGGTGTATGTCATCATAACGCTCCTTTGCGAAAAAGCGAAAATAGCAAGGAATGGAGTGTGTTCATCGTGATCCAGCAATGCCCCAGCATTCCGTCGCTCCAGCAATTCGTCCATGTCTGACCGTTATTCTTATCGTAAAACTTTCCCTTGCCAACAACCCCAGCTATGGTGATGATGATCAAGCCGATTGAGGAGGAGGCTGTGGTGAACGGAAAAGACGAACAACACAGGGAGGGTGTTGCGGCTGCAACTCCCTATAGCGTCCGCCAGACTATTGGTCTCTTTGTTGGGCTGGGGGCCTTGATCATTTTGCTCTGGCTTCCTCCGCCGCAGGGGATGGACCTGTCTGCGTGGCGGACTGCAGCCGTGGTGGCGCTCATGGCAATCTGGTGGATCACTGAGGCCGTTCATCTCTCTGTCACAGCGTTTGTGCCGCTTATTCTCTTTCCGGTACTGGATATCTTGAGTGCACAAGCAGTCTCCAGTGCCTACGCCGACCAAATCGTCTTTCTCTTTTTTGGCGCCTTTTTTATTGCGCTGGCCATGGAACAATGGGGACTACACCGGCGGGCCGCTCTGTTGATTCTCTCTCGAATTGGACGTTCTCCCCAACTCCTGATCTTGGGCGTGCTGAGCACGACCGCCTGGCTTTCCATGTGGGTGTCCAATACGGCCGCCACAGTCATTATGCTCCCTATTGCTTTGGCGATTCTGAACCATGCGACTGCTCAGGGGTATGACACGAGACGGGGATTCGGTGTTGCCCTGATGCTGGGTCTGGCCTACAGTGCCTCCATTGGTGGGGTGAGCACGCCGGTTGGGACCCCTCCGAACGCCGTATTCCTCGGCGCCTTTGGGAGACTATTCCCAGAAGGACCGAGCTTTGGCTTTTTTCGCTGGATGCTGTTTGGCGTTCCCACCGCTGCATTTATGGTGTTCTGTACCTGGGTATATCTTGTCTACGTGCGCTGTCGCGTTCCCACAAGTGGCTGGCAAGAAGACCGAACTTTTCTCAGTCATCAGCTCCAGGAGTTGGGACCAATGCACAGTGCGGAACGGCGTGTCCTATTGCTGGCCCTGACGACTGTGATGCTATGGATGTTTCGTGAGGACCTTCAGCTCGGAGTGGTCACGCTTCCAGGTTGGGCCAATCTGTTCCCTTCCCCTGAGAAGATAAAGGATTCCACGGTCGCCATGTTCATGGCGCTCCTCCTGTTTGTCATACCGACGGGTCATAAACAGGGAACCTTTCTCCTCGACCAGGCAATTTTCGTGCGGATCCCCTGGAGCATTCTCGTCCTTCTGGGGGGGAGTTTAGCGCTAGCAGAAGGGGTAGGGAGTTCAGGGCTGGCGGCGTGGATTGGAGCGCAGCTCACGTTCTTACGTCACGTCTCTCCGATGATCGCCATCTTTTCTGTGTGTTTCTTGCTGGTGTGGCTGACCGAATTTACCAGCAACACTGCCACCACCACGCTCATGATGCCAGTCTTAGCGGCGACAGCAGCGGGCCTCCACATCGACCCACTGCTGCTCATGATTCCAGCTACCTTTGCTGCTTCCTTCGCGTTCATGCTGCCAACCGCTACCGCTCCAAACGCGATTATCTTTGCGAGCGGTTATGTGACTCTCCCACAGATGTTCTGGGCGGGCATTGGCCTGAATCTGATAGGTGTCGTGCTGCTAACCCTGCTGATCTATCTGCTTGGAGTGCCGGTTTTTGATATTTCCCTGACTGCGGTGCCTCAGTGGGCGTATTAGTGGTCTGTCGGGGGGTGAATTTCAGGGTTCGTAGTGACGACTTCAGTCGTCTTTGCCACCTGGATAAGCGACTACAGTCGCTACTACGTCCTCAAGAAACGACTTGACAGACCACAGGAGCAGTTTGCTTCATTTTAATGGGATTGTGCTGTACTCATGACACCGAGGCGATCTTCAGCAAACCCATACAGCCGCAGGCAGTTATCCCACATAATCTTCCGTTTCGAGTCTTTGCCGACACCGGGGAGATCAAGAAATGTTTTCGTGCCGTTCGGGAAGGGGCCGTCCGCGTGGGGATAATCAACTGACATGACGATGTTGTCGTCGCCGATCTCATCAACGACGACGCTGAGTAGATCCTCATCTACATCAGTCCCAATGAAGCACTGACGCTTAAAGTATTCACTTGGTTTCGCTGAGAGCTTGATGGATTCGCCACCGCCGTACTTCTTCCACTGGTCATCAAGGCGATGCAGCCACCACGGCAGCCACCCGCAGTTCCCTTCCAGAAAGGCCACTTTCAGGTCGGGGAAGCGTTCCAATACGCCACCGACAGTCATGGCACTCAAGGCAAGCATCAGTTCTAAGGGGAATGCTGACGCATGGTTTTGGGTGCGGAAGTTCGGCAGCCCACGGAAACGGTTCGTCACATAATCTTTAGACGCGCCACCGCTCGTCCCGTGAAAAGCAAGAGGGACACGGAGGCGGGTCACTTCCTGCCAAAGGACATCGCACTCAGACGCGTGAAAATATCGCCCGTTGATTGGCATCGGCAACAGCACCACCGCGACATGTCCCTTCTTTTCGACGGCACGCTGCGCTTCGGCTGCGGCGAGTTCGGGATCGTGGAGTGAAACGATCGCAGCCGGTTTGAGACGTTTGGCGTTCGTCTGACAGTAATCCGCCAGCCAGTCATTGAAAGCCGCACAGTAGGCCATAGCATAGGCTGGCTCTAAATCATCGATCGACACCACCATGTGAGCGAAAGTGCGGTAAATAACCCCGACATCAATCCCTTCTGCGTCCATGGCTGTGAGTGTAGAGAGTGCATCGTAGCCTTTCTCACGCACGGATTTGTACAGGTGTTCGGTGGGCGCATCGAGGTATTGTTGTGGACCGATCACGTCCGGCGAGAGAGCCCACGGGGGGATCATCTGTCCCTGTACGTCCCAATGCGGGAAGTTCGTTGGACTCAAACCCAAGTACTGCGGCTTTTTGGCGCGATACTTCTCGTCGAGGTATTTTTCGTAGATTTCCCCTGTTTCAATCACGTGTAGATCACTATCGATGATATGGAGCCCATCTTTCATAGCTGGTATCCTCTCTGCGGTTAGCGGTTCACAATCGTCAACACTTGTTTCTGGCCTTTTGGTCCTGACTAAACGTAGCCCAAAAGAAACAGCTTCTGTGGAGCGGGTCAAGGTGGCATGAGTACGAAGGGCGGTGTGGGGCCTGCTCTCTTCATCTGTGTTTGTCGCCGATTGACAACCGTCCAGAGAAGGCAGAATAATCAGCCCTTGTGAGCACCAAAGAGAGTCTTACACCCCCACGTCCCTCCCACACCGAGCGCCGGCTCGCCGCCATTCTCCATGCCGATGCCTATGGGTATAGCCGGCTGATCAATGAAGATGAAAGCGGCACCCTCCGTGTTCTTACCCCCGCTCTAGCTCTGCTGCGGGATGTGGTGCAGCACCATGGAGGGCATTCAGTCGGCTCGCGGGGCGATAGTCTGCTGGCCGAATTTCCCAGCGTGGTGGCCGCCGTGCAGTGTGCCGTCGAGATGCAGCATCAGTTGAGAGCCCAGAACCCTGACCTTCCCGAGAACAAGCGCATTGCCTTTCGCATCGGCATTAGTTTAGGGGAGATTGTCATTGACGGAGACCAACCCCATGGCGATGGGATCAACATTGCCGTGCGGATTGAGGGAGTAGCTGAACCTGGCGGAATCTGCCTTTCAGACGTTGTTTACAATCAGGTGAAGAACAAACTGCCGCTACAGTACGAAGACCTGGGGGAGCAGCAACTCAAGAACATCCCTGAGCCAGTGCGGGTTTATCGGATTGTACTGAATGAGGCCGCCTGGGCAGTGGTTGAAGCTGCTCAGCAGAACCGTCCACAGCCGCAGAGGAAGGGCGCACCTCAACGCTCACGGGTCGTGTCCGTGTCCGTGTTCGTGGTGTTACTTGGAGCAATCGCGACCTTTTGGGCGCTCTTTCCTTCTTCATTCCGCATTCCGCATTCCGCATTCCGCACTCCGGAGGCGCAGCCTCCGTCACTGCCCTTGCCCGACAAACCTTCCATCGTCGTCCTGCCCTTCGTCAACCTGAGTGAAGACCCTGGGCAAGAGTATTTCAGCGATGGGCTCACCGAAGTCCTTACTAGCGATTTCTCCAAACTTTCTGGTCTCTTCGTTATCTCCCGTAACTCGGCTTTCACCTACAAAGGCAAAGCAGTGAAGGCACAGGAGGTCAGTAAGGAACTCGGCGTGCGGTATGTGTTAGAGGGCAGTGTACAGAGGTCTGCTGATAGAGTCCGGATTACGGCGCAGTTGATCGACGCCACCCAGGATCAGCATCTGTGGAGTGAGCGGTATGACCGGCCGCTGCAAGACATCTTTGCCCTGCAGGATGAGATCGTGCA
>CAZCWX010000367.1:0-3471 GCA_964502465.1 uncultured Enterobacteriaceae bacterium | reverse complement strand
CCTGATAATGATGAGCTGACCTACGTTTGGCTTGTCGATGACCGAAAGGTAACAGAAGGTAAGTCTTTCACTTTCACAACCAGCAAAGCGGGAGCGCGCCGTATTGTCCTTGAAGCAGCAGATCAAGCTGGGCTCAAAGTTGACACCTCGTGGAACGTGCAGGTGGAGCCCCCATTAGCAGAACCGCGGTTGGTGATGTTTACTCCTCACCAGAATCCTCTTTCTCTGTTTCTTCATGAGTCTTATTTTTTTGGCGTGCAGGTCGAGGTGCCGAGCTCGGCAGAACCATCCCTGCGGTATGAGTGGACAGTTGATGATCAACCAGTCTCTAAAGAAGAAATATTTGAGATTAAAGATCAACCCCTGGGGAAGCATGACGTTGCTGTTACAGTCACTGCTCCGTCTGGTGCACGCGTCACTCAACGCTGGACGGTTAACGTGCGTGGCATAGAAGACAATGAGGACCTCCCTCCACTGTGGTGGCCACGTGTCAGAGTGGTCGAGTCGCGCAATGTGGTAACGAGTCTTGATCAGCGGCAGATCACTGTTAGTGGGAAAGTGCTGAATCCTGACGAGAGGAGAAGCGCGAACAATATTATAGTAGAGGTTATTGCCCGCGACAGGAACCTCCGGCCTCTTTCTCGCTATATAGCTTTACCTATCCCCCAACCCTTGGGTCCAAGTGAGGTCGGTAACTTTGAGGTAGCGATGCCCAACCTGACTGCGATTGCCGATTTCCACGTTGAAGTGCTGATGAAGAGCAAAGAGGAAGAAGATCATCGGAGAGTGAAGGAGAAGCTAGTACGGCGGGCAGAAGCAGCCGCGCAGAAGAAGGAGTGGACAGAGGCAGAAGCGCTCATTAAAATTGCCATGAAAGTATATCCTCCAGACGAGAGGATCCTTGCGCAGGTCTTGCAAAAGGTCAGAGAGGCTATGTTGCAAACAAGAGGATCTATTGAGCCACAATCAAGAATGGGAGATATTAAGCCGGAAGAGGTTCAGTCTGCCAGAGGAAACCCTCCTGGGTATATTTCTCGCGAAGATGCAGTTCCTATCCGGTGAATAAAACGGAAAGTCTTCTTCTCCACATCCTCGCTGACGAAATTTGACGATTAAAATTGGCAATCCCCGTGTGATGTAGGAGTCTCCCCTGCACCCCTGGGCAACCGGGACGGCTGGACCACAAGACCACAGTGCATAGACACGAGATTAACGCCGACGACATTACCGAATTCGTTTGTCAAAACTCATCAAAGCGAACAAAGTGAGGGAGCTAAATACCAGACGCCAAATGCGAGAAGAAGCTGAACGCTGAGTGCTGACAGTTGGGTGCTGAGAAAGCTGGCTCATTGCCTTCTGTGGTCAGATTGGCTAGAACATGACCTCTCACTATGGATCACACGCGAGACCCTCTCTACGCTGCCGCAGGCGTCGATAGTACGAAGGCAGAAGCTGGACTGTCCCAACTGCGCGCTTGGGTGGAAAAGACCTTTTCCCTGAACCCGACTTCTCGCCCATATCTTCCACTGGGCTATTTTGCCAATATCATCCGCATTGAGGGCATAGAAACCGGTATTGCCATCTCGACCGACGGAGTTGGGACGAAACTCCTGGTCGCAGAGCTCCTGGGGAAGTACGACACGGTGGGGATCGACTGTATCGCCATGAATGTAAACGATCTCTTGTGTGTTGGGGCAACCCCGGTGTCGTTTGTGGATTACATCGCCGTGGAAAAGCTGCACCCCGCCATTCTGGAAGAGATCGGTAGGGGCTTGTTTCGTGGCGCTGAACTGGCGCGCGTCAGTATTTCTGGTGGCGAGATTGCCCAGTTGGGAGAGATGCTCCGCGGAGTGCGTGCCGGGGCCGGTGTTGACTTGGCTGGCACTGCGATTGGGACCGTGCCCCTTGACCGGATCATCGTGGGGCAGGATGTGCAACCAGGTGACGCTGTCATTGGTCTGGCAAGCAGTGGTATTCACAGTAATGGGTTAACCCTGGCGCGGCGAGTGTTGTTAGGTGATACGAAACTCGCTGTTGATAGCTATCTGCAGGAGTTTGGCCGCACGGTTGGCGAAGAACTGCTAGAGCCTACCCGGATTTATGTTCCTGAGGTGAGCGCCATGCTGGTTGCCGGATTGCAGCTCAAAGCGTTGATCCATATTACTGGCGATGGCTTCTTGAACCTTACGCGTACGGCTGCACCTATTGGGTATCAGATTCATACGTTACCCCCTGTGCCACCAATTTTTACTGTGCTGCAAGAAGTGGGACAGATCAGCGATGCCGAGATGTTTCAGGTCTACAATATGGGGATCGGGTTCTGTGTGGTTGTGACTGAGTCTGATGTTGAACGAGTCCTACAGATCGCCACTGAACATGGCACACGAGCGTGGCGCATCGGTACAACCGTCGCCTCGCCGGATCGCACGATCATCATTGAACCGCACCGCCTGCAGAGCCGAGATCAGCAGTTCGTTGCACTGTGAAGGGTACTGCTATGGTGGATCTTCAGGCTCTCGACCGTGCATCACTCGTGCAATTGACCGTGCGAGGGCGAAAAACCGGGAAACCATACATAGTAAAAATTTGGTTTGCCGTCGGGAATGGGAAGATTTACGTCACTTCGGGTCGTGGTGCAGACGCCAGTTGGATCAAGAACCTGCAAAAGAATCCAGAGGTGGCATTACAAATCGGCACGACTTCTTTGCGAGGGACTGCGGTCTGGCGAGAAGACCCAGAAGTACGAGCCGAGATTTTTCCTCTTTTCTATCGCAAATATTTCCTCGCCAAAGTCTTCAAATGGGTCGCGGGTTGGTACAAGCAAGCGTTCGCCTTCGAGATTACGCCGACTGAAACGTCCTTTTGATTGATGAATTGTCATTCTAAGGCCGCAGGCCGAAGAATCTCTCTTGCAATTCTCTCCATAGCGAGATTCTTTGCCCTCGCTGTGCTTCGACTCAGAATGACACCCTTTGGCTGCGCTGGTATGAACACCTAATCCGTGAGCACATCCAAACGCCGCTGAAATGCGAGCAGTTCCGAGTGGTTTTCTACTGCAGCTTTTCCTTCTGGGACGACTGACGAATAGAGAAAATCGATCTGGCCGAAGAGAGCCAGATCGGCGATACTCGGTTGAGCCGCAGCGAAGAAGAACGGTCCATCCCCCAACAAGGTGACGAGGGTAGAGAGATGTTCGTCCAATTGGCGAAGGAGGAGGTCGAGCGGCAGACGACCAGTCCCCTGGGCGCGCACTTGAGAACGAAGCAGACGTGGCACCATGAGATTGAGCAGCGGACGGAAGATCGGAGGTGCATCTTCTGTGAGCCGTTATAATGCACGGGTCGTGTTTGCTGGTACGGTCCAGCGTAAGGCCATACCGTACCAGTACAGCGATTCATCGGCCCAGTCTTCAAGCAGACGTTGCTGAGCTGCAACCTGCAGATGAGCAGAAAGGAGCGGTGGATCGGGTTT
>CAZCWX010000366.1:0-6976 GCA_964502465.1 uncultured Enterobacteriaceae bacterium | reverse complement strand
TGCAAGGGCTCAAGCTCGACTTCCTGTTGGAGTTAGCCAAGACCAGTGGACGGCCGGTGAACTGGAACGCGATTGCCTATGATCCGACCAATCCGACCCAGTGGCGTCGGCAATTGGATTGGAACGAGAAAGCCTATCGCGAAGCCGTGGTACTGCCGGTTGATATCTGCCTGCCGATCGAGTTTGAGTTGACCTTCGAGACCGTAGGGTTGTTTGATCAGTTACCAGCCTGGAATGAAGCAACCATTGGCACCCTTGAAGAACGCAAAGCAAAACTGGCTGACCCGGCGCGACGCCCGGGGTTGCGAGCTGACATGGAACGGGCGCGGCTCACCGGTCGGCGAGAGGACAACGATGGTGAGGCCGGTCAAGTCTCCATGTTCCGTTGGCACGAGACGTTTATCGATAAGGTGCAGCTAGAAAAGAACAAACATTTACATGGCAAAAGCATCGCGGAGCTTGCGCAAGAACAACAGAAACACCCGGTTGACGCCATGCTCGACTTGGCGGTCGAGGAAGATCTGAAGACCGAATTTTCCATGCCAAGCTTTGCCAACTCTGATGAAGAAGCGCTGGCGATCATCATCAAGCATCCGCTGTGTCTCATCGGTGCTTCCGACGGCGGCGCGCACACCAAGTTCCTCACCACGGGCCGGTACCCGACCCACTTCCTCGCCCACTGGGTGCGCGACAAGCGGTTGATGTCGCTGGAAGAAGCCCACTGGCGGCTCTCGACGATGCTCGGGTGGGCGATCGGCATCCGCGACCGTGGCTGGCTCCGTGAAGGCATGCCGGCCGATATCGTCATCTATGATCTGCAGAAACTGCAGGTGCTGCCGATGGAAACGGTTTATGATTTGCCGAATAACGACTGGCGCCGCGTGCAGAAAGCCGACGGTTATCACTTCACGATTGTGAATGGCGTCATCACCTTTGAGGGACAGCAGTGTACCGGAACGCTGCCGGGCAAAGTGCTGCGCAGCTATGATATGGGAGCATAACAGTCCCCTGCTGGTCTCGTAACGAGAAGAGGTGACACAGAAGACGACCAGTCGCAACTGGAGGAAGGTGTCTCACGCTATGAGGATGGGGTCTCTCTCGCCCTGCGAGAGGGGCCTGTCCTGAGCGTCGCCCCTCAGCAATTCTCCGGCCTGCGGTCTCAGAGGAGTTCGATCACTATATTCTGTTCTTCATCGACGCTTGCTCGCGCACCGGCGCCAATGACGACTGTACATTCCCGTTCCTCGACGATCGCCGGACCGGAAAAGGTCGCACCGACCGGCAACAGGTAATGATCGTATACACCGCATGGTACAAAACCTTCGTGCTCAGGCAGGTAGACAGGGCGCTCTCCTTTGAGCGCAGCTTCTACGCTATGCCCAGACGTATTCGGTGCACGCAGATTGATACGTGGTTGCGGACCAGCAGCAACTAACCGCCAGTTTACCACTTCGATTTCCACACCAGGATTGAGGCGTTTATATAACCGTTCATACTCTTCGGCAAACATTTGACGGAGAGCGGGAAGCTCTGCTGTTGTGAGCGTACCAGACGGTAAAGGAACGCGAATTTCAAAACCCTGATGCAGATACCGCATATCAGCCGAGCGTGAGAAAGTGATAGCGCCTGCGACTCCAGCAGCGAGCAGGAGTTCACGCCCTCGCGCTTCCATGTCTGTATACATGCGTTCTAGCACTGCACAGTCGAGATCTGAGAGGGAAGTCACGTAGCTCTGCACGAAATCAAAGGCCAACGGTGCCGTAAGCATACCAAACGCCGAGGTCACACCGGCAGCCACAGGGCACACCAGGGTCTTGAGCTTCAGGCGTTCGGCAACACGATACGCATGCACAGGTCCTGCGCCGCCAAAGGCGATCAGACTATAGCCGCGTGGATCGCGTCCTTTCTCGACGAGATGAATGCGCGCAGCATTCGCCATGTTCTCGTTGACGACTTGATGGATACCCCACGCGGCCCGCAACAGGTCAACCTTGAGTGGTTGCGCGATTTTCTCCTCAATCGCCTGCGTCGCTTTCGCCACATTGAGGCGCATCTTGCCACCGAGGAAATAATCTGGACTGAGATACCCCAGGACGAGGTCCGCATCGGTGACGGTCGGTTCTTCACCACCGCGATCGTAACACACCGGCCCTGGTTCAGCACCCGCGCTGTCTGGACCAACTTTCAGCAGCCCAAGCTGATCCACCCGCGCGATGCTGCCACCACCCGCACCAATTTCGATCATCTCAATCACCGGCACCTTCAGCGGTAAACCGCTGCCCTTTTTGAACCGATACACTCGCGCTGCTTCAAAGTCGGTCGTCAACAACGGCTTGCTCTTGTCAATCACACAAATCTTGGCGGTGGTCCCACCCATATCGAAAGAGATGACCCGGTCGAGCTGTTTCTGGGTACTATAGAAGCTCGCCGCCAGGGCACCGGCAGCAGGACCAGATTCGATCAGACGAATGGGGTACTCACCAGCGACACCACAACTAGTGATCCCACCGTTTGACAGCATAATAAACATGTCGCGTGGCAGACCCAATGCACGTAAGTCAGCGTTCAACTTGTTCAGGTAGCGCTGCGCGAGCGGCTTGACATAGACGTTGGCAACGGTGGTCGAGGTCCGCTCATACTCGCGAATTTCCGGCATCACCTCACAAGAGAGCGAACACATCAGGGAGGGAAAATGTTCGGCAACAAGCTGTTTGATCAGCAGCTCATGGGTCGGATTGCGGAACGAGTGCAACAGACAAACTGCCAGTGCCTCCACCCCATCTTTTGCCAAGCTGCGAATGACGTCCAGAGCTTCGTCGAGGTCCAGTGGGGTGACAACACGACCCGTATTGTCTAGCCGCTCGTTGACCTCACGCCGGAGGAACCGGGGCACCAACGGTTCAGGGTTCTCCAAAGAAATGTCGTAGATATCGTACCGTCGCTCACGCCCAATCTCCAAAGCGTCACGAAATCCCTTTGTGGTCATCAGGCCGGTCTTGGCTCCTTTGCGCTCGATAATCGCGTTGGTAATGAGAGTCGTCCCATGCACGAGATGGGTCACTGCTGCAGGCGCGATGCCTTGTTCAGCCAACAGCTCGCGCAAGCCCTGGATGACGGCGACGGCTGGGTCACGTGGAGTCGTCAGCACTTTGCCAATCGCCACCTCTCCACCTTCTTCAGCCAACAGGAAAATATCAGTAAAGGTCCCGCCAATATCTACGCCCACACGGCAATGCTGTTCCTTCATGGCGGGCACTATACAAAGGAAGCGGGTTGCTGTCAGCTAGCATGAGGATGGTCTTCCCAACAAGGTGAGAGGTCTGCTATCAGAGAATGAACGTTTTGACATACACCTCGTAAAAAGGAGTAGCGGGTATGATCATTGGATATTTCACCGAACGGCCGTATCGCTGGGTTCCAGAGGACGAAGTGCTGAGAAATGAAGCGTTTTTCGCTGTATCAAACAAGTACTTCGACCGTGAGAAGGCAGCCGATGACTATAACGAGTTCCTCGACGAATATTGCTACGCCGAGGAAGCGGGCTTCGATGCCCTCATGCTGAACGAGCATCATGGCAACCCTTTCTGCATGGGAAGCGTCATGAATGTCGAAGCCTCGATCCTCGCCCGCATTACCAAAAAGGCGAAGATCGTGCTGATCGGCAACCCCTTACCGGTCATTAAACATCCGCTGCGGATGGCCGAGGAGCTGGCAGAGATCGACTTGATCTCTCGCGGGCGTCTTGTCGCTGGCTGGGTGCGTGGTGCAGGGAGCGAGCAGTTCTTCAATAATGCCAACCCGGCGTATAACCGGGAGTACTTTAACGAAGCCCACGACTTTATTATTCAAGCGTGGACCAAACCTGGCCCCTGGCGTTACGAGGGGAAACATTTCCACTACCGCCATGTCAATCCCTGGGCACTGCCCTATCAAAAACCGCATCCGCAGATGTGGATTCCTGGCGTGCTGAGCCCGGAAACGGTGCGCTGGTGTGCTGAGCATGCCTACCCCTATATTGGGCTGGTCACCTCGCTCGGTCCGACGTGTGACCTGTGGGATTTCTATGCGGATGTCGCGGCAGAGAAGGGCTACCAAGCCGGTCCCGAGAACTTTGGCTACTTGATGGGCGTGTTCGTCGCTGACACCGATGAGAAAGCGCAAGAACTCGGCAAAGGATTTATCTTCGGCGGCGGAGCGAGCGCCTTTTCGCGGCCAGAACACACGCTGCCGCCAGGCTATAACTCGAAGGACGCGATTCGCCGACTCGCCCGGCTCCCGAGTGGCGGGTGGGTTGGGGTCAGTTCGGACCGCTTGAAACAGTCACAGACAGGGGCCAGCGAGTCTGGCGGCAAAAATTATGACGAAGTCAGGAGAAAACTTCAGGTCGCATACGAGAAAGCTCAGAAAAACTACCTGATGATCGTTGGGTCGCCAAAAACAGTCACTGAAAGGATCAAGACAATCATGCGGGTGTTGCGCCCTGGGATCTTTACCGTCTTCCAAGTGCAAGGCGCAGTTGGCAACGAAGACCGGTTGAACAGCATACGACTGTTCGCTCAGGAAGTCTCTCCTGCCATGAAAGAGTATGCCAAGGAACTCGCTTTGCCCGATCCCTTTACACGCTTCCCTGGCTCGGTCAAATTATCGGCAGGCACCAAACGGGCAGAAGTCGTGGACCGTACTCCTCTGGGCTCTCTCAAACTCGAGGGCGCTGCTGCCTAAATACCTATCCGAATAACCGCTCATCAAGTGATACCCCTCTTTTCGTTCACCCTTCGACAAGCTCAGGGCGAACGGGTTGGGGGGTATAAACGCTGCAGATTTGCCGTTCGTGCTAAGCCTGTCGAAGCACGAGATTTTCCTGTTCTGGCAGCCTGTTAGATAGTTATTCGGATAGGCTCTCAATACCTACTTGTGGTGCGGGCCTCTGGCCTGCACCACGCCATGCAGGCAAGGACGCCTGCACCACACGTCAGGCGACCTGAAAGCGCATCATCCCGAAGCCCACTGCCATCGTCGTTTCATACATCACCACCTCACCTTTTGCCCCAGCCACTGCGCCAGCCACCGCAACCCAGTTCCGGATCTCATGGGTGCCGTTGCCGACCGTATCCATTTCTCCATCACTGATGTCGCCCAGGGCCGGACTGTTGGCACACAGCAGGTCAAGGAATTTTGCATCAAATTGGGGATCGACTTTTCCCATATCCGGTGTGCCGACTGCGTGCGACAGCCCACCAGTCCCCAGCAAGGCAACGCGACGCGAGCCGCCCCATTTGCGAATTGCGTCGCCTACCATGCGGCCGAACTCGTAGCAGCGGCTCATACTCGGGAGCGGCGGCAGTACGCAATTTTGAATCAGCCACAAATACGACAAGTCCCAGCGCGGCGTGAGAAAATGCAGACAGGTCAGAAATCCATGCTCCAGACCGGCCTCGCCGACGCGGGTGAGGTCAAATCCCTGACGTACCCCTTCGCCGAGAATCGTTTCAGCCAGTTCCGGCACAAACTTCACGGTGATGCTATTGTGAGGAATACCGAGCCAATTTTCTACCGGACCAACACCGGTCGCGGCGGTCACGACTCCGAAGGAGGGATAGCGGCGTGGATCAAGGGCATTAAAGTGCTCGTCCGAGATCACCACGAGTGTGTCCGCGCCAGAATCGGTCAGGGTGTTCCGCAGGGTCGCAAAACCATGATGAATCTTGTCCCACATCGCCTGATCGGCCAACTGTGGAGCGCTCGTCAATAAAGGAACATGAACCGACGCCATTGCTGCAACGATCTGTGCCATGTGGTCCTCCTTCTCTAGTGGCTCGCTCCGGCTTGCCCGGTCGCAGCCTGGAGTTGGGTGAGATACTGTTTCAGGTCATAGCGAATGGCAAAGGCAAACTGCACAAGGATATAGGGGTGAACTCCCTGCTGATAGAGCCAACCCATGTCTGTGGCTTTCAGCCGTTCTCCTTCCTCGGCTGTTAAGCCATACTGCGTGACCACACTGTCTGGGTCCTGCTGATACCGCGAGAGCGCCTCTTCTGAGCGAAAGAGGTCGACCAGCATAATGTTTAACGCTTGCACACTCATAGGCCCTCCTTTTTCATTGTCGTTGGTATAGCATTGATCAATACTCCTCTTCTACTGTTTGTCTCGCTCTCATGAGCCCTTCATCCTGTTCCATCATACGACGAATATCCCCCAGGAGAACATGCAGGCCTAGAAAGAGGAATCAGCAATCGCTATGTAAAGAAGGGCACACTCCTTGGGAGTAAGCTTTGCAAAGAAAGGACGGTTATGTTTCTTCCTATTTCGCTTTTTCTCACCATTCTGGCAACTACCTGTGTCGCCCTGCCTATCGTCCACAGTGAGCAAACGCGCCTCGCCAAGACCGCCGAGGAAAAACCTGCCACAGCAGGCGCGGTACGCCCAACCCGTCAGATCATTGAATCCAAAACGTTTTCTCCGGCAGTCGTCGAATTTTTGCAGCGGCCGTTGGCCTCGCAGTTGATTACAATTAACCCGAATGGCAGTCCTCAGGCTACGATCATGTGGTTCCAATATGAAGATGGCGCGCTGTTGTTTACCACCACGACCGATCGCATCAAGTTTCGCAACATGCAAAAGGACCCGCGAGCGACGTTCGTTGTCCTGGATCCCGCCAACATGTACAAGTGGGTGACTGTGCAGGGAACACTCTCTGTCGATGACCGAGAGCCAGTGGTATTCTACAGTGGTCTGGCTGCACACTATCTGAATCTGAAAGATGAGGGTCTGGCTGAGTGGCGCAAGACCGCGATCCTGGACAAGCGCACCGTTTTGAAGTTCACGCCAACCCAAGTCCGTACCATGGGGTTTCCTCAGGAATAGGCCTGGCTTGTGTCTGTGTATTACAGCGACAGATAGGCAGCGACGCACAGGGCGATACCACTGAGGTACGTACCGAGCGCGCCAACGAATCGCAACGGATAGGGCTTGGCCA
>CAZCWX010000365.1:0-14996 GCA_964502465.1 uncultured Enterobacteriaceae bacterium | reverse complement strand
TTTGCCTGAACCAATCTTGCCAGATCAACTCCTGCCACCGCCCGCACCAGGCCAATGGCTTGCGTGAGCGCCGGGGCGATACGACCACCGACCCCCTCACGCAGCCCAGAAAATTGTCGGAGCAGAACAAAAGCGGGGTCGTCACGCCAGGGCGCTTCGGCGTCTGTATAGATTTCCCCTTCGATAAAGTCCTGCCATTGGCTTCGCATGCCGTCGCCCATCTTACAGAGCCTTCCCTTCAGCTCGTCAATTCCTCTCAACCTGACACACACCCTAGCAAACCTGGGTTTTTGCCGTCAATCATTTTTGATAACAAGGCGAACAGGAAAGAGATCCTTCGGCCTCCGGCCGAAGCATGACAAAGACCCGGTAACGGGTAATGAATGTCGGGGAGGGAAACCGTGAATGTTCTAGAGAAACTCAGGCTCGATGGCAAGGTTGCTATCATGACCGGGGCCGGGCGCGGATTGGGACGTGCCATGGCCCTCGCGTTGGCAGAGGCCGGCGCCGATATCGTCGCCGCAGCTCGTACACACACGCAGATTGAGGAAACCGCGCAAATGGTACGGACCAGGGGGCGTCGTTGTCTGGCTGTGCCGACCGACGTCACGAACTCAACGTCCGTCAATGCGATGGTTGAAACAACGAGAGCCGAGTTCGGACGGATCGATATCCTGGTCAATAATGCTGGTGGCGCGACCTCAGGGTGGAACAAACCGCTCGAAGCCATCACCGATGAGCAGTGGCGCATGGGTATTGATGTGAATCTGACTGGGGCTTTCTACTGTTGCCGAGCGGTGCTCCCTCACCTGCTGCGCCAAGGGAGTGGCAAGATTATCAACATCACTTCTGGTGTGGGTGTGCGCCCAATGCGGCACAATTTTATGTACGCCACTGCCAAAGCTGGTCTCATTAATTTTACCCGCGCGTTGGCTTTTAACTATGCAGACAAAAATATCCAGGCCACATTGATCCTCCCAGGGATCTTTCCTCATGACGATCCAATGATGTTACAGTTCTGGCAAGGTGGGAAATTTATTCCTGTTGGTCGAGTCGGTAAAGACGAAGAACTTGGTCCGTTGTGTGTGTTTCTCGCGTCAGGCCTGTCTCCTTACATGAACGGCGAGATGATCTCGCTGGAAGGTGGCGGTCTCGCTGGGGGCCAGGTTCCGACTGGCTTTGCACCAGTGGTCCCGCTAGAAGGAGAAGGACGATGAGTCTCGAAGCGTTCTCTCTGCGTGACAAAGTCGCGGTCGTGATCGGCGCGTCTAGTCCGATTGGAGGCGCTGCTGCCGTTGCTTTAGCCGAAGCTGGAGCCAAGGTCGCAGTCACAACGACGCTACCCACTCAACGTGAACAAGAGGCGCTGCACTTGTGCTTTGCCGAGATTACCGCTCTCCAGCGGAATGGCTTTGCTCAATTACTTGATACGACGAGTGAGGAAGCCATGAGCGGACTCGTGCAACGCACGGTTGCAGAACTCGGACGGCTCGACATTCTCGTCAACGCCCACGACCTCCCCTTCGCCAAACCCCTCTTGGAGGTGACTCCCACTGAATGGCAGCGAGTACTAGAGGTCAACCTGACTGGTGTGTACCTGGCCTGTCGTGCTGTTGCCACGCCCATGTTGGCTCAACACAAGGGACGTATCGTGAATGTCGTCTCTTTACTCGCTGAGCGGGGCATGGCCAACGGCAGTGCGTACTGCGCGGCGCAAGCAGGCGTATTGAACCTCACCCGAGCCCTTGCTCTCGAATGGGCCCGGTCCGGTATCACCGTGAATGCTCTTGGTGCAGGGTGGACTGAAGGCATGGGGCTCCTGGCAGACGAGACGCTGAGACAGCAATTGGCGCGATATCTTCCATACAAACGCCTGGCTCAACCTCGGGAAATTGGCGATGCGGTCGTCTATCTTGCGTCAGAAGCAACGGGGTTTTTAACGGGACAGACAATCTGGATTGAAGGGGGGGCGTTGAGCCGACTCTAAATCAGACCAAATCTGGGAATGAGAGACAGAGATAGAGATAGAGACAGAGATAGAGATAGAAATAGAGACGGAGACAGAGAGGAGCGGAGCGGTTTCCACCAGTTCCAACTTCAACCAATTTTCCTGCACCTCGGCCATGGGTTCTCTTTCCCCTCGTGGGAAAGGGACAGGGTGAGGGGGTGAAGGGTTCTGCTGACACCGCTGGATTTTGCTTCGCTCCATTCAGGCTACTCTTTCATATTGCGTCTCACCCAATCCGCTTCAACGCCCGATTGACGTCCTCCACATCAAACGCCTCTGGGTCGAAACTGCCTCCTATCCATTCCAACAACTCCTCATGCTCGGGATGGTCTGGGTTCTGAATGGCTGCTAAGAAATCGCCATACCCCCAGACTCCACCACAATCCTCAGGTGGACAGGCTCGCTTCCCAGTAATACACACAGGATAGCGCACCTCTGGATCAGGTGGCAGAATTTTTTCGAGCAGTACCTCATGTTCCCAACTATCACCAAAATCGTACTCGTAGATGAATTTTGCCTTTGGCCTGAAGACCAGTTGGTTGAGTTTCGCGGTCTTCTCGTCTTCCGTCTCGGAAAAGCCAAAGTCGTCTTGGTCCGGCACTCCATAGTAAGTCTCCCCCAGTCTGAACTGGTGCAGGTGAGAATCCGTCCAGCCCATGGCCTCCTGAATAATCCAGTGAAGCGTAGCCAGATTGATATTGCTCCGCACCTGCACCCGCCGCCAGATTGGCGGCCTGCTCCCTCTCAGGGTGATTTTGAGTTGATAAATTTCTGTTTTGTTCGGTGGTTTTCTGGCAGGCATCGTTTGCTCCTTTCTCCCGCCTGACTTCGCTTTATTGAATGGCATATAATAGTCAGCAGAGGAAAAGCAACAACAAGGAGAAGTGCTCGATGAAAGGCCTGCTGGTTGTCTTTCTCAGTGTATTTATCGCCGAACTTGGAGATAAAACCCAAGTAGCCACCCTGCTCTTCGCCACCGACCGGAACCTGAGCCGGTTAGGAGTGTTTGTGGCCTCTTCAGCCGCCTTGGTGTGCACGAGTTTGTTGGCCGTCTTGTTTGGTCAGCAAATTGCGCGGTTTGTATCGCCTACTGCTCTGAAGGTAGCCGCAGGTGTCGGATTTATTGTCATCGGCATCTGGATGCTGATCGATGCACATGCATGAGGGGGCCATCTCGCCGGTACACCACTTTCCCAAAGAAGATAGTTTTTTTCTTCATCAAAGGACGAAAAAGGCCTTTTCAGCCTCAAAAAAACGGCAAGGAGGGTGTGGTGATGCGTTACACGAAACTTTGGTTGAGTTTGACCGTGGTTATCGTTCTTTCATTTGCCGTCCTCGGGTATTACGGAGGAGAGATCTATCGCCAAGCTCCGCCAATACCAGCGCAGGTACTCACTACGAATGGGACTGTGCTTTTTACTGGCCAGGACATTAAAGATGGTCAGAATGTTTGGCAATCAATGGGCGGCCAACAGCTGGGGAGTATTTGGGGCCATGGTGCGTATGTTGCCCCAGACTGGTCAGCTGATTGGCTACATCGGGAGGTGACGTGGCTCCTCGATCGTTGGGCTCAAGACGAACAGGGAACAGCATACGAGCAGCTCGACGCAACGACTCAGGCAGGGCTACGCGCCAGGCTCACACACGAAGTCCGGACCAATACGTATCAACCCGAAACTGGGAACCTTGTTGTTTCCCCAGTGCGAGCCGAAGCAATCGCTGCTGTCGGTACCCATTATGCGGCCTTATTCGGCAATGATCCAACACTGGACGAACTCCGCAATGCGTACGCGATCCCTGCCAACACCATCAAAGACCCTCCAAGGCAGCAGACACTGAACGCTTTTTTCTTTTGGACAGCATGGGCCTGTGCCACCAATCGTCCTGGCAGTACTATCACCTACACTAACAACTGGCCTCCGGACGCCTTGATCGATAATGTGCCAACCGGCTCAATCGTCATCTGGTCGGTGATCAGTTTTGTTATGCTGCTAGCCGGTATTGGTGCCCTCGCCTGGTATTTCGCTGTCCAGAAACACCAAGAAGCCGATGAACACCAGGAGATTCCAGAAAGCGATCCGCTGCTCGGGCTCACACCCACACCGTCTATGCAGGCGACCCTCAAGTATTTCTGGGTTGTCATGGCGCTCATCGTTGCTCAGGTCGGTCTTGGCGCTGTGACAGCACACTATGGTGTGGAAGGCTCAAGGTTTTACGGCTTTCCTCTTGCCGAATGGCTCCCCTATTCCGTCACACGGACCTGGCATACGCAACTTGGTATTTTCTGGATCGCGACCGCCTGGTTGGCTACTGGTCTCTTCGTTGCGCCCGCCGTCTCTGGCGTCGAGCCTCCCGCTCAACGACTCGGTGTCAACTTTTTATTTGTTTGTTTACTGATTATTGTCGTTGGCTCAATGGCCGGCCAGTGGTTCGCCGTCCAACAACGACTCGGTCTGGAGGCAAACTTCTGGTTCGGGCATCAAGGCTATGAGTATGTCGATCTGGGCCGCTTCTGGCAGCTCTTTTTGTTTATCGGTCTCTTCCTGTGGTTGTTCTTGATGGACCGAGCAATGCGGCCGGCGCTACGCAAGGCTCGTGAGGAGCGGCATTTGTTGGTGCTCTTCTTCATCGCCTCGGTTGCCATTCCACTCTTCTACGGCGCAGGGCTGATGTGGGGGCGGCAGACTAATCTCGCCATCGTTGAGTATTGGCGCTGGTGGGTCGTGCATCTGTGGGTCGAAGGCTTTTTCGAGGTCTTTGCCACCGTGGTGATTGCTTTTCTGTTCACCCGTATGGAGTTGTTGCGAACGACCACCGCCACGCGTGCAGTCCTTTTCTCCACCACTATTTTCCTTTCAGGCGGGATTATTGGCACGTTTCATCATCTTTACTTCGCCGGTACGCCTACAGCTATTCTCGCACTCGGCGCAACTTTCAGCGCACTGGAGGTTGTCCCGCTGGTGTTGATCGGCTTCGAAGCCTACGGCAACCTCACCCTGAGCCACGCCCGGCCCTGGGTGGAGGCCTACAAATGGCCTATTTACTTCTTTGTCGCTGTCGGGTTTTGGAACCTCGTAGGTGCCGGTTTGTTCGGTTTTCTCATTAACCCACCGATCGCGCTGTACTACATGCAGGGTCTCAACACCACGCCGGTACATGCCCACACCGCCCTGTTCGGGGTGTACGGTATGCTTGGTATTGGCTTGATGCTCTTCTGCCTCAAGGGCTTGGCTGCTCACCGTGTGTGGAAGACTGGATTCGTGAGCTTTGCCTTTTGGGCTATTAACCTCGGGCTCGCATTGATGGTGTTGCTCAGCCTGCTTCCCGTGGGCTTGTTGCAAACCTGGGCCAGTGTGGAGCACGGTCTCTGGTACGCCCGCTCAGCGGAGTTTCTCCAGACTGATGTGATGCATACGTTACGGTGGCTCCGGGTGATTGGCGACACTATCTTTGCCGCTGGTGTGCTGGCTCTGGGCTGGTTTGTCTGGGGTCTGAAGACAGGCTGGTCGCTCACCGACGAACCTGAACCATTACAATTACCCGTTTACAGACCTTCACCCCAGGTCGGGAGATGAGCCTACCTTTGCTTTTTTTCGTTAAGGAACTCACCGGCCTTTGTTCTCAAAGAGAAACAAGATACAAAAAAATCCAAACTGAGAAACCTGAGAGCAGTTTTCAGGAGCAATTGATATGCAAACGTTTATGGACGAACGGGTCTATCAACAGATTATTGAAAACGCCCAGGACGCAATCATTGTTGCCGACCGAGAAGGTCTCATTCGACTCTGGAACATTGGAGCTGAGATGATGTTCGGCTATCCTGCCGAGGAAGCCGTGGGAAAGTCATTAGATCTGCTCATTCCCGAACGTCTGCGCGGGAGGCACTGGGAGGGGTACCATAAAGTCATGGAAACTGGGGTCACACGCTACGGTCGCGAGCTGCTGGCAGTACCAGGGATACGAAAAGATGGCACACGCATCTCTTTGGAATTCACCATCGTGTTGTTACGTGATGAAACAGGAACTCCTACGGGAACCGCAGCAATTATTCGCGACGTCACGGAGCGCTGGCAACAGGAGAAGGCGTTAAAGGAGCGGCTCACTGCGTTAGAGGCGAAACAGTAGAAGCACAGCGGCCCCCCATAATAATGTAAAAGAAAAGGATTGTCTTCTATGAAAGAAGAGAAATGCGTTGAGCAACAATACAGGCATACCAGCACTTTTCCTCCTGTCCCCTTGACCTTGGAGGGCTCAAGCATCCTGCATCAAATGTTTCGTATACGCTGGTCCGCCTGGAAAGCGCTGTCCAGCGCTGAGCGGCAGGCAACGATAGAGGAGGCAACGGCGGCACTGGCAGAAATGGAGCAAGACAGCATGGGACAAACCGCCGTATTTTCCCTCCTTGGTCACAAGGGTGATCTCATGGTCCTTCATTTCCGCCGTTCATTTGATGACCTCAACGCCGCAGAGTTACGTTTTGCCACCTTGCACCTCGCCGACTTTTTGGAGCCGACGACTTCGTATCTGTCAGTCGTCGAACTAGGCCTGTACGAGGCAACGGTTCGTTTATATGCCGGCTTGCAAGAAAAAGGCATCCAACCTGGCACCAGCGAATGGGGGCAGGCGGTGGAGGCCGACTTGTTACGACAGCGCCAAGTCATGGCTGCCCGGCTCTGGCCGAAAATTCCTTCTCGGCGGTATCTCTGTTTTTATCCGATGGACAAGAAACGCGGGGAGATCAAGAACTGGTATCAGGTTCCTCTTACTGAACGGCAAAAAATGATGAGTGAACATGGGCAGATTGGCCGGCGGTATACTGGCCAAGTCACACAGATCATTTCTGGGTCCATCGGCTTCGACGACTGGGAATGGGGAGTTGATCTCTTTGCCGACGATCCGCTGGTCTTCAAAAAGTTGGTGTATGAGATGCGCTTCGACGAGGCCAGCGCGGTGTATGGTCTTTTTGGTACCTTTTATGTTGGGCTACACTTCGCAGCTGCAGAGCTTGGGATCTTTTTGAGTGTCCAGATCCCCACCTTCACTCCACTCTCATAGCACTGTACCTTCTACCCAGACAGCACCTTCACCCTTGGCGCTCTAGGAGACAGAGTCAGCTTTACCCCTCTCTATCTCTATCTCGCTTCTCTGTCTCTGATCAGATTTCGTTTCGCTTCACCCAGGCTACGGTTGTGCCGATGTCACGTGCCTCGATGTGGCTCGGCACCTTTTCCCCTTTTCTTTCCTTACGCCCTCGCTACAATAGCGAACCATGACAAAAACAGTCGATGTCGTCGTCATCGGCGGCGGAGTGATTGGCTCAGCTATTGCCTACGCTCTCGCTGCAAAACAGCAACAAACTCTTTTAGTAGAAAAGAACCAGCCTGGACAGGAAGCCTCAGCCGCAGCCGCCGGCCTGCTCGCGGTGGCCAGTGGACGGTCCAAGCGTGGTCCGATGTACCAACTCAAACGCGCCAGCCAGGAACTGTATCCAGCGTTGATCCGTGAGTTAGAGGAACGAACGGGGATTGATCTCGAGTATCAAACCGTTGGCGTACTGGATCTCATTCGTACTGATGAGGATGAAAAGAAATACCGTAAGCTGTACGAGCTGCGCCAAGAACAAGGGCATCCTGCGACCTGGCTCTCGGCAGATGAAGTCCAGCGCCTTGAACCAGCGCTCACCGCCGATGTGCGCGGCGCTGTGCATTTCTCTGGCGACCATCACCTGCACAACGGCAAGCTGGCTGAGGCCTGGGCACAGGCAGCAGCGCAGCGTGGCGTTATCGTACACACTGGCACGACCGTGAACGAGGCACGCCTCAGCAACGGAAAAGTCAGCGAGGTACGCATTGGCGATGAGTGGATCAGCGTCGGTACGGTCGTGATTGCCGCTGGCTCCTGGTCACGCCAGGTTGGCGAGGTATTTGGTCTCACTATCCCGGTCGAGCCAGCCAAAGGGCAGATGATTGCCATTCGCACAACCCAACTGCGTCATGTGATCTCCTGGGGGGAGCATTATTTAGTCCCTCGTAAAAACGGTGAGGTAATTGTTGGCTCTTCCGTCGAGTTTATGGGACACAATAAAGACGTGACGTTAGAAGCTATCCACACGTTTATTACTCGCTCTGAGGCCCTGGTTCCAGGAATCAGCAAGGCGCCGCTCAGCCGCTTTTGGGCGGGCTTGCGACCATATTCGCCAACGCGGAGGCCGATTCTCTGTCGCGCGTCTGGTTTGGAGAATGTGATTCTGGCGACCGGGCATCACCGCAATGGCATCGTCTTGGCACCGATCACAGGACAGCTGGTCAGTGAGTTGATCACCACTGGTCAACCATCACTCTCGCTCGAACCGTTTGGCTTGCCACGTGAGCCGCTGCCGCCGCCAGGGCCAGACGAGTCGCCGGATGAGGCTGACTGAAGAACAGCTATCAGCAATCAACTATCAGCGGTCAGTTTTGGACTCCCTTTGCATATGGCATAGAGCGGAGGGTGGAAATTAGGCGCTACAGAGCGGATGGAGAGGGCAAGCTATATGCTGTACACCATATGCTGAAAGTTGACCGCTAACCGCTAAAAGCTCGTAAAGGAGGGGAACATGGCAGGACCGTTAACTGGTATGCGGATCATGGATTTCACCCGTGCCCTTGCTGGACCACATTGTACGCTCCTACTCGGAGACATGGGCGCTGAGGTGATCAAGGTTGAACGGGTAGAAGGTGGAGATGAGGTGCGCCGTATGGGTCCACCGTTTGTCAATGGTGAGAGTGCCGCGTTCATGGCTAGCAATCGCAACAAGAAGAGTCTGACCGTCAACCTGAAAGACCCACGCGGCCGTGAGATCTGTATTCGGCTGGCTCAACAGGTTGATGCCTTGGTCGAGAACTTCCGGCCAGGGGTCATGCAAGGACTGGGACTCGACCACCCTACTCTCGCACAGGTGAACCCCCGCTTGATTTACTGCTCAATTTCAGGATTTGGTCAGACTGGTCCCATGTCCGGTCAGGGCGGTTACGATACCGTCGCCCAGGGCATGGGAGGCATCATGACAGCAACAGGGGTCCCGGGCGGTCCACCCGTAAAAGCTGGTGTGCCAGTCGTGGATCTCGGCACTGGCATGTTTGGTGCGCTCGGCGTCCTGGCTGCGTACATCGCACGTGAGAAGACTGGCAAGGGCCAGCATATTGACACATCGTTGCTTGATTGTGCGGTGGCCCTTGGCTTGATTGATGGCAGCGATTATCTGGCTAGTGGCGAAGTGCCCGTTCCCCTTGCTTCGGCACATCGCCGTATCGCCCCTCATGGTGCGTTCAAAACCAAAGACGGCTATATCACCATCGCAGCGGATGCAGCGCCACGCACCTGGCAGACCTTGTGTCAGGTACTCGGGAAAGAAGAGTTGGCGCACGATCCCCGCCTCATTGATAATACCCAACGTCGCAAGAATCTATTTTATTTGATCGAGCAAATCGAAGAAGCTACTACGACACGCGAAAATGCCTTCTGGCTAGAAAAACTCCAGGCTGTGGGGATTCCTTGTGGTCCGGTCAATAACTATGACAAGGTCTTTCAAGATTCGCAGGTGCTGGCACGCAACCTGGTGGTAGAGAATGTGCACCCCAAGGCTGGACGTGTGCAGATGGTAGGGAAGCCATTGCAGTTCTCCGCTACCCCGGCGACGGACGTAATCCCCTCTCCACTGCTGGGGGCACATACCACAGAGATTTTGTGCTGTTTAGGGTATGCCCAGGACGAAATTGAGCAATTACGGAAAGACCGGGTTATTTAGGCACCGCACTGCGTTGCACCCATCCACGCAGTGTGTCATACTCCCCGACGGTAGTTCCGGAAGCAAGGGATATTGTAAGAAAGGAGGAACACTATGGCTGACATAACAATTCGTGTGCTGAAGAACGGCCCTTATGAAGTAACGGGTGGGGTCAAAGTCACTGACCAAAAGCGGGCTGAATATACCGCACAAGGCGACCCCATCTACCTCTGCCGCTGTGGCCAGTCGGCAAACAAACCATTCTGCGATGGCACTCACACGAAGGTAGGCTTTAAGGCTGAAGAGACTGCAGGATAAACGAAGACTCATCTTTCATCCACAGCCTCAGAGGCCTGCTCTGGGGCTTTTTTTGTCCATCGGCTGTGGCTGCCTCACTCAGAATTTGGACTGCGCGGACCCCAGCTCCATAGCGATACACCAGCTCTCCGCCAAAATATCCCTGCACGGTTAATCCAACGACTCCTACCAACGAGAGGATCATAAAGAGCACAGGCAACCGGCCATGAATCTGGAGCCGTGCTACGGCGAGCATAATGAAGAAGCCCAAGAGCCCATACCCAAGGTACTCATGATAGAAAAGGGCCTCTTGGATTCGGGTATCAAACGCACTCGCAGGTCTGGGTAACTGCAATTCGATCCAACCGCTTAAGACCGCAAGCCCTGTGGCAATTACTCCAGCGAAGAAGCTCAAACGACCCGCTTGCTGCCAGTGGTCCTGTCGCCAGAGACTCCCTGTACAGTCAAGAACGAGACCAAACACCGTGAGGGCTATCGCGAAATGGACGAAAATGGGATGAAGCGTGACGAGCAGACCTGCTTCGAGCGGCGGCACTGGTACCTCATCCTGCGCCCATACATGCAAAGGCCAGTCGAGAGCCAGGAAAACGCCCAATGCGATGGAGGTCCACAGTCTCAGGTCAGTGGCTTTCATGCCGAATTCTGCCTTCTGCACTCAGTTCTTATTTTGTCTATGTCCCTGTGCTACAACAAGGCAATTCGCAGACAGACAGGAGATATCAGTGTCCGAAGATGCACGCATGGTCGTAGCGCAAGTCGATGAGGTCGAACCTGGACAGACAAAAAAGTTCATCCTCTTTATCGAAGGCCGGGAAACTGAATGTTTTGTGGTGAACTACAACGGTCAGCTTTTTGCGTATGTCAACCGCTGCCGCCACGTTCCCATGACAATGGATTGGATTGAGAATCAGTTTCTCACCGAAGATGGCCGTTACATCCTCTGCGCTACCCATGGCGCCGCATACGAGCCAGAGACTGGAGAGTGTATTTTTGGTCCGCCTTGTGGGAAGGTACTGGCTCGTGTGCCCCTTACTCTCGAAGGCACGCACGTCATCGCTCACCAACCGATCGAAGAAGAGGACACCTAATCAGCGAGGGGGCTCGCGACAGGTCGTTTTTATTCCCACTCGTCGCCGAAGTGGGCACGAGTGAGACGCTGCTTCAGGTATTCAAGAGTACCGAGGTCTTCAATAATATCACCACCGGTATCGTAGAAAAAAATCTCCCCTTTTTTATTTCGTCCTATGGCAACGAGCCACTCGAGCTCGTTGCGATCTTCAAGCAGGTAGTTGAGGGTTTGTGACACACCTTTGGCTGGTATGAGAGTTACTTTCGGTCGTTTCGGCTTTTCTTGCGTCGTCATAGACATGATTGGTCTCCAGCAGAGCGCACAACCTTACGTCTCACGTCGGAGTCTCATTTAGGCAAGATAGGGACTCAGCATCAGCAAGTCAATATCGCAAGAGTTTCTACGTGATACGTGTGGGGGAACAGGTCGAGCGGCTGTAACCTCCGCACCTGGTAACCGTGAGCACACAACCGGCGCAGGTCACGGGCCAACGTAGCGGGATCACAAGAGACATACACGATCATCCGTGCTTCCAAGCGCACGACCCCCTCGATCACTTCCGCTGCACCTGCGCGCGGCGGGTCCAGGATGACCACGTCACTGCGAACCCCAGAGCGGAGCAGCTCCCGCACCCCAACATGAGCCGAGGCGCAGATGAATTGGGTATTTGTCAAGCCAGCACCTGCAGCGTTTGCCCGTGCATCACGCACCGCGACTGGGTCCTGCTCAACGCCGATCAATTTTCGTATATGGGAGGCGATGGGCAAACTCAAATTCCCTGCACCACAGTAGAGTTCAAGCACCTCCTGTTCTGCCTGTAGTTCACTGAGCCGGAGGAGGGCAGTAATCAGGGCACGGTTCCCCGCCGGATTCACCTGGGTAAATATTCCTGGGCTCACGTTGAGCGTCAAACCATCTAGCCCCAAATCCAAGGACACCTGACAATTGCCCCATGATCGGCGCCAGCCTGGACCCAAAAGCATAACCCCGGAAACAGCGGAGTGCGTTTGGACAAAACGCTGACACGCTCCTTCATCGCTCGTGTGACACCTTCCTGTGGCATTGCCAATCAACACTGCTCCCTGAGTGCACGGCCCGGACATGGGTTCCCCTGTCACTATTTCCACCCAGTCTACTGGCGTGCGTAAGGACGCAAGCCAGTCTCGTGCGTCATCCAGCCAAGCAGACAGACGCTCGTCGGCAATAAGACACGACTCAATTTCCACAAACGCGTGTGAATGCGCTTGGGAAAAGCCAAGTCGCCGTGGCCCCTTCACTCGCAAGCGGACCCGGTGTCGATAATGCCATTCCTGCGGAGAGGGAATGATAGGCAAAAGTGGCGGATCGCTCATGCCACCAATCCGCCGTAGCTGTTCACGTACCACAGCCTCCTTCGCCCTGAGTTGTTCAGGGTACGAGACTTGCTGCCAGGGACAGCCGCCACAGCGAGGAACATAGGGGCAGGGAGGGACACGACGTTGAGACGAGGGGTGCTGGATAGCAACCAGGCGGCCCACAGCATAAGTTTTCTTCTCTGCTGTGATGGCAACCTCGACCTCATCCCCCGGTACAGTGCCTGGAATGAAGATGGCCTTACCCTCTACCCGGCCAACACCGGCTGGCCCATACGCGAGGCGGTCAATGGTCACGTTGAATGTACGCGGAGGCATAAAAGTAGGAATTTTTCCTCTGGATCCTAGACCCTAGACTCTAGACTCTAGACCCACTCCCGGCAACGGGTTTCTGGAGGGACAGGTTTATGCTAGATACAGCAGTCCCATGTCGCCCGAGCACACTATTAAGATTCGTCGCGGGAAACGCACAGATTTCCCTGCGCTGTTAGATCTCCTCCCTCCGGCAAAACAGGCAGAGGCCAACAAGACGCATATTCGCCACTGGCGTCGGCTGGCCAGTGACCCGCATCACGATTTTTATGTGGCAGAACAAAAAGGAGCACTCCTCGGACTCGTTCTGGTCTGTTACGTTCGTAGTCTGCGACATGATGGCTGGCAAGCGCTTCTTGACGTCGTTGTCTCTCCCCTGAGTGGGGACACGATAGGACAAGACCTGCTCGCTTTCGCGAAAGTACGTGCACGAAAACGCGGTTGTCAGCACTTGCTTCTCTGTTTTCCCAATCAGAGAACGCAGGATGAGTATGCTCTACTCGCTCACGCTGGGTTTCACTATGCCGGAGAAATGCTATCCTGCGAGTTACTCTGAATGAGAAAAGAGGGAAGACGGTGAGGTTTTTCTTTGGCTTGGTACTAGGTGCAGTTATCGGGATCGGAGGGTCTATCTACTTTTTTTCCACCGGCGGCGGGGATTATGTAGTAGCGAGCAGTCCACGGGTTCTGCGCTTAGAGGAAGACCTGCGCCGGGTTGTTGCGGAACGGGAACAAGTCGTCGAGAAGCTCGAGGAGGCGACTTTGCTCATCGAGCAGACGGCAGTGAAATTCACCGATCTGGAGCGCCGTTTCCAATCTCTCGAGCAGGCAAGCGCTTCTCTTGAACATAAGGGGTCACAAGAAGGTCAACAACACGAACCGGCCGCGAGCACCGGCCACACAGCAGAGCCAGAAGTGAGACAGGAGCAACAGCAGGAGAAAAGTGCGGAAAAGGCCGAGCAAGAGCCGCCATCACCAAGCGGTCTCGAGAGCGAACAGGGGGAGACGATCGAAGGAACCAGTCAACCGCCCCAACCGGAAGAGAGTCCTGAGGGCAACCAGGCTGACGCAGCAGACAGCAACAATCACGAAGCTGCACCAGCAAAACCTCTAGAGAACGAATAAGGTGAATCAGTTTGATGGCGGGCAGAGCCCGCCCTACTATGCTGCTCCTGTGGGGGACGAACTGAGTAGGGCAGGCTGCGCCTGCCGTTTCCTGTACAAATCCTGGGAGCCAAACTGGCAACCTGGTACATTACGGCAGCAGTCCTTGACCTGACGGAGAAGAGGCGGCTTTCCGGACTGTCATTCCCGTGCAAGCGGGAATCCAGGCGCATGCCGGGGAAAGAGCTGCCTCTGCTTGCGTAGGAATGACACGTACAACAAAAGCAAGGAACTTCCGCCAACCTGTACGAGCGGCACTTGACCCCTGTAGCCGCCAAAGTTATTAGGACAAGCAGGCACGCAGGTTCTTCCGTTGACAAAGTCGGGGTGTGGCTCAGCCTGGTAGAGCACACGGTTCGGGACCGTGGGGTCGCTGGTTCGAATCCAGTCACCCCGACCATTCCTCGCCTGTCGTTCCCCCCTTCTCTGGCCTGTATGTCTTATGCAAGAAGCTTACACCCTTTCTTTTTTCTTTGCCGTGGTGTTCGCTTACCTGTGTGGGTCGATTCCCACCGGGGTGCTAGTCGCTCGACGATGCGGGGTGGAGGTTCGCCAGGTTGGCAGTGGGAACATCGGGGCCACCAATGTCGCCCGCAGCGTTGGGAAAAGGGCCGGGCTTCTCACCCTGGTGGGAGACGTTGCCAAAGGTCTTGTGCCAGTTTTGACCGTGCGCTTTCTTGGCCTCGGAGAAATATCGCTCGTCTGTGCTGCCGTTGCAGCCCTGCTTGGCCATATTTTCTCCCCTTTTCTCGGCTTTTCCGGTGGGAAAGGCGTAGCGACCGGTCTTGGGGTGGTTCTTGGCCTCGCCCCACTAGCGATCCTCCTTGCGTTACCCTTTTTCCTGATAACCTTTGCGGTCAGCCGTATTGTGTCCCTCGCTTCATTAGTCGCGGCCGCAGCGACACCGCTGCTTTTGTTTTGCCTCTCCTATCCGCTGCCACACGTCATTGCCGGGCTGGTAATCGCAGGGGTTATTATGAGTCGCCATCATGAGAACATCGCCCGCCT
>CAZCWX010000364.1:0-3751 GCA_964502465.1 uncultured Enterobacteriaceae bacterium | reverse complement strand
CAGGCGATTCCGCCTTTGGCTGCTTCCTCTGGAGAAAGGATGACCTGCAGGGTCAGGTTCCTCACCGACTCTTCATCCGGACCTTCTGCACGGGTGAAATTGCTGCGCACTTGTGCGAACAGCTCCTCTGGAGAAGGGTAGACTGTTTGCACTCCTTTCAGGATCGACAAGGGCTGAGGAACGAGAGACAAGGACTGAGGTGCAGGACCAACGATGATGGGTTCGGGTTGTTCTGCCTCCTTGCCTTCGGCATGAAACAACCCTTGGGTATAATGGTGCCTCTTTTCCGGATGAGAAAGCACCCGATAGGCAGTCAGAATCTCGTCAAAAAACCGGGCTCCCTGGGGACCAATGTGTTCTGGGTGATAGCGTTTGGCCAGCTTGCGAAAAGCTGCACGGATACCGCTGGGACTTTCAGTGCGTGGGACACCCAAGATCAGGTAGAAGTCTCTGTTGATCATCATGCGGCCCTTCGTGTGCACGACGGCTCTCGACCCGTCTGATGGATCCGCCTGCCTTACTTCCTCCTCGTCGTCACACCCTGGCCTCTGCTGAAGGTTCCGGTTGTGTTGCGCGGGTTCCTGACGCTAGAGTCCGCCCCAATGCCGCCAAAATGGCCTCTTGGATTTCATCCACGAACACAAAGGATATCTTCTCGCGAATCTCCTTTGGTACGTCCGTCAGATCTTTTTCATTGTGCCGGGGAAGTATGACCGTTGAGATCCCTGCCCGCCCGGCAGCGAGCACCTTCTCTTTGATACCGCCGACCGGCAACACCTTCCCGCGTAACGTAATTTCACCAGTCATAGCGGTAAGCGGTTTCACAGGAGTGTGAGTGAGCAGAGAAGTCAAAGCGACCACCATGGCAACTCCAGCAGACGGACCATCCTTGGCGATGGCACCGGCAGGGACATGAATGTGAATGTCTGACCTCTCAAAGAGATCTTCGGCTATACCAAGCGTGAGGGCATTACTCCGTACATAACTCAAAGCCGCCTGAGCCGATTCCTTCATCACCTCCCCAAGGTGACCGGTCAATATGAGCCCCCCCTTCCCTCGCATCCGCGTTGCCTCCACAAAGAGGATCTCTCCACCGGTGGGAGTCCAAGCGAGGCCTGTTACCACGCCAGGGATGCCCGTACGTTCCGCTACTTCCGCGAAAAACTGGCGTGGTCCGAGAAAGTCTTCGAGATTTTGCAGGGTCACCTCGACACTGTCTGTCTGTCCCTCGGTGCGTTTGCGGGCGACTTTGCGGCAGACCCTGGCGATGGTGCGCTCGAGATTGCGCAACCCCGCTTCGCGGGTGTATCCACGGATGATTGCTCGTATCGCTTCCGGGGTGAAAAGGAGATGTTCTGCTTGCAGCCCGTTTTCCCTGAGCTGCTTGGGGATCAAATAGCGCTGCGCGATTGCCAGCTTTTCCTCGTCAGTGTAGCCGGAGAGTTCCAACACCTCCATGCGGTCGCGTAACGCTGGTGGGATTGGTTCCAAGGAGTTGGCCGTGGTGATGAACATCACACCTGAGAGGTCGAAAGGCACATCCAGGTAGTGATCGACAAACGTCGCGTTTTGCTCCGGATCAAGAACCTCCAAAAGCGCTGCTGCTGGATCGCCGCGAAAATCCATCCCCAGTTTGTCAATCTCATCAAGGATAAAGACTGGATTCCGTGATTTGGCCTGACGGATGGCCTGGATAATCCGTCCAGGGAGGGCGCCAATATAAGTACGCCGGTGCCCACGAATCTCTGCCTCATCTCGCACCCCACCTAACGAGATACGTACGAATTTCCGCCCCAAGGCCCGGGCAATCGAACGACCCAGCGACGTTTTGCCCGTCCCTGGCGGACCGACAAAGCAGAGGATTGGCCCTTTCGAGTCGGGCCTCAATTGGCGGACGGCGAGAAACTCGACGATACGCTCCTTGATGCGTTCGAGATCAAAGTGGTCTTCATCGAGAACAGCCTGGGCGTGCACGGTATCCAAGGTGTCCTCAGTCGTCACTGACCACGGAAGGCTCGTGAGCCAGTCCAAGTAGGTCGTCACCACTGTATGTTCTGGCGAAGCGGCGGGGATCGTTCTGAGTCGTTCCAGCTGATGCCGGGCCACGTGTTCGACCTCGGGCGGCATCTTCGCTGCCGTAATCCGCTCCTCAAGGTCGCGATACACCGTCTCTTCTCCTTCCTCTCCCAATTCCCGTTGGATCGCTTTCATCTGCTGGCGCAGGATATATTCTCGCTGGCCCTTGGCCATTTCGCTCTGCACCTCGGAGTGAATCTTCTGGCCAATTTCAATGACTTCGAGTTCCCGGGTCACGATAAACCCCAGCTTCGCCAGCCGGGCTTTCACCTCGAGCATTTCGAGGAGTTCCTGCTTTTCTGCTAACGGAATGTTGAGATGTCCAGCAATCAGATCGCTCACCATGCCCGGAGAGGGAATGCTAGAGATAGCCAGGAGCAATTCTCCTGGCATCAATGGGGTATGAGCGATGAGCTTGCCAAACTGCTGGACGAGGTAGACTTGCAGTCGTTCCGTATCTGGCGATAACTCCACGATATCCTGGAGTGACTGGACGCGAGCTCGGAGATAGGGCTCCTCCTGCACGTAGTCGAGAACCTTGAGCCGGCGCAATCCTTGGATCAGTACACGGAACGTGCCGTCAGGATGCCGTTGCGCTTGCAACAACCGCGCGGCCGTCCCCACCGTATACAGCCCGTCGGGTCGAGGTTTCTCTTCAGCAGGGTCGCGCTGGGCAACCAGACCTACCAGCTTCTCCCTCCTCAAAGTTTCTTCGATCAGATGCACAGAGCTTTCTCGCCCAATAACAATGGGAGTCGTAATGCCAGGAAACAGTGTCACATTCCGCATGGGCAAGACCGGCAACTCTGCGGGAATCTCGATGTCGATGACCCCACTAGCCTCTGGAGAAGAAGAGGCTTCTTCTTTCTCGACCTGTTCTGCCTTCTCTTCCTGTCGATCAGATGTCATATGCACTTCTTTCTGGCGGATGTCCGGTCAGATGCCCAGCAGGCGCATATTAGCAACCTTCTTTGAAGCCTTTTCCCTGCAGGGTGAAACCGGCTACCGCCATTTTGTATTCAAACTGCAACAAATGCTCCCGTCCTTCAGCTTCGGTTTCAACCACGATCTGGTCACCGCGTCGTTCAATCAGTTTCGTGCTAAACCCGACTTTGCGCAAGGCGGCCCGAATATCTCGTCCTGAGGTAAGCGGAGTTATAAAGGTCATACGTGTCGCCATAGAGACTCTCTAAAAACGCATAAAGGCGCAAGGACTGTACCAGAAGAATCTTCAGAAGCCCCGTACAGTGGACAGCATTTACCTCTCCGCCTGCGTCCCATCATTACTCACTCACAGCTGGGATTTTTCCTCCCTCATTTCTTTGCTCTGTGTCTCAAGCAAAGATTCTCCTGCTTTGCCTCGGGCACTTCTCACATCTGCCAATCCCGGCACGGTTTTCTTCTCACAAATAAGAATACACCCCCGTTCTGCTCTAGGATTGTTCTGTTCCCCTGCCGGTACAGGACTTGCTGCAGCAAAAATTGCAGAACAACCACAAAAGGTGGAATGGCAGCGACGAGCACTCACGAAGCTGAAACACCAACGGGAGTATGAACATGAACCAAGACGTACTTAAGGCACTGACTGAAGAATTGTTCCGGCAACGGGCCGTGTTGGTCGGGGAAGTCGCCGATACCGAAGCGGATCTCAAGTTTATCCAAGAGGATCGTGAAC
>CAZCWX010000363.1:0-11461 GCA_964502465.1 uncultured Enterobacteriaceae bacterium | reverse complement strand
CCCAGCCAACAACCTGCGTCCCAGCGTGGTCTCGATCTCCCGCTGCAACAACCGTTTGAGGGGGCGGGCGCCATAGCTGGGATCATACCCCATGTTGGCAAAATAATCGCGTGCGGCCTCTGTCAGTTCGAGCGTGATGTGACGTTCCGCCAAACGGGCACGCAGGCGTCCAAGCTGGATATCGACAATCGCTTTCAAATGTTCACGCGTGAGACTATGAAACACGACAATATCGTCGACACGGTTGAGAAACTCGGGCCGAAATTGTTGACGGAGCGCTTCCAGCACTTCACCTTTCATCCGCTCGTAAGCCATCAGATCGTCCCCTCCACGATAGCCGAGGATCAGGTGGCTGCCGACATTCGATGTCATAATGACCACGGTGTTCTTGAAGTCCACTGTCCGGCCATGTCCGTCGGTCAGGCGGCCATCATCCAAAATCTGTAGGAGCACGTTAAAGACGTCGGAGTGCGCTTTTTCGATCTCGTCGAACAAGATGACCGAGTATGGTCGCCGCCGCACCGCTTCGGTGAGCTGTCCGCCCTCTTCATAGCCCACGTATCCAGGAGGGGCGCCAAGCAGACGTGCGACGGTATGCTTCTCCATGTATTCCGACATGTCGAGGCGTACCATGTTATTCTCGTCATCAAATAAAAACTCTGCCAACGCACGCGCCAACTCGGTTTTCCCAACGCCAGTGGGACCGAGGAAGATAAATGAGCCGATGGGGCGGTTTGGGTCTTTCAGCCCAGAGCGGGCACGAATGACGGCGTCCGCCACTGCCTGCACAGCTTCCTCTTGTCCGATCACGCGCTTGTGAAGATGGTCTCCCAGGCGGAGGAGTTTTTCTTTCTCTCCTTCAATTAACTTCACAACCGGGATGCCCGTCCAGCGCGAGACCACCGCGGCGATGTCATCTTCATCAACCTCTTCTTTGAGCAGGCGGCCTTGTCCGCCCTCGCTCTGTAGACGAGCTTCTTCCGTTGCTAACTCTTTTTCGAGCTGGGCCAGGGTGCCGTACTTGAGCTCGGCCACACGGTTGAGATCATACTCACGTTGCGCTTGCTCAATAGCGACTTTGGTCTTCTCGATCTCTTCTTTTAAGCTGCGGAGCTGACCAATCGCGTGCTTTTCCACCTCCCACCGTGCTTTGAGACGGTCCGCTTCTTCCTGCAACTCCGCTAATTCCTTCTCGAGTTTGATGAGCCGCTCTCGTGAAGCCGGGTCAGTTTCTTTGCGCAGCGCTTCCCGCTCGATCTCGAGCTGCATCACTCTCCGTGATACTTCGTCTAATTCTGTCGGCATCGAGTCGATCTCAGTACGCAGTTTGGCGGCGGCCTCGTCTACCAGGTCGATGGCCTTATCCGGGAGAAAGCGATCACTGATATAGCGGTGCGAGAGGACTGCGGCGGTGACCAGGGCGGCATCCTTGATCCGCACGCCGTGATGTACTTCGTAGCGCTCACGTAGCCCGCGTAGGATCGAGACGGTATCTTCGACACTGGGTTGGTCGACCAAAACAGGCTGAAAACGGCGCTCGAGCGCACGGTCTTTCTCGACATATTTACGGTATTCATCGAGGGTGGTGGCACCAATGCAGTGTAGTTCACCGCGTGCCAACAGAGGTTTGAGCAGGTTTGAGGCATCCATCGCCCCCTCGGCTGCTCCTGCCCCGACAACGGTATGGAGTTCGTCAATGAACAGAATGACGTCGCCGGCGGATTCTTGCACTTCCTTGAGTACGGCCTTCAGGCGCTCTTCAAATTCTCCGCGAAACTTTGCTCCAGCGATCACGGCTCCCATGTCAAGGACAATGAGGCGCTTATTCTTGAGGCTCTCAGGCACGTCGCCGCGCACGATGCGCTGAGCCAATCCTTCGACGATAGCAGTTTTGCCGACTCCTGGGTCGCCAATCAGCACTGGGTTGTTCTTCGTACGGCGTGATAATACTTGTACGACACGACGAATTTCTTCATCACGGCCGATGACCGGGTCGAGTTTCCCTTGGGTTGCCAACTGCGTGAGGTCCCGTCCATACCGTTCGAGCGCCTGATAGGTTGCTTCAGGGGTTGGGCTTGTCACCCGTTGATGACCACGTACCTTCTGCAACGCGGCCATGAGGTGCTCACGGGTCAACCCGAGGGAGCGCAGCAAGCGACCTGCTGCACCACTCGTCTCTTCCAGCATCGCTAGCAACAGGTGCTCCACACTGACGTACTCATCCTTGAGTCCTTTCGCCTCATCTTCGGCCTGCGTGAGCAGGCGGACCAGCCGCTGAGTAATGTAGACCTGTTGCGCCCCAACTCCCGGTCCAGAGACCTGTGGCAGGCGGTTTAACTCCTGCCCAACGCGTTCACGAGCCGCGTCAGAGGCGATACCTGCCGCTGCCAAGAGTGCCGCCGCCAGCCCTTCACGCTCATCCAACAAGGCAGCCAGAAGGTGCTCGACATCGACCCCTTGGTGGTTACGCCGAGTTGCTAGGGCTTGTGCACTACGAAGGGCGTCTTGGGACTTTTCCGTGAAGCGATTGAGATCCATTGACCAACTCTCCTAGAGAAAAGAATTATGTGAAGAAACACACAGACGCATTTATCCGTGTACCTCGATCTTCCGTCGCTTGGCTTTGGCCTGGAGCTGGACAACGATAGACAAAATACCGTCACGGTACGTGGCTGTGACATCAGTGGCATCGACAGGCTTCGACAGCCGAAAGGCACGCGCGAAGCGACCAGTTGGACGCTCACGATGGTGAAATCGTCCCTCCTCTGTCTGAGCAGGGGCTGCACGTTCACCGGTAATGATCAGTGTCTGATCTTTCACTTCAACGGTGACGTGCTCGGGTTTCATGCCAGGAAGGTCAGCGGTGAAAATGTAGGCATTTTCTGTTTCGCTAACATCGACGGCTGGGGTCCAAGTGTTATGGCCATTGGGCAGGCGCGCGGGTCGGCGCAGGGTTTCGCCGAAGAAATCAGAAAAATGTCGCTGCGCTTCGACCATCTCGCGCATGGGGTTCCAATGAGAACGGAGCATGGTGTTGACCTCCTGTGAGTATGCAATTGCACTAAACGTAAGGCGTCTTGACGCGATGTCAAGGGAAAGAAACACAGCACGTGAGATCTTGCAAATCGTCCAGCATAGGAGGGAAGAAAAACCGCTCCACCGAACTTGCCAACGAAGAAAGGATGATTACATTTTTATTTCGTCCATCAAAATGGAGAGTGAGTGGGAAGGGGATGGGCCAGCCCCTTCCCTGCAACATCAGATGGTGGGGAAGGACGTCCCCACTGCGGTGTTCCGATCACACCTCACGTCAGGTAATGACTGAATCGCTCGTTCACTTCCTGCTGAATAAAGAAGATGGCCTTGCCGATTTGGTCAGCAGTCCAGGTAATACATGGGAAATCCGGATACGTCATATAGCCGCCGGAAAAAACCTCATTGCGGTTGCCATTGGGACCGAAGAAATAAATTGTCGTGCCCCGGGTGATGCCATGGCGGGTCGGGCCGAAATCAATCTTCAAGCCGTGACGGCCTAAAATGTCGCCAGCACGCAGGATGTCGTTCCAGTTATCAAGCCAGAAGGCAAAGTGATGGAGTTTCCCATTCGGACCTTTCACAAACGCGATGTCATGCGCTTTGTTGGAGCAGAACAGAAACGCGGCTAACAGTTCTCCTTCATTTTTGAGATCGGGGATGATGCGCTCGCTCATGCGGAAGCCTAGTACGTGTGTGAAGAAGCGCGCATTTGTGCCCACATCTTCCGCTGTGACCAACAAGTGATCCAGTCGCTGTGGGGAGATCCCCATCTGGTCGGTCGGCCAGGGGTCGGGGTTGAGGGTGCCTACCCGCGTGCCACTCCGTTCCGCCTCGGCGTAGAGCTCAAGCTCATGCTCTGAAGGCAGCGTGCAACGAATCGCCTGTCCCAAAGCTAAGTTCTCACCCGCGGAAACCCGCCTGACTGGCAGGCCAAATGCTTCAATCGCTTTTTCCAGACGTGCGAGTTCATCCTGGGTCTCGACCTTATACCCCATCTTGACCAGCCCTAAGCCGCCATTCTCGATCACCACACTGTGGTGGTCATATTCATCCCAACATTTGAAGTAGCGTTTATCGGCAGTACGAGCGACTTCTTGCAGACCGAGGACATTGGTGTAGTAGTCGGTCGCCTTGTCGAGGTCAGTCTCACGTGCCTGAACAAATCCGAGTCGCATGACGCTCATAGGGTTTCCTCCTCATCTTGTAACGATTTAGCTTTACCGCGCTCTCAGAGTTCTGTCTACGGTTCTGCAAGGACTAGATTTGGGTTCAGCTGTCAATTTTTTGCGAAAAGTGTCGATATCCCTAAAAGTGTTCGGGGTTCTTTAGGTGGGTGCGTCAGCGCCGCTGGTTATCGTTCTGACTGAGCCGATGCAGGTGGCGACGGCGAGGGATCTTGGTTGTGCAGGGTTTTCAGCTGCATGTGCATATTTTGACCCGCGTCTACCGCAGTGATCCGTTTCACGTTTTCAACTCACCAGAGCAGTTGTTCGCTGGTCAGCGAATCGATAGGGTGATGACTATGAAATGCAGCTATTGTCGGGAGCATGCAGGGTGGTTCACGCGGGTATGTGCAGACTGCCGACGGTTACTGGACATCTACAAAAAACACGAAGGCCAGATAGGGCCGCTCCAGTTCTTCGATCTTTTTATCGGGACTGGGTTGCCGCGCGAAAAGATCGAGGCCTTCTTAGCGGCCGACCCGCGCGGTGAAGGAAGCGTGAAGGATCGCATCCTGGCTGACATGAGCACCGAGTTGCTCGGGGCTATGGGAGTACGTGCTCCGCAGAGTGCACACGATGTGAAGCGGCTACGAGAGAAGGGGGAGTGGCAGCATCTGGGAGAGCGGCCGAAGGAATAAGAGGGGCAGGCAGCCATCAGCTTTCAGCCGAGATGCTGAGAAAGCCCAACACGGAAACACAAAGGAGAAGGCCAAGTTTTTTCCCTGCTGTTTGTTCTCTTGTGTCTTGGGCTGACCGCTGACCGCTAGCGCTATCTGTATAAAAACTTTCGCACCAGCTTCTTCCCATAAAAGCGAGAGGTCTGTACCGAGAACGAACGCCGCTTCAACAGGTCAAGGCGAATCACTTTCCAGTCCAATTCTTTCACCAGGGCTTTGCGCTCGCCGTCGTCTTCTACGTATTTGAGCAAATCCTGGAGCGTATGGATCTCTTTCTGCAACTCGGCCTCAGGAGGCAAGATACGGGCATTCTTCATGATATGGTACGCCATGCGTAGATCTTCCGGGACCGTACTCAGGTCTTCCAGTACCAGCGGCTTGCCTTTCCCCGGTAAATTATCAAAGGCGCCGGCTTGCTGCGCCTCGCGAATCCGTTCTTCCACGATACGGGCAAAATAGGACAACGCCATGCCGCCTCCTTCCCTGTGAGCCACCATAGTGGCGCTGGCGTTTCGCTGTCAACTCGGGTTGATTCTCGCACCGATCCAAGGCTATGAGAAGGGTCAAAGAATCAGGAGGAGGAATCATGGGAAAAATCGAATTTGGTACTGCGCTGCCAGCGGTCACTGGGATTGCAGAGTTTGCTCGCCAAGCTGAGGAATCAGGCTTTGATTTCCTTGCCTGTGGAGAGCACGTCATGTTCCATGGGCCAGTAGGGAACACATTTATCTCTCTCTCAGTGGCGGCTGGCGTAACCCGACGCATTAAGCTCCTCAGTTCGGTGGTGTTGTTACCCCTCTATCCGGCAGCACTGGTCGCGAAGATGGGCGCCATGCTCGATGTCGCCTCGGGTGGGCGTTACCATTTTGGGGTTGGTATTGGTGGTGAATTCCCCAAGGAATTCGAGGCTTGTGGGGTGCCAGTGAATCAGCGGGGTGCCCGAACCAACGAAGCATTAGAGGTAGTGACGAAACTGTGGACCGAAAAGGATGTCGTCTTTGATGGGAAATTTACCAAACTGAGTGGGGTGACGATTGATCCCGCACCTATGCAAAAACCACATCCACCGATCTGGGTCGCTGGACGGAAGGAGCCGGCAATGAAACGGGCAGCCAGGTATGCGGATGGCTGGCTGCCCTACATGTATACACCACAGCAACTCCAAGGGAGCGTCGAAACTATCGCCCGATTTCGTGGGGAGTACGGGCGTGACATGAGCACGTTCACCACCGGAGTCTTTATCTTTACCACCGTGCATGCCAATGGCGATGAGGCTCGCCAGATGGCGGCTGAACGGTTGGGCAAGCAGTATGCTCAGGACTTTTCTCAGCTCGTGAACAAGTACGCCTTGGCGGGGACTCCGGAAGAGTGCCGGAAGCGACTGCAAGAGTATATTGATGCCGGAGCGAGGATGGTAGTCTTACCGGCGGCCTGCCGACCTGAATATCTCGACGAGAATATGCGCCTGTTGGTCAAGGAAGTGATCCCGGCGTTTCGCTAACACCGTGACCGGCTTGCAGTCGGGAGGGGGGGAAGCACGCGCCTCGCCCCTCCGTCTCAGCGCTTAGCGATGTTGCGAAGCGGTCCGCGTATACAAATCGCGGCAATCCCGACTACAGAAGTGCAAGAGGCGTCCACGCACCGAAGCGGTGAGCGCCTCACGCTCGGTCACAAAGCGGCCGCACTGAGGATCCTGGACCATCAATTCATCGTGCCGCTCTTGCCTTTTCGGGTTGTGAGCGCGAGGCGCGGAGGATGGCAAGAACAGACGCCGTATACCAGAGAAGAGCAGGTATAGGGCGAAGGCAAAGAGCAGCAGACGCAGCAGACTCCCCATGATTACCGACCCTTGGGACTCTGGAGATAATTGAGCAACTCCGAATCCGGACGCAACACTAACGTCGTGCCGTTGCCGAGAATCTTTTCGTAGGCCTGCAGGCGACGGGTAAAAGAGTAGAATTCTTCATCTTGCCCAAAAGCTTGCGCGTAGATTGCTGCTGCCTGCGCATCGCCTTCGCCGCTGAGCTGCTGACTCGTTTCATACGCCGTGGCGACAATGACCTCCCGCTCGCGGTCCGCTCCGGCGCGGATCTCTTGTGCCTGTTCATGGCCTTCGGCGCGGTAGCGTTTAGCAATGCGTTCGCGTTCTGCCCGCATGCGGGCAAACACGCTCGCCTGCACTTCTTGGGGGAGATCCAGCCGCTTGACGCGGACATCGAGCACCGCGATGCCAAAAGACTTGGCTGATTCTCGCGTGTCTTTGGTCACGACCGCCATGATATCTTCGCGCTTCTCGCGAATTAGGTCCAAAAAATTATGCTGTGCCGTTTGCTGACGAAGCCGGGCTGAGATCAGGTCATCCAGGCGTGCCGTTGCGCGCTGCACATCGCGCACGCTGCGAAAAAAGTCCAAGGGTTCAGCAATGCGCCAGCGTGACACATGATCGACCAAAACCCGCTTCTTGTCCAACGTCAGATATTCAGCAGTGCGGGCATCAGTCGTCAGCACCCGCTTATCAAAACGCGTGAGATTCTGCACCATGGGAAGCTTAAAATAGAGTCCTGGATCCTGTAAAATCCGTTTGGGATTGCCAAACTGCACAATCATCCCTTGTTCCCACTCGCCGATGGTGAAGGCCATTTGCGAAATGACGACCACCGCCGCGAGCACAGCGCCAATGAGTAGCTTGGTCATGGGTTGTTCCTCCTCTCGGGGTTGGCGGACTCAGTCCGGTCTGTGGCAGCCGCTGGCGGTGCCGCGATCATTTCTCTGAGCGGTAGGAGAGGGACAACCCCTTCGCCTCGCCCAGAGTCAAGGACGAACTTTTCCATATGGGGCATGACCCGTTCCATGCTCTCCAGGTACAGGCGATCCCGGGTCACTCCCACGGCTTTGCGATACTCTTCGAGGACTTGGAGAAAACGATGGGCATCACCTTGCGCACGGATCACCCGCTGTGCTTTATACCCTTCGGCTTGCTGGATCATCTGGGCCGCTTCTCCTCGTGCCCTGGGAACCACATCCTCTTGATAGCCTTCCGCTTCTTTCATGAGCCGGTCTCTATCCTCTAGCGCCCGGACCACATCGTGAAAGGCGTCTCGCACTTCACTCGGGGGGTCCACCACCAGCAGCCGCGCCTCAGAGACGAGGAGGCCGGTCTGATACATATTCAGCAACTCCTGCAACGCATCCCGCGTTTGTTCTTGGACTTCGACACGTCCTTCGGTCATGGTGTAGTCGATCGTATTCCGTCCGACGGCACTGCGCAGCGCGACCTCGGCCGCGCTCTGCAGAATGGCTTCGGGATCGTAGGCACCGAAGAGAAACTTGACCGGGTCTTGCACACGGTACTGCACGAACAGTTGCATTTCGACGATGTTCTCATCCCCGGTGAGCATCAGGGCTTCCTGGGGCACGGTGCGGGCTCCGCCCTGCAGCCCGCGTGTGGGATCCACACCGGGAGCGGTGCGAAAGCCCACCTCAGCCCGACGCACTTCTGCAATATCGACAAGACGGTGGCTTCCCACCGGCCAAGGCATGCGATAGCGCAACCCAGGGCCAGTCTCGCCAACGACCTTGCCAAAGCGTAAGACCGCGCCTCGCTCACCAGGACCGACGACATAGAGACCAGACCCGAGCCAGAGCAGAAGCAAGACGAGAGGAATAAGCCACAAAAATTTGCCTCCCGAGATTCCCCCCCCGGTGAAATCCCGTGCTTTGCGCTTAAGTTCTTCTATCGCCTCGAACAATTCATTACCCGAGGGGAAGTCCCCTTGATTTTTTCGACCATTCATAACGCCTCCTTTCTTGAACCAGTGGGCGAACCGGCTCTCGCAGAACAGTTTAAGACCACACTAACTCATGTGCCAAGCGACCTGAATAGGGGGGGGCTTGGTTTGTAGAAAGGTCACTCAGTAGCAGGGTCCACGCTAGACGAAGAGACAGCGGTGGACAAGGGAAGGGAAAGCGCGCTATGGTCAGGCAGCGAATTCGTTGGAGAAAAAGGAGTTGGCGATGTCTCACCCCTCTCTCGTGTTACACAAGGAACCACCGGTGGCCTGGATCGTGTTTAACCGCCCCGAGCGACGTAACGCGATCAACCTGGAGATGTGGCAAGCTCTCCCGGGGCTTGTTGCGCAGGTTGCGGAGGACAACAGTCTACGTGTGCTCTTGATTCGCGGAGCCGGCGAGGAAGCCTTCATCTCTGGCGCTGATATCTCACAATTTGGTCAGGTGCGTTCCGGTCCGTCAGCGACCACCGAATATGATCGGGCAACCGGGACCGCCCTGGCGTCTCTGGCTGCCCTCGAAAAACCAGTCGTTGCCATGATCCACGGGTTCTGTTTCGGTGGCGGCTGCTCAGTGGCGGTGATGTGTGACTTGCGCCTCTGCGCCGATGATGCCCGCTTCTGTATTCCTGCCGCCCGCTTAGGGATCGCCTACCCCATCGAACGTGGGGTCGAGCGGTTGGTGCACGTGGTTGGGGCAGCGAACGCGACAGAGATTCTTCTGACTGCCCGTGTCTATAACGCCGAGGAAGCATGCCAGATGGGCCTGGTCAATCGGGTGATCCCGAAGGCAGAACTCGAGTCCTACACCCGCGAGTATGCGCTGAAGCTTGCTGATAACGCCCCGCTGAGCGTGGCGGCACATAAATTCTTCGTCCGTGAAAGCGGCAAGGCGGCGAATCTGCGCGATATGGAGAAGGTCCGGGCGCTGTCAACCCGCTGCTTTGCCAGTGACGACTACAAAGAAGGGGTTGCGGCGTTCATGGAGAAACGACGCCCGCAGTTTCAGGGGAAGTAACAGGAAACGGGGAAACGGAGAACCGGGGAAGCGGGGAGGCGAAAACTACGGCTTCCCGGTTTTCTCTTCCTCGCTTTCTTCTTGCTTTTTGCAGGAAAACAGGCCAAAAGGAAGAACCAGGAGACGCGGTCGCTGAGAGAAATCACTTTTACCCTAAAGGAGGGCTACGGATGAAAGTCGGGATGTCTATCTTCATGCAAAACTCCAACAACAGGTGGTCCGATTACGAGGTCTACAAGAATGACCGCAAGCTCGCTGATCTTGCCGAGCCGCTTGGCTTTGACTCGATCTGGAGCGTCGAACACCATTTTACTCCCTACACGATGGTGCCGGATGTCGTGCAGTTCCTGACCTATATGGCCGGTCGGACCAAAAAGATTGAATTGGGCACGATGGTAATTGTCTTGCCCTGGCATGATCCGGTGCGCGTGGCTGAACAGATTGCCATGCTTGACCTGCTTTCAGACGGTCGCATCATCATTGGCTTTGGGCGTGGGGCGGCCACGGTCGAGTACAACGGTTTCCGCGTGCCGATGGAAGAGTCGCGCGAGCGGTTTGTTGAGGCCGCTGAGGTCGTCGTCAAGGCGCTGGCGAACGAGCGCTTCGCGCATCAAGGCAGGTTCTTCCAGATTCCTGAGATGAGCATTCGACCACGGCCGTTCTCGCATCCGGAGCGTCGGCTCTATGGTGCGGCGGTGAGCCCAGATACGGCGGAACGCATGGCCAAGCTGGGATTGGGCGTGTTAGTGGCTATCCCGCTCTACGGCTGGGATGCACAGGCGAAAGACGTGCAACGACATCACGAGATCGCCCGTCAGTTGGGACACGAACCGGTGCCGCCGATCACGTCCAGTTTTGTTTATTGCGCTGAGACGGAAAAAGAAGCACAGGAGGGCGCGCGCAAGTGGATGGGTGGCTACTGGGCTTCAGCAGACGCGCATTACCACTTCTCCGACGGGCACCTCAAGGCGGTCAAGGGATACGAACACTACGGCACAATCGCGGACGCAGCCAAGACCACAACCCCAGAGCAGAGCGTCGAGGGATTTGTCAACATTCAGGTGGCAGGCACGCCGAACCAGTGTCTGGAGCAAATCTATACGATGCAGGAAAAAGTGGGACTCAATCACTTCATTGCGGTATTCAGTTATGGAGGGATGCCGCACGACGTTGCCGAGCGAAATTTGCGGCTGTTTGCTGCTGAAGTCATGCCCAAACTACAGCGCGAAGAAGGGAAGAAAGTGCCGGTGGTGACGACCAGCACTGCAACTCAGGCGCAAGCAAAATAACGCGACACCCACGTCGAGCCGAACGGAGGGGGTCTCAACGCAGACTCCCTTTTTTCTTTCCCTGTGTCCATCTATACCCACGGCTAGTCGAGCAGCGGTGCGTGAAGAAGGAAGAAGGAGGTCTTTTATGTCACAGGAGAAACGGTACAACGTTCGCGTCGAACGCAACCTGCTCATCCCCCTGAGCGACGGAGCAGCTTTGGCTGCCGACCTCTATCTACCAGACGCGCCGGGGCAGTTCCCGGCGCTAGTGAGTTACTATCCCTATCATAAAGATGGACTCATTGGCGCATTTTTTGAACACCCGCGCCGCTATTTTGCCGAGCGTGGCTACGCCAATCTGCTGGTCGATTTTCGTGGCCTGGGCAATTCCAGTGGTGCGGTGTGGGACGCTATGGATCCACGCGAGGCGACCGATGGGGCGGAAATG
>CAZCWX010000362.1:0-6434 GCA_964502465.1 uncultured Enterobacteriaceae bacterium | reverse complement strand
TATGCCGTTCGTGTTCCTCGCCTCGCAACGCGGTCGCCGGCTTCCTGCAGACCCCACCTCACGGTGACGCCCTTGCCTTGGACTTATAGTTAGCCTCATGTATCTTACGATTCATGAAGGTGAACCTCCTACAGGGGACTTACACCCCCACACTCACGCCCATGCCGGGCGTACACCATCCAGTGCACCGTATTGCCGCCCGGTTGCGGCTCTGCTGAAACTGAAAGGTCTCGGTTGGGCGGCAAACGGTGACTGGGACCGTTCGGCTCTGCCCACGGGACTAGAGATTCCTCCAACCCGTGGAGGCAAAACAGGTTCTATGCCGCGGCAAGGAGGTCGTACAACAACACCTCCGAGATGAGCGCTATGGCGACGAAGATCACCCGGGATGTCATCGAGTCCTACTTGAATTGCAGGTACAAGGGCCACCTGAAACTGGCCGGGGAGCAGGACAGCCCATCAGACTACGAACAGCTCATGAGGGAATCCAGGGAGCGGATACGGCTGGCCGGGACAAACAAGCTCCTGGTCCGGCACAAGGAGGGTGAGGTTCTGCGTGGATGCATCGTGACACCCGAGGTGCTCAAGCGCGGCGTGCCGCTGCTCCTGGATGCCACCGTGAAGGACGAGGAGTTCGGCCTCCGCTTTGATGCACTCCAGCGAGCGGCCGGGTCGTCTCAACTCGGGAACTTCCACTACGTGCCGGTACTGTTCCACGAGGCCGAGATGCCCGCCCGGAAGCCGAGGGCTCTGCTGGAACTCCTCGGGTTGGTCCTGGGAGCTGTCCAAGGATGGCAGCCAGGTTGGGGAGTCCTCATCCACGGTCGGTACTGCGAGGTCGAAAGACTCAGGCTAAGGCCGAACGCCGAGCAGGTTAGGCGAGCTATGGAGGAGATCAAGGAAATCCAGAGGGCGGGGACGCCTCCACCGCTGACGCTCAACAGCCACTGCCAGATCTGTGAGTTCCGCCAACGCTGCCACGTAGAAGCTACCGCCAAGGATGACCTCAGTCTGCTGCGCGGCATTGCTGAGAAGGAGATTCGGAAGTACGGACGGCGGGGTATCTTTACGGTCACCCAACTGTCCTGCACGTTCCGGCCCCGAAAGAAGGGCAAGCGGTCCAAGCAGAAGAGACAACCCCATCAGCACGCCTTGCAGGCCCTGGCGATCCGGGAAAAGAAGATCCATGTCCTCAGTAACCCAGAGTTGCCTGCCTGCCCCACGCGGATCTACTTCGACATCGAGGGGGACCCGGAACGCCGCTTCGACTACCTGCTGGGAATGATCGTCGAAGCGAACGGGGTTATGGAGCAGCACTCGTTCTGGGCCGACAGCCCGGCCGAGGAGCCTCGGCTGTTCCTACAGTTTCTCGACGTGGTCGGGCGTTATGACGATTTCCGGATCTACTGCTACGGCGGCTACGAGGCAGCGTTCCTGCGACGCATGATCAAGGGGTTGAAGCGTCAGGAACTGGACGAGAGGCTCCTGCCCCGCCTGGTCAACGTTCTGTCCGTCGTATATGCGCACGTCTACTTCCCTACCTACTCCAACGGTCTCAAAGACATCGGTAAGTTTCTCGGATTTCGCTGGACTGAGGCCGACGCCTCGGGAATCCAGAGCATCGTCTGGCGGCGCAAGTGGGAGGAGACCCGCTCGGTGACGTTCAAGGACATGCTGACGACCTACAACCTGGAGGACTGTGCCGCCCTGAAGAGAGTGACAGAGTTCCTCTACGCCACTTGATCGCGCCACCGCATCGCCGCCATGTTGGGGTTTGGAACAAGCCGAAGAGTAACGTCTTGGCGGCTCGCGGTGAGCGCTGGCGGTGATGTCACATTGCCGGGTCCCGATTGTCCCCAGAAAGATCACTGCGACCTCCCGCTCCTCGGCCACGTAGACGACCGCTATCGGTTCTTTGTGGACATCCAAGCCGCTAAAAAGTGTGCTACTGTGTGCCCTGGCTGACCTCCTGCTATATATTATCGTGTCGGCCCACATAGTATTCGCATCAACGAGCAGTATCGCATATGCTTTCGCTGGGAGAATGGCTATGCCGAGCAAGTTGAGATCGCAGACTATCACTAAGAAGACCGTCACCCCGTCGCGTCGCAGTCCTTTCTCACGAGAGGTACCCCATCGGTTCGCTTTTCAGCATTTCTGCGATGATCTGCCCTTGGGTTTTCCGCTGTGGCTGGCTCGTGCCTTTGCCATTGACGACGAAGACCCCACGCGTATAGCGCCCTTCTCCCCGCTCGCAGGCGTCCCAGAGCTGTTTCCAGCGTTCAGGGAATTGCACCCAGGCGCGCATGATGTCGTCCTGTTTGGACATGTCTCCTCCTTGCTAGAGAGAACGGACCGGGTTTTCGCCGTCCCAGCCATCTGCTGCTGTGGCGATTCTCGTGACTAAAAACAGCATGGGGAAAACCCCAGCTCTTGTTGTACGATTCACTCTTTACGTTTTTGTGCTTCTCCTCTTTCTCTGCCGCCTTCGCCTCTAGCAGACTTCCCTCTCCAGGTCTATTGCGTGTTTCCCCACTGGCAATAGGATGGCAATACAGCTAAGCATAGCATCATGAAATTTGGCATCCTGCAGTTCTTCAGTTGGCCCGAGCGCCGGGTGGCGTTACCAACGGTATACCAGCGAGCGCTCCAACGGATTGAGATCATGGACCAAACGGGGTACGACGCCGTTTGGCTGACCGAGCACCATTTTAGTGACTACAGTGTCTGCCCTTCGATTCCGGTCATGGGCACTTATGCAGCGGCACGCACCAAAAATTTACGGATCGGTGCTGGTGTCACCCTTGCTGCCTTCTATCATCCTTTGCGACTGGCTGAAGAACTGGCGCTCCTCGACCTCTTGTCAGGCGGTCGGCTCAACTGGGGAGCTGGGCGTGGGTTCGACCAGCGAGAGTTTCAGACTTTTGACGTGCCCATGAAGGAGAGTTACGCCCGCTTCCGCGAAGTCGTTGATATTGTCAGGCAGGCGTGGACCCATGAGCGGCTGACCTACAAGGGCGAGTTTTTTTCATTTGCAGATGTCGAAGTCTTGCCCAAACCACTCCAGCAACCCCACCCGCCGATGTGGGTGGCAGCGGGATCGCTGGACGCCATCGACTGGGCGGCGTCGGTCGGACATTCGATCCTGATGGATCCCCATTCAACCCACACTGAACTCGGCGAGAAGAAGAAATTCTATCGGCAAAAACTGGAGGAGTACGGGTATACCATTGCCGGACGAGATATCCCCATGGCTCGACTCCTGGCAATTGCCCCCACTGCTGCCGAAGCAGCCGCGATCGCCCGCCAAGGTGCGCAGTGGCTGCTCAAGACCTATGTTGATCCCCGTATGTTCGGAGTCGAAGGCGACCCCGTCCAACGGTATGTCGATGCGGTAGTCATCCACGGCACCCCAGAGCGCGTCATTGATGAGCTTGCGCGCTTGCGTGAGGAGATCCACCTCGACTACATGATCGGTGCGCCACTAAGCCACGAAACCTTTCAGTCTTTCACCGAGAAGGTGCTGCCCAAGCTGGGATAAAGGAGTAAGAAACGAAGTCAGTCTAACCCATTACGCTAAAGGAGGATTCTCTATGGGCCTGCCAAACGGTATTCATCACCTCGCGATTTGCACCAAGGACATCAAAAAGCAGATCGACTTCTTTACGCAAGTGTGTGGAATGGAACTGGTTGCCCTATACTGGATGCACGGGGTAAAAAATACCTTCCACGGTTTCGTCAAGCTGGGGGACAGCTCCTCGATTGCGTTCGTCCAGGGGCCTGAGATCGGTGAAATCCAACCGATCAAGGGCGTCTCGCATGCCGCATGGCCTGGATCTCCGGTTGCAGCAGGCGTCATGCAGCATGTGGCGCTCAACGTCGATACCGAAGCCGATCTGCTCGCCATGCGTGACCGGGTGCGTTCCCATGGGTATTGGGTTATGGGGCCAATCGACCATGGATTCTGCAAGTCGATCTACCTGGCTGCTCCCGAAGGCATCATGCTGGAATTTTCGACCTCTGAGGGTCAGGCAATTGACGCCGAGGCATGGATTGACCCGGAGGTCGTCAAGCTGAGCGGGATTAATGCCGAGGAACTCCAGCGCTTCAAGAATCCGTCTGCGTTTGAGTCAAAAGAAGGGAAAGTCCCGCAGCCCGCTCCTGAGCAGAGCAAGCTGCTGATGGATTTCCCACCGGAAATGCAAAGAATCTATAAAATGACGGATGAAGAGGTCCTGACGAGGTTGAGCGAGACCACGCCGCCAGTGCAAGTGAATCGCTAAAACGCAGGGGCACGGCATACCCGCCAGTCCCAACTTAAGCCATTTTTCCTCTACTTTGGGCTACAGGTCCCCTCTCCCCTTCGTGGGAGAGGGACAGGGTGAGGGGGCAGGTGAATCTGGACTCACGCATCCTCATACCTCGGTTCGCGCCTCTCCAGAAATGCGGCGATGCCCTCTCGCACATCGCTGGTCCGCGTCGTGAGAATCTGATTACGGTCTTCCATAGCGATTGCCGCTTCCAGCGTCGGAGCATCCACAGAATACCGTAGACATTCCTTGGTCAGGCGCACGCCGAGCGGAGAGTTCCGCAGGATCTTGCGGGCCATTTCCTCTGCGGCCTGATCGAGCTGCGCATCAGGGACCACGCGAGAGACCAAACCGGTAGCCAACGCTCTTGGCGCATCGATGAAGTCCCCGGTCAACAACAACTCCGAAGCGATGGATGAGCCGACAATACGGGGCAGGAAATAACTCACACCGACATCGCAGGCTGATAAGCCAATACGGATGAAAGCAGCGTTCATCCGCGCGGACTCGCCTGCAATACGCATGTCACTCGCGAGTGCCAAAGCAAATCCACCACCTGCGGCAGCACCATGCACAGCAGCGATAAACGGCTGCGGCGCACGATGGATTTTGATAGCCAGCTCGGCAATACGGCGTTGGCTCCGCAGTCCCTGCGCAACTGAGACGCGCTCAGTGCCGGCATCCGTTTCCTTCAGATCAAGCCCGGCACAAAAGGCTCGCCCGGTACCTCGGAGAATCACCACGCGGATGCTCTGGTCATCGTGGAGCACGTCGAGCACGTCATGCAGATCATCCACCAACTGCCGACTCAGCGCATTGAGCACCTGCGGTCGGTTCAAGATCAGCCACAACAGCCCGCCCTCACGGCGGAGTTCTAGGGTGTCATATTGCTTGTTCATGTGTCTTCCTTTCTGTTTCTCAAGAGAGCGGAGCCGACAGGTTGGTCGCCCACTGCTCTCTAATGTTCTCTGGTCGTACTGATCTCGCGCCGAACGCGAGGAGGCGAGCGTTTTCGTCGTTCTTCAAAGTCAGCACTCGCTTGCCTCTGGTCAATAGGTTGAGGCAAAACTGCTCAGTCTTGCTGCCGGGATCAGCATGAGCAACAAAGGTTGCGTCAGCAAATATGGCAACAAACTCGTTCCGCTTTCGTGCCAGATCTGCGGTAACACGACGAGTTTTTCCCGTAAAGGGCGAGAGGAGCAGCAGGCGACCTTCCGTAAGTGGAGCTTTCCACTCAACGGATATGCGCATCCTTTCGAGACCACGAGCAGGACAAACGATGACTGGTTGCGTGCCACGCAGGAGGAGGGTCAGGCATTCCTTCTCCATCGGCGAGTGGAAGCCGCTGATGACTGGTACCCCTGCATCGCGTAAAGCTCGCACTAAATCATAGGTCCGGAGAATGATTTCTCCAGGACATTTGATCGAACAGAAGAAGCCAAGCAGCCGCTTTTCCAAGATCGCCAGGTTCCCGATAGTCCAGATTTTCGGAAAAACAGTGATCCCAGCACTGACGCGAAGGGCCAGCGGGAAATTGGCAGCGGTGGATTCGATGACAGTGACAGCAAAAGGCATGCTTTTATTGCGTAATTCATTATTCAAATCCTATTAGCAAGGGGATGCTAATAGGGTGCTAATAGAAGTTATGGCCGATAGTAGCGTGCCCAGCGGCGTTCACCTTCACGTCTCAGTGCGCCATGTGCATGCATTCTTTTCAGCAGATGAGAAGCACGGTGCAGGTCCACATGAAGCAGGTCGCGACACTCAGCGTTGTTAATTGAGTCGTGCTGTCGCACATACCCTAGGATCTTCTCTTCGTCTGCCTGTGGCTTTCTCTCCTCAGACAGTTCGGAGGATACTTTAAGCTGATATGAAGTCCATCGACCTACCCCTTGCTGTTCAATTAATCCCGCCTCAACTAGTCCTCGCAACTCCTGCCCAGCCATCATTGCATCTACACGGTTCAGGCGCCGATACTCGCTGTTGGTAATCTGCTCATGCTGCCGCAGGTAAACCAGGGTGAGTCGTTGACGGTCATTGAGTGGTAAGTTGGCGAACTGGTTGAGCCAGGCAATGGCTTCTGGACTCATCAAGGTATGGTTACGGAACGTCACCAGGAAGGAC
>CAZCWX010000361.1:0-6810 GCA_964502465.1 uncultured Enterobacteriaceae bacterium | reverse complement strand
CCAGGGGCTTGATTACGAAGAGGCGGTCATCCTGGCGGTCATGCTTGCGGCGTAAGGTCGAGCTGAGGCTTCAATATAAACCTGGCGCTTTACCTACTTCTTCCCTCAGAATGACCAATGAACCGGGCCACTTCCATGCTTGAAAGAGCCGTGAGGGCTATGCCCCCCACCGCAGGCTCACGAGTGTGCCCGTGGATGTCTCCACGGTCGCAAAGTACATGAGGGACAAATCCCCCCTGTAGTCCTCATAGCCGCCGATTCCCTCGTAGTCATTGAGAAAATCCCCGCAGCCATAGAGGATGAGCTGGTCTTTGTACACTTCGATCCCTTTGACGTGGTGGGAGGAATGCCCGTAGATCACATGGACGCCGGCGGCGTCGATGAGGCGACGAGCGAATGCCCGTTGATGACGAGGAACGCTATACCCCCAGTTGGCTCCCCAGTGCAGAGAGGCCACCACGATATCTCCCGGCCGCTTCACTTCCCGGATGCAGGCTGTGAGGTGCTCGACGGTCGTGTCGGAGAAGTCGGCAAGCAGGTTAACGCCCGGCTTGTCTGCTAATGCGGCCCAGTTCCAGGGGACGCCGCTTGTTTCCGACCCATAGGCAAACACGAGAATCCGGCCCTTGCCTGTGATTTCCAGCACGGCTGGGGCTGCGGCCTCCTCGAGGTTGCGACCAGCGCCCGTGGTCTTGAGGTGTGCCTTTCCCAGTGTCTGCAGTGTGGTCTCGAGGCCTGTCGCTCCCCAATCCAGAATGTGATTGTTGGCGAGGACGCAGCAATCGATCTTGGCAACGGTGAGGCAGGCGACATTGTCCGGGTGCATGCGGTAGTTGATGCCCTTGTCTTCCCAGTCGGTGCTCCGGGTGACGGCGGTTTCCAGATTGATGATCCGGGCGTCCGGGGCTACCTGTTCCCATTCCCCCAGGGCGTCACCCCAGATGTACGCAAAATCTACAGGCTTCGGGATAGGTCCGCTGGCTTCCTCGGCAAGCTCCACATACCTCTTGGCGCTTTTGATGGAGGATTCGTAAATGACGGGATCACTCGGGTGAGGCAAGATTTGGTCAATGCCTCTTCCCGTCATGACATCGCCGCACAAGAACATGGTGATAAGGTTGCTCATGTTCAACGGAGAGAGGTCATACTTGGGGTTTCCCTTGGTGAGGCAATCCGGCGGACGACCAGCGGCGGTACGCCATCGCACCCCGAACGCGCCGCTCAGCCAGCGCAACTGCGGCCTGTCGTGGAAGTGTTCCCCGCTTCGTGACCTCCTCCAGTACCAACGTGGTATTACTGCGAATCTTCTCTTCGATCATCTGAAAGGCCAGAGTCTGAGTGCCGCCGTGATACTCAACCGCGGCGCAGATGACACCACCGGCGTTGGCAATGAAATCCGGGATGACCAACACCTGTCGGTCATGGAGGAGGCGTTCTGCTTCGGGTGTGACGGGAATGTTGGCGCCTGGGACAACCAGCTTGGTCTTGAGGCGAGCCACATTTTCTTCGCGAATGACATCTGGACGTGCGGCCGGAATCCAAATATCGCACTCGAGGTCGATAACAGCATTGGTGTCGAGCTTGTCTCTGTCAGCATAGTCGATCACGCTTTTCCCGGCACCTTTCAGCTCGATCAGACGGATCACGTCTAGGCCCTTGGGATTACATACGGTTCCCTGTGAGTCAGCTACGCCGACGAGCACCGCTCCCTGCGCAGTCAGAAAACGGGCGGCATGCCTTCCGACCGAGCCAAACCCCTGCACGACAATCCGGGCCCCGCGCAGGTCAAAGTCAGCAAACTTCCTGGCCACATCGACGCAGATGCTGAGGCTAAATCCTGTGGCGCCGATCTCATCGAGGGGAATGCCCCCGATTTCTGGCGGCAGTCCCACAGCACGGCCGATCTCATCTTTGATCCAGGCCATGCAGTGTTCGTCGGTGCCCATATCGGGGCCAGGAATATAGTCGGTGATGTCCCGGATGGCACAGGCAAACGCGCGGATCAATTGTTCCTTCTTCACCATGGGCATCTTGGGATCGGCACCGATCACTGCTTTCCCACCACCATGTGGCAGTCCGGCTGCCGCGTTTTTCAGCGTCATCGCCCGTGCCAGCCGAAACGCTTCTACGGTGCTGACATCGGGAGCCATGCGAATCCCGCCAATGGCCGGCCCGCAGGCGACATTGTCCACGACCAGCACCGCCTTTAAGTCTATCGCAGGCTCGTAGATGTGAACGATCTTGTTGGGACCCAGCGCGTCGGCGAACCTGAAACTCTCCTCTATAGATGAATCTCTTTTGACCGCTGTGACTGGGTGTGTCGTCTTATGGGCGTGAATTGTGTATTCTGCGGAGCGGTAATGTTGTTGCTGATAGGCTGACCATAAGGCGGCAGCGTGCTGCTGTAGGGTGGCGTCGCTGCTTCAGGTCTGGACCGCTTCGACTACGCGGCGGATGTGGACTTGCTCTTCAGGCCACATTGCCTGGAGCAATGCCCCCAGGGTAGGGCGAAATCCCCCAAACCAGGCTTCATCCAGGCTGTTGAGCTCCGAGCCTTCGAGAATCAGCGCCTGGGTCAACGCCTCGTCGCTACTCAGCTCAGGTTGTGCCACTGCGGCCTCGGCTGCGGCAACCTTCGCCTCTATTGCTGAGAGCGTGTGCTCACTCACGCGGGGAGGCAAATCCATTAAATCAAGCAAACCGGCCGAGCGTTCCAGAATGGCAAGGTGATGGCGTTCATCCTCAGCCATACTGTTCCAGAAAAATCGCACCTCGGCGGGGAAGAGGGTCCGGTTTCCCAGCGTCAGATACACGCGGCCAATGCGCCGCTCGAAATCAGCTAAATGCTCAAGTAAACCACGTGGGGTCATAGACGTTGTCCTTCTGTGTTGTGTTCCGCTAGGGTCTACCGACGATTGTTACGGTACTCGCCTGTGGGCCTTCTGCCCCTTGCTCCTCAGCAAAGCGGACCTCTGTTCCTACCGTGAGAGAGGAGAAGCCTGGTGGCAAGACACTGTGACTGTGAAAGTAAATCTCCCGTCCATCAGGAGTTTCCAAAAACCCGTAACCCTCTGGGCGAAACAGTTTGCTCACCCGCGCATGGGGGATCGTGTCATGAGTCTTCACGTCGCCACGCTGATGGCGGGCATAATCTTCCAACCGCCGCCGCATGGCATCAAAGGCATTGCGGATCGCAACCGGCAAATCTTCATCCGCCTGGCGGTTGACCACTAACTCAGCCCCAGGCACGGTCAGGTCAATGCGCACGTTATAGGGGCCGCCGCTGCGGTGATGGCCAACTGGGGCTTCGACCACCACACGGCAGTGCATGATGCCATCATAATAGGTATCCAACTTGGCAGCCTTCTCACGGATTTCTGCCTCAATCGCTTCAGATAAGGGAAAGTCATGCGCGGTAATTTGTAGGGGTAACTGCATAGCTGAATCCTCCTCTCCGTTCTGTAGTGCTGCAATTCGGGTGCCGGGAGCGGGCGATGCTGGTATACACCTTGCTCTCCTCACAATAGGCGGATCTGTGTGCAGCGCTGTTTTCTGCGCACAGTCGCTCATATACCGAACCACGGGAGGATTTCATGGAAGAATTCGACATCAAGCACCAATTCCATCTGCTCCAGAAGGAAGTCGAAGCGGCAGTCTCCTTGACCGAGGATGTAAAACTTAATTTTCTGGCGGCCATTGACTCCCTCAGGATCGAGGTTGAGGTCTTGAAACGGTTTATGGAACGCCATCATGCGGATTTTCCCCTCCGATATCCCGCGTTGAGAGAAGAGGTGGTGCGGGAAGTGGACCCCGAGTGGATCGAACGCAGTGCACGGAGCAAAAGCGCTGGGCGAGCAAAAGAAGAGTGAAGGCTTTCGCATTTTTGCGATGCCAGGCAGGAAAAGAATCTTAGATTTGAGAAGGCGAGACGAAGGTAAAGATTCGTTCGTCAACAGAGGTGTCGTATGTCTCTCGTCAGTACTCTCTATGAAGGTTGGCAGCATTTCCTTGCATCCCTCCACCCTGACGATCGGCAAAAGTTGGTTGAGATGCTGCGCGAAGAATATGTCGAAGAAGCCCAAGATGTGGAGCAGTTCACCAAGCATGCTCAGCGCATGTATTACCCGCAGTTCCGCGAGCGGCTGCTGCGCATTGCTGCCGAGGAACAGGCGCATGTTCAGTGGTTGCGTGACAAGATTGTGGCTTTGGGTGGTGAGATCCCTCAGATCTTCTTCACTCCCAAAATGGGGAAGAACAGTTGGGAGTGTTTGCTCATGGACGTGGAGGAGGAGAAACGGTGCTGTGGAGAGTTACTGCAGCGCATACACATAGCCGAGCATGCCGATCCGGAGATTGCTGAAGGACTACGGCGTATGCGGGAGGAAGAGAAACGGCACCGTGAAGAGATCATGGATATGCTGATGAAAAGTGATGCCTACGCGTTGCCCCCTGCACAGGGGTAGGGATCCGTTCGAGCAAGACGAACGGCGTCTCTCACGAGGGACTGGGTTGCACCGCGGAGTGTCACGTATGACAGCTGACCCACAGAAAGAGGAAGGGGCAGAGACTTATTTTTTACCATAGAGTCTGCATCGGCAGTGGCAGACCCAGAAATTCCCGCCCAGTTGTCTAGCTTGCCGATGTGCGACGTGGGCCTGTCCCCATGGTCGGCGATTCCACCCTACTCGAGAGTAGGGGTCTCTGGGCGCGGGTTAGGCATCCACAATCTCTACCTTCGCCTCTCCATTGGCGTCATAGCATAACCCCCCACGCTGCCTGAAGACTGCAGCATGATCAGCGGGATGAGGCTGCTCGGCGAGGATTAAACGAAGAGGCTTGCTCGAGTGCGTGGAACAGCTCGCGTTCTTTTGGTGTCAAGGTGTGAGGAACAGTGATCTGTATCGTGACGTATAGATCTCCTTGTTCCCCGCCGATGCGGGGAAGTCCTTTGCCGCGTAGACGAAAGCGTTTGCCTCCCGGCGTGCCGGGGGGCAGCGTCATTTTCACGAGCCCGTCCAGCGTGGGCACCTCTATCTTTGCACCTAACGCTGCCTCCCAAGGAGTGACAGGAACATCGACGTGCACATCATAGTTGTCGAGCTTGAAAACTGGGTGGGGAGCAATATGCACACGCAGAAAGACGTCTCTCGGCTCTTTCCTTCCAGGGGGAACTCCGCCTTGTCCGGTCAGCCGGATGAGGTCGCCCTCTGTCACGCCGGGAGGGATCTTTACCTCTCGTCACGGCCCGCCCTGACAGTCCGGTGATCGATCGCTTTCTCGCCTATGGTGAGGTGGCGGAAGTGACCGCCAAAGGCGGTACCCGCGCCGCTGGGCGCCTTGCCTCTCGATTGCAGGTTGATCTTCGTGTCGTCCCGGACGAGAGCTACGGTGCGGCCCTGCACTATTTCACTGGCAGTAAAGCGCACAACATTGCGATCCGCGAACTGGGGCAGCAACGTGGTCTCAAGATCAACGAATATGGGGTCTTTCAGGATGGCCGACGCATCACCGGCGAGACAGAAGAGTCTGTTTTTAAAGCTGTGGGGTTGCCTTTCATTCCCCCGGAACTGCGAGAAAATCGGGGAGAGATCGCAGCCGCGCAGGCGGGCAGGTTGCCCCACAGCTAGTGGAACTGAGTGATCTCAAAGGGGATTTACATGCCCATACCAACTGCGGGCGATGGAGCGGCCGTACTTTCACATCCTGGCTCATCCCACGGGCAGGTTAATTCAAGAACGCGAGCCCTACGACGTGGACATGCCGCGCATCATTCGCCAGGCGCGTCGTGGCTGGCTGGGGAAGGACGAGATGTTGAACACTCGCCCCCTACCTGCCTTGCGAGCGTTGCTCAAACGCGCGCTGTAAGCAGCCTCATGACCGTGACATCATTCTTAGCGTCGGTGTTCAGTGGGTGCTGCCGGTCGATGCCCGGATGCACTCTGTGCAAGCCGCCGTAGACGCTCTGGCCCTGTCGGTTCTTCCGTCAGCCAGGGCACGATGACCACGCGACGGGCGAACTGCTCTTGCACTCGTTGGATTTGTTCCAGCTCGGCATATGCGCGTTGCACGAGGACGGGGTCTGTCGGGTAAGCTGCTGCCAGGCTCGCGTTAATCACCCACGCGAACGGCTCGATGTCTGCGCGGCGCAGATCCGCTTGCAACTGCGCCGCTTCCAGGACAGGTGTCGGCTCCGGCAGTGTCACGAGCAGGATCTTGGTATACTGCGGGTCACGGAGGCGCATGAGAGGGGTTGCCACCACCTTGCGACCAAACTTGCGGACCATGTCTCGATGATAGGCGCCTGTCGCATCCAGCAACAGCAGCGTATGTCCGGTCGGCGCGGTGTCCATCACCACGATCTCTTGCCGTGCCCCCGCTACAATCCGCGCAAAAGCGAGAAAGACTGCGATCTCCTCCGTGCAGGGGGAACGGAGATCTTCCTCTAACAGAGCGAACTCCTCGGCGGTTACTCGTGACTTGGCGTTCGTCAGGGCATGCTGCCGATAGGCCTCGGTTTCCGCTTTGGGATCGATCCGACTCACCTTGAATCCGGGCACCTCAGTTTCAAGGGTGATCGCGACATGCGCCGCTGGATCGGTCGTGGTCAGGTGAACAGGCAAGCCGCGGGCCGCCAACTCGGTGGCGATGGCGGCGGCAATAGTGGTCTTGCCGACACCGCCCTTGCCCATGACCATCACCAATCCGTGGCGCATCAATGCGAGTTCGTCGACGAGGTCTGCCAATGGGGGGATAGGAAGAGGAGCCACGGGCGAGCCGGTTCGGATGGTAAGGGCTGCACGCCGACGCTCC
>CAZCWX010000360.1:0-4234 GCA_964502465.1 uncultured Enterobacteriaceae bacterium | reverse complement strand
GCATCCCCAAGGGAGTTTTACTAGTCGGTGCGCCAGGGACTGGGAAGACACTCCTCGCCCGCGCGATTGCTGGTGAAGCTGGCGTCCCGTTTTTCTCCATTAGTGGCTCCGATTTTGTTGAGATGTTTGTCGGTGTCGGTGCGTCACGAGTACGTGACCTGTTTGTCCAGGGAAAGAAACAGGCCCCGTGTATTATTTTTATCGATGAAATCGATGCGGTGGGTCGTCATCGTGGCGCTGGTTTGGGAGGGGGGCACGACGAACGTGAGCAAACTCTGAACCAACTGCTCGTCGAAATGGATGGCTTTGAAGCCAACGAAGGGGTGATTCTCATTGCGGCAACAAACCGGCCTGATGTCCTTGACCCAGCGCTTTTGCGCCCTGGTCGATTCGACCGGCGAGTTGTCGTGCCCCGGCCGGATGTGCGAGGCCGGGAAGAAATTCTCAGGGTTCATAGCCGCCGTGTCCCCATGGCCGATGGAGTTGACATCCAGAGACTTGCACGGAGCACTCCTGGTTTCTCAGGAGCAGACTTAGAAAATCTTGTTAATGAAGCCGCCCTCCTTGCTGCGCGCAAGAATAAAGAAAAAGTAGACATGGATGACTTCGAGTTATCCAAAGACAAGGTATTGATGGGGGCGGAACGGCGCAGCATGATTCTCAGTATCGATGAGCGGCGTAACACCGCCTACCATGAGGCTGGACATGCCCTTGTCGCCAAACTCCTTCCTGGCACGGATCCTGTGCACAAAGTAACTATTATCCCACGCGGTATGGCCCTTGGGGTCACCCAACAAGTCCCAGTCGATGACCGTCACACCTGGTCTCGGGAGTATATTCTGAACCGCTTGGCGATTATGTTCGGTGGCCGAGTCGCTGAAGAGATTGTCCTTGGACATATGACCACGGGTGCGGGCGATGATATTGAAAAAGCGACGGAACTCGCTCGCCGTATGGTGTGTGAGTGGGGCATGAGTGAACGGCTTGGCCCGATGACTTTTGGGAAAAAAGAGGAGCAAATTTTTCTCGGACGTGACTTTACCCAAATCAAGGATTACTCAGAAAAGACCGCGATTGAAATTGATACGGAAGTACGCCGTACCATTATGGATGCGTACGAACGGGCCAAAGGTCTGCTTCAGGCAAATCTTGAGGTCTTGCATAAAATGGCTGAGGTCCTTCTTGAGAAAGAAGTATTAGACGGGCAGGAGATCGACGAGATTCTCAAGGGTTTTGGCAAAGGGAACGGATCGCTCGAAGAACCACAGGCCGTTGCGGGCGCGTCGTGGTAGGCTCATACGGGAAAATGACGAAAGGGGCATTGGGCGCTCGGCTGCCAGATTCCTGAGGGAAGGAACAGCGGTCGGCGGAAAGCCGAGTCTTGGGGGTTACTTTCCTTCCCTACCTATTTCTCAAGGACTGTTGTTGCAGTTCTTTTTAGCTGACGATCTTCCGCATACGGTGAGGCGCTGACCAGCAAACATGGCTGATCTTTTTACGCAGCTCCGCTGGCAAGATCTACTAGATATCACGCTCATTGCCTGCGGTGTGTATTGGATCATTCACTTGATCCGAGGAACACGAGCCGTACAAATGTTGCTTGGACTCGTGTTCCTGTTCCTCACGTATCTGACCTCCCAGGGGTTAGAGCTGTACACGTTGAACTGGGTACTGGACAACTTTCTGAGCTCGATCTTGCTGGTGATTGTGGTCTTGTTTCAAAATGACATCCGACGGGCGCTGACAGAGGTCGGCAGGGGGTCGCTCTTCGGAGTGGCAGAGCGAACCGATTACAGACCAGTACTAGAGGAGATTATCAAGGCTGTGGTGACTCTCGCCGGCAAACGCGTGGGGGCGCTGATTGTGCTTGAACGGAAAGTCGGGCTAAATGAGTATATCGAGCCCGGCACTCGGCTCGATGCTCGGGTGAGCAAAGAACTGATATGCAGCGTCTTTCTTCCTGCCTCACCGATGCACGATGGTGCGATTGTCATTCAGGGAGGACGTGTTGCTGCAGCCGGCTGTTTTTTGCCACTGACAACCGACCCGCGAGTGAGTCGCACCCTTGGCACTCGCCACCGTGCGGCTATCGGGCTTACTGAAGAGACCGATGCGGTTGTGATAGTGGTTTCGGAAGAGGAAGGCACGGTGTCTTTAGTGCGGGAGGGGCGTATCTCCCGGGATCTTACTACCAACGTTCTGCGCACAACGCTCCAGCAGTTGTTTGCCCATGAGGTGGAGTAGCAAACCGCTCAAAGCGCTTTTTGTTCGCAATGCGACGCTTAAGATTTTCTCTGTGGCTTTTGCTTGTGGCCTATGGCTGTTGGTCAATGCAGGAGAGCGCGACACGGAGAAAACCTTGTTGGTCCCTGTAGAACTGCGGAACCTCCCAACGCAACTGGTTGTTGTTGGCCCGCGGGTTGATTTTGTTGACTTACGTGTGAGCGGACCGCGCACCCTGATTGGACGTTTGAACTCGAAAAGAATCACGCTTGATCTCGCTGGTGTCCGGCCAGGGCCTTCTTCATTTCGTATCACGACGGATCTCCTGAATTTACCTCGGGGGGTCAAAGTCGTGCGCATCAGCCCTTCTCAAGTGAATCTAGAGATTGCTCGTATGATTAAGCGCGTGATTCCTGTACACCTTGATCTCATTGGCCGTCCCCCGCACGGGTATAGTATTGTGGAAACAGAAATCTCCCCAAGCTCTATAGAAGTGACGGGACCAGCCCCGCAGGTGGGCAGGTTGGAAGCGATTCTCACTGACCCCTTAGATCTCGGCTCAGCGACACAACCGATCTCGCGTGCCCTTAACTTACGTGGCCCAGAGGCCGATTTTGTAGCCTATAATGTAGAGACAGTCCGGGCTCGGATTGACATTCAGGAAATCATCCTGACGCGTGAGTTTCGTCGTATGAAGATCGCCATCAAAAACACGGACTTTCGAGCTGCTGCCTCACCGGCGTTGGTGGACATCACCGTGCGAGGCCCACAGCGACTCGTGGAAAAGCTAAAGCTCGATGATGGCGCGGTGTTTGTTGATGCGACTGGACAAAAAGTAGGGTCGGTGACACTGCCGGTGAATGTGCTCGTTCCTGCGGGGATAGAAGTGATAGAACAAGAGCCGGATGAGATCGAACTGCGGCTGAGCGAAGACAGAAGACGAAAGAGAGAGCCCAAGAAAACAGAGAACCCGCAACAATAAGGAGTTGCACAATGAGCAAGCAGAGACAGCAACGTGAGCGGTTGTTTGGCACAGATGGAATCCGCGGAGTGGCGAACATCGAACCGATGACTTCGGAAACGGCTCTCCGGCTTGGCCGATCTCTTGCCTATGTCTTTCGTGACCGTCCGGGTCCTCACAAAATCCTTATTGGGAAAGACACGAGACTATCCGGCTACATGTTGGAAACCGCCCTTGCGTCTGGCATATGCTCTATGGGAGTGAATGTCCTCTTGGTGGGACCCGTCCCGACACCTGGAATCGCTTTTCTTACACGCAACCAGAGAGCTGATGCAGGAGTGGTGATTTCAGCGTCGCATAATCCCTTCCAAGACAATGGGGTGAAAGTGTTCTCGCGGGACGGCCTCAAGCTGCCCGATGAAATGGAGGATGAAATTGAGTCGTTAGTGGTGGATCAGAAAATCGATCACCTCAGACCGACAGCCACGGCCATTGGCAAGGCCTTTCGGGTGGATGATGCCTTAGGCCGCTATAACGTCTTTGTCAAGAGTGCTTTCCCTCGCCATCTGACTCTCGATGGTCTGAAGATTGTTGTCGATTGTGCCCATGGTGCTGCCTATAAGGTTGCCCCAGAGGTGCTGGAGGAGTTAGGTGCCCGTGTGACCGCGCTGGGGGTAGAACCGGACGGGGAGAACATTAATCAAGACTGTGGCGCACTCCATCCCCATCACGTCCAGCGCCTTGTGCGAGAGACGGGCGCGCATATTGGTGTGGCGCTTGATGGCGATGCGGATCGGGCGATCCTCATAGACGAAGCTGGGGAGATTGTCGATGGTGATGCGATTATGGCCATCGCTGCTGGGGAAATGTTGCGGAACGGGACTTTGCGTCATGATACGCTCGTCGGGACCGTGATGAGCAATCTCGGGTTAGAGATTGCAATAAAAAAGATGGGTGGTCGGCTCGTGCGTGCAGCGGTAGGGGATCGTTACGTCGTGGAAGAGATGCTCCGAGGTGGCTACAACCTTGGTGGTGAACAATCTGGACATA
>CAZCWX010000359.1:0-4763 GCA_964502465.1 uncultured Enterobacteriaceae bacterium | reverse complement strand
CTTCTGTAGAGCCCGGCACACACGCCAAGGCTGAGGAGCGCCTGGCATCTCCTCCAGCTGAGGGGTAGGCAAAGGTGTCACAATTGGACTTATCCCATTTTTCCCTGCCCCTCTCTTGATATCGGAGACCTGAGAAGAGTTAGCTGACGTCTTCCGGAAGAATCAGAAGATTACCTGAACGCTAACTGTGTACTCTGATTGCTCACGAACAGCACGAGCATAGTCATCTTCCAATCCAATGAACTTGGCAATCTTGAGCCGCCCGATCACCTCAAGGTTCCTCTTCGCCTCATTTGACAGATTGAGCGTAAGAGTTCGACTCACAAGCCGGTTCGGTGTATTCGCCCGGCGCATATCGAGCAGCGTGCGTAGGTTTGCATCACCAAACAATCCTATCCGTCGTAGTAGTTCTTCAGCGGCATGCAGGTCCGCTTGCCCCCCCGTGAAAGTATCCCGGAGCGTCAATTGTGACCTGAAGGCGTCTATCTCTTCAGACTTGGCGGAAAGATTCCCACTGAGCTTTGGAATACCTCCTTTAAGGTCTAAGGTGACTTTCCCTGAGATTTTGCGTATCTCTATCTGCTCTATATTTACTTCACGAGCGCCCAGGTACATGCAGAATGTCGAGAAATATACATGTTTGGCGAGAGCAAACCGCTGTGTCGCTTGTGCTACATCCTCATACACATCTTTATCAAAGGGGCTTTGGACAAGAACTGCACGGGGGCTTACTAGACCGCTGTCTACAAGATTCTGGGCCACTCGACTAGAATCTTGTATCGGAAACGCTAAAACATGGATTTCTTCATTAAGCAGAAGAGCATTTCCATCCTCTTCGTAGTGACACCGTTCAATGTCGTGCTGCTCGAGTATGACAATTCCTTTCCGCTTCAAAGGCTCTGCCGGCAATGGTCTGGCTGCCATGATTCTCCCCTCCGCGAAATTAGGCTGTTGTGACAGATGAGATTCCGATCCAGCGGAAACGGGCGTACTCCTGAGATGCAATAAGGGTAAACGTTGTACGGCTCGTCTGACATAGCCTTTTATCTTCCTCGGAGGAGCCAGTAGATCACGAACACCGCGACGAGTGCTGCTGTCGCGTACGTCAGCACCGTCTGAAAGATGTTGCTCTGCTTTTTTTTAGAATCTCCTCAAGTCCTTGACGTACCGATGAAGCACTCCCCTTTGAAATTCCTCTTCCAATACGAACAGCAAAATCTTCGACCGCATTCGTGATGTTGCTGGCCCATGACTCCTCTGGCTTGCCGCTATCGCTCGCTCCGGCTATGAGGCCTAGGACCCCGCCGATAATGGCTCCCAGAATAGCCATCATACCTATCTCTTGGTCCCGCGCGCCGCTGCAAGTCGCAGCGGCGCCACAGCCGATGAAGCCCATTATCAGGCCACCTAGGCACCCAGTACCGGCATTCAGGGGCGGACGGTACTCAGGGGTTAACTTCGGAACGGGTAATGTGATACGTCGCAGGCCAGCATTACCGGACGGTGGACTTGAGCGCTCCGCTGACGGGCTTGTCAGTGAGGTGGAAGTTGACGCGTCTGTCGGAGGGGGATTGACCGGAGCGCCACACCGGGGGCAAGCAGCAGCCAGACTGCTAACCTGATTACCGCACTCTACACATTGAATAAGAGCCATGGGATGACCTCCCTACGCGCTGCTGTTCATCATGGAAACCTGCCCTACCTTTGGCCTCCCAACGCTACGGCTAAGGGGCGCGAACGGAGTGAACGTCCCTCCTCCAACCAGTTGTTAAGTGCCGCCCTCGGCACGCTTCCTCTGGTCTGATAGTGATTTGGGTTGGACCACGTTTTCATCCCCTTCAGGTTCCTGTCGGGATTGTCGTCGTGTTTCGTTCATCCGTCGCCACTCGTCTTGGCCTTGCCTAATCTGCTCTCTTCAACGTGCGGCGGAGAAGGCTTCCCAGGCTTTAGCCACATCCCATCCGGCGGCGAAGATTACTCGGGCTCCGCCGATCATCAGTATCTTCTCCGATGGACTCCTGCCCGGAGCCAAGTGCCACGGGCATCTGTCGAATGGATAGGTCGTGGGGATATGAAATGAACAATTGGGTTCAGCACACTTGGGAAATCCATATTTTGGCACTCATGCAAACTGTCAGGCGACACCTAACGTCCGGGCGGTCAGCAGTAAGAACAAAGAGAGAGTCCGCTGGAATAGCTCGTTAGGCGTTGGGTGGATACTGCATACGCCTCGCCTCAAGAGCGTTGGCAAGATCTGCGATCGCACGTCTCGCCCTTTCATCCGTGCGATCATCGTCCCAAGTCACGTTGCCCGACTCCCATGCGAGAAACTTAATCACATCCAGGCAATTTCGGCAGATGTCGGGCAGGCCGGTGACGTCAAGAAGCCACCGGCTTGGTAAGAAGTGGATAAAAGCATTCCTAAGCTCGTTTAGCTTCTCGACGCTGTAGTCGTGCGTTGGATCTGGCTCATACTTCTTGCTGACAACCAAGAAAAGCATGAGATCACTCTTGATCTTGTCATAGAGAGCGGGAAACCAGTCAAGTTTTTCTTTGGGTAGGGGTTTCCCCTTCCTGTACGACCGCATCCACCTGGCCGCGGTGTCTTTTTTAAGTGCGCGGAGACCGTTGCTGTTCTCCAATGCAAGGGCCATGAAAGCCTGAAGGGCACTATGGAGGCCAAGGATGGCCCATTTCCAAGGATAGGGATGTTCCGCCGCTGCCCGAGTGTTGTCCGCGGCAAGATGCAAGCCCGATATGGCCTCTTCATAAAGATCGGTTGAAAGCCAAGTGTTCATATGCATTGTCACCACCTATGCACTCCGAGGTTCGGCAGAGCATCAGCTCCCGTAGAGATAGATCTGGAGATCATCGAAAGCGTTCCTCAGATCTCGGCAATAGCTTTCCACGACCACCCAATAGTGGCCGTTAGCGTCAACTCGAAGGCCGATGCCGGGCGAGCCCTCGATCATCGCGATGGTACAGCTCTTCTTGACGTAGTACTCGTGAGCCAGACCGCACCTGAAGATGTCGTAAACATTGTGCTGGGCACGAAAGGCTTTATACGGCGCGCCGAGGAGGTCAAAGAACTTGTTGAAATTCGCAGAGGCCACGTCTCTACCCTCGCGGTTCTTAACGTTGAATCGAAGCTTGCCGCCGAACTCGGTGTAACAGAGCAGGCCAAGAGCGGCGAGGAAATTGCCCCCACCCGGCGCCACCCCCTGAGTCTGAAGCGACGCAGGATCAGCCTTGGCGAGCTGGATTTCCCGCTCGACATCAAGGAAGATGAACGTCTTCGCCTGAATGAACTCGTCCCTTGTCATGTCACCATTTCCGCCGAAGATGAATTAGACAACTGCCCTTGTCTTTATCAGTACCAGCCTGTTTCTATACAATAGGAACATGTTCCTATATCCACCAATCCCCAGTTTCAACACCTGGAAACTTGCTTACCGCAGTTTCTATAAACCTTATAAACACTTAGCTCACATCTCTATAAGCCCTCTCAACTTTTACTGTCAACGATCCGCCCCCCTAACCCTCACACCCTTGCCTGCTCTCACCGTAACTCCCAGAGATGACGCTGCGGATTCCACTTGTTTCATCTGTTGACACACCTCCACTGCCTCACGATTCTGCTGGACCATTCTTTCGATCCATACCCAATCCAGAAACGATCTCAGCCCCCAGTTTGGTAAAGACTGTGGGGGCGATCTTGAGCTTCGTCTCGCGGCCACCCCCTCCCAGAATCACCCAATCTAATCGCATGATCCGCTCATCCACATAGAGCGGCCATCCGGCAGGCAGAGAAAAGGGGGTCACCCCACCAACCTCCATGCCTGTTTCCTCCCTCATTTCTTCGGCAGTGGCAAACGAGCATTTCGACACACCCAAGAGCTGCCGCACCCGCTTGTTCACATCCAGTTGCGTATGCGCCAGCACCACACAGGCGGCAAACTTCTTCGGCTCCTTTTTGGAAGCAACCACAATGGTATTGGCAGATCGCTCCAGCGGGTACCCGTATTGCTCACAAAAGCCAACTGTGTCTGCATATGCCGGATCAATAGCAATCACCTCGTATGTCACACCCAGCGCCTCGACTGCCGCAAGAACCTGCTGCGTTGACGACGTCATTTCCACCCACTCCTCTCCTCTTCTCACTTCTTACTGATGAGCTGCACTCCCGACCGCTGAATAAAGTCGCGCACGATCGCCAGAATGTCATCCTGCCCATGCCCGGCATCACGAAAGCGAGCAATGGCAGCCTCGACCAGCGGACCAACCTCAATCGGCACCTCAACTTCTTTCCCAAGTTCAACCGCCAGATGCACATCCTTCGCTGCCAACGCGGTGGCGAAGCCAAGCGCAGATTCTCCCTTGAGGAACGACTGCATGCCAAATTCCATAATTAAACTATTCCCTGAACCCATCTTGATCGCATCCAGCAACGTTTGCGGATCAACCCCCGCCTTCGCGCCGATCGCCAGTCCCTCACAGGCACCCATAAAGTTAATGAACGCCATCATGTTATTGACCAACTTGGTGACGTTACCACAGCCGATTGGTCCCATATGAAACACATTGTTGCCAATTTTGCTCAGAAGCGGCTGAAAATGCTCAAACTCTTTCTTCTCGCCACCAACGAACACCGTGAGTGTTGCATCACGCGCCCGTGGCACTCCCCCCGTCACCGGTGCATCAAGCACCAGGAATCCCCTGGTAGCGCCAACCTCAGCAATCTTGCGCATCGTAGTCGGCGAGTT
>CAZCWX010000358.1:0-9212 GCA_964502465.1 uncultured Enterobacteriaceae bacterium | reverse complement strand
TACAGCGTGAACAGTTGAGCCAGGCGCTCGCAGGCCGGGTCCAGGCCCCTCATTGCTTTGTGCTCACCGAGCTGTTGGGACAGATTGACAGCTTGGAGGACACCATTGCGCGCTTTAATGAACAGATTGAGGCGTACCGGGCGCCGTTGCCTAATTCGAGAAAATCGGGATCGTAGCCTGTTCGCTCAGCCAGCCTGTCATAGATGACAGGAATTTGCATCGGAAATGCTTCGCTCTCGAGCAGGCTCACCAGGGTCCGCGCACCCGGAGCCACACGAGCGCGCAACGCGAGGGGTGTCACCGCATGCGGGTCCTCCAGTGTTACGCACAGCGCGAGGGGAAGCATCACACCGCGGCCGTCCGGCTCGACAGGCACGAGGGCAGGTCTGCTGCGGTGTTCGTCGCGGGTGTCAGCGGAAGTCGCTTCGGGCTGCATCCGGTCAATTCTTGGGCGATGTCGTGAGGATGGAGCAGGTGGAACGAGGGGTACATCCGTGCCGGTGCGAGCCGCAACGACGGAGCGGGCGAGGAGATCGCCACCGGCCATTGCACGCTGGAGCAGCAGGACGTACGTGGGATATTTCGCCCGCGCTCGTTTGAGGAGATCGGCACAGATACGGGAGATGCGGATCCCGGCGTTCGCCTCCCAAACGAAGTCCGATTCTTTCCTTCCTGCGAGTGACGAGGTCGACTCTCCGTCTCGGAGCACGTACTCTCCGGTCGGCGCACGCTTGATGCGCCCGCCGCTGTGGAGCGCCGCTATTTGGAGCGAGTCGTTGAAGACCGGCGCACCCGACGAGCCGTGCGCGGTGTCTGCCTCATACTGGATGAACGGCTCGTCTTCGTTGAAGCGCGTGACTTGGTTCTCGCGGAGCGCGATTTGCATCGGAAGCCCGTCCGGGTGCTGGATGATCGTGACGAACTCCTCCAGCCGTACCTTTCCGGACTCAGGGTACAGCCGGAGATAACCAACGCCATCGATGGACTCGCGCCCGGTGAGTGACTCGGGCTGTACCGCCACCACTGCATAGTCGAGCCCCTTGTCAGCGGCGAAGAAGGTCCCTGGATCGAGGGCGAAGCGGGTGGTCTGCCCGATCTCGCCGGCCACGTTGTATCGGTAGCCGAACTCGATCGATCCCGTCGCCGCAATGCTCTCCTCGAGCAGGACATGGTGATTAGTCATGATCAGGCCGGGAGCAATCATGAAACCCGTGGCACGGACCCGACCCTGCGGTCCCGTCGCTTCGATCCGACCGATCGCCTGACACACGAGTAAGCATCGATCGAGGAAGTTAACCTCAAGGAGATCGTTGGTCCCGCGTATGACCTCCTGCTCCAACGTCGTCGGCCGCTGGCCTTCTGCTGACAGGAAACGCATTCGCGTGCTCGCGCGCGCTCCGACGGTGCCCGGAGCCACAATTGCCGTCGCCTCCACGGTCCGCGGCAGATAACTGTCGGGCTTCTTGACCGGTTCGAGCCGCTCCCAGCGATCAATGATTTGCTGTTGTAGCTTCATGAATCCCTCCACAAGCGTGGGAAAGGTGACAAACAGTGTGCGGCGCTGCGCATAAGTACGGGTCAAGCCGAGATCCCTGCCTGAGAGGCCACGGGATGTATGATCGAAACCTTTCGCTTCCGCCTTGGCTTATTTCGTTCAAAACAGTCGTGATTTTCATGATTCCGTGTTCTCGATATCGAGAGGAGGTTTTGGCCAGGGAGAAAAAGCTCCTTTTTTTCATTCCTTTGCAAGACGAAAGTGTGCGACTCTCTGTAAGCGGTAGTTCTTCGGCGTTATTGACTGAGGCGATCAAGGTCGGAGCGCAAGGGGTTATCAGTGAAGTGCTGCTTCCACAGGCGGGGGGTCAGGAGATGCACGTCTAGGGCGGGATGGGTATCGATGCGTTGGAGCACATCGAGCAGATAGACGTACGGATCGACGCCCTGCAGGCGACACGACGCCACCACACTGTAGATGATCCCCACATACCGGGCACCCACTTCCGTCCAACAGAACAGCCAGTTTTTGCGGCCCAGCGCAATGGGCCGAATCTCCCGCTCCAGAGGATTGGTGTCCAGCGGCACGTCAGGATTGGCCAAAAACACTGTGAGCCCCGCCTCCCGCTCGAGCGCATAGCGCGCCGCGTGGCCAAGGGGGTTGGAGGGGAGGAGGATCTCCGTGATCACCGTCTGTTTGAGCCAGGCAAAGAAGTCGTCGACCAGGGGTTTGGTGTACTCTCCCCGATGCGCGAGCTTGGCCTCGCCTGCTAAGCCCTGCTCCCGGATGCGTGCTTCCTCTTTATAGAAGGTGGCGATCCGGTCGAGCGCTGCGGCCACTAAGCGCGGCTCGGCTCCCTGGGCCTTCTCAAACTGCCGCCGGGTGTGACTCCAACATTGGGCATGGAGGATAGAGGTCACCTTCTGGGTGAAGCGCTCATAGACACTGTAGCCATCCGTGAGTAAGACCCCGCAGAAGTTCCCCAACGCCTCCCGCACCACCGCTTGGGCGCGAGAGGCAGAAAAGGGGAAGGCAACTTCCTCCTGATCGCCATAGATGGGCCACAAATACCCTTTGTGGAGCTTGCCTTTCTCCCGTCGCCCCGCTTTGAGCGGCGTTTCATCCATGACTAACAGCCAACTCTGCAGAATCGAGGACAGCAAGGCGTAATAAATCGGCTCCAGTAACTCCGCCGCCCGGTGCACCCACTGGGTGAGGGTGCCGCGACTGAGCCGAATCCCCGCCTGCTGCAGGCGTTGGTGTTGGCGATAGAGCGGCACGTGATAGACACACTTCTCCATCAGCAGGCCAGCCAACAGACTCACATCGGGAAAGCTCTTCTCGAACACGGCCGGGGGCGCGGGCGGACAGCAAAGCTCTTCGGTGTCTTTGCGTTTGATTACCGGCCGACGGTACTTGAGAATGACATAGGCACCGGGGCGTTGGGCGAGGCGATAGGTCACCTTCTCCCCGATCACCTCATAGGCGTCCGGGGGCAGATCCGCCACTGCGGGATTGGTCAGGCGGATCTCTTGGACGGGCACGGAGTCGTCAAACCGCACCTCGCTCTCATCGGCGACGTCGGCTCCCATCAACCGGAAGCGGCGCTGATAGGCTTTCACGGTTTCCGTCGGGGGCGGGGGCTGATCGGCGGGCGCCACGGGCGTCGTGACCATGCCCGCCAGGGAGAGTTGGTCCGGATCGGGCTCCCGCAAGCGCTTCTCGGATTTGCGGCCAAAGAGCTGGCGTCGAAACCACGCGACTTGGCGTTTGAGCGCCGCGTTCTGCTCTTGCAACTCGCGCTGCTGCACTAACAACGCGAGAATCTCGGGCGGGCGTAAGGTCGCAGCCTGCTCCTCCAGGGTCATAGCCGCGACGTAACATAGTCAGTGGCGTCCGCCAAGGGCAATCCCATCTAAGAGGAGCTGAAAGACTTGGAGACTCAGTTCTTGTTTGGGCTCAGCGGCGGGAAAGTGAAAGCGCCCGTGCTCTAAACGCTTGGCAAACAAACACCACCCCGTGCGCTCCCCACTTACCAACTTCACCTAATTCCCCCGCCGATTGACAAACACAAACAGACTGCCCGATAAAGGATCCTCCTCTCAGACCCTCTTCCCCAAACCCACTAAGCCGTCTATCGATTTGCGTAAGTCCACGGGTTTGCTGTACGCCAGAATCCGGCGCACCTCGGGCGTGAACCACATCGCCCTAGCCTCGCACCCGCAGCCGCACGCCGTTAGGCAATGCCACTTCGACCGCCCAGGGACTCGTCGCCATACTCGGCGCTTTCACTTCCACAAATTGCCCCTTCCTCGTCTCCCCCTTCCGCACCCGCCGATACCACTCCTCAAAGGTCCGCAGCGTCAGCCCCTCCTGCTCGCAAAACTCCTTCATGCCCCTCCCGCTCTGCCGATACCGCGCAATAATCCCACTCCACTCCACCGCACTCCGCTGGACATGGCCATTTGCTAACACTTGCATACGCCTTCCTCCTCTCAAGAAGATGTCGCTCACCAAATGGTGGCCCCTCTCTTCTTGCGCGTCTTTGCTTTGGAAGGAAGAACGCCGGTCAGTAATCGCTTACGACTCTCTGGCATATATGCCAAATATTGCGATGTTGTTGGTGAATTCGTGCAATTGCTATTTTCGGTGAGGTCAATCCATCAGCACTCATAAAGGTCCTGTGCTCCTTGGCCCGTCGCCAACAACATCGATTGCAGCCGGATCCGATCTCCACGCTCATATCCCAACGGGGTAACAATGGAGTGAACAAAATGTTCAATCCGACTGAACACCGGGAAGGAGGGGCAGCTCTCCCGCGAAAAGAACGATTCAACTGGGGAGCGTAGCGAGACTCTCGATGCGCTGAACCGTGACTGCAACCCGGGGGTACAGCTCCAGTGTGAAAGAATGGTGCAGTCAGGGGAAACTTATTATTTATCGGGAGTGAGGAGGCAGTGCCCTAAAACAGTGAGGTCTGTGACCGCAAGGCGCAGGGGCATGTACAGCGATCGCTACTGGTCGATTGCCATCGGTCCCTCTGTTTCTGCTCGTTGGGGTAAACCCAACCTCTTGGGGTGGCAGCAGCAACCGTGCAATTTTTTACGCGAAGGCAGGGGGCAACGATACAATTCTGCAATGTTACACGAGTTTTTCTCGCCTTTCCGGTGGCGTGGTCTGCAGGACCGTTCTCCTAACATGTTGAATTTGAAGGAGTTTTGATCCTAGCCATTTTCACACGGCTACTGCCAGAAGGCCCTTGTGCCGTCTCGTGGCACACCCACGGCACGCCTTTCAGGGTGGAAGACAGCGCGACGACGCCGGTGGACGCCAGGGACGCGACCCGAGCCGTATGGTTGCCGAGCCGCACACAGGCGCCGCGCTGGGGTGTGGGTGGTAGAAGTCCCCCTTCCCGCTCCCGGAGAGAGCGCACGAAGGGGATCGTGACCTGAGCCACGGACGGGCTGGAGCATCGCGGCCCCTCCGCAACGAAAGGAGTATACAGATGACACGGTTCACTCTCCTCAGTCTCTTCCTCCTAGCAGCGGCCTTCGTGTGGGTCGGCCACGCGCAGGCGCTCTCGAAAACTGAGATCGAAGATGCCGGCGGGACATGCGGGCCGGCGGGCATGCCGCTGACGCCGATTACCTGGTGTGAAAAATGCACCAAGAATCCGATCACTGGCACGACCTCGTGCCAGACCTATCATTGCGATAAGGATGGACAAAATTGTCACCTCGCCTTGAGCCTAGATCCCGCGACCGGGGTCGGGGATGTGACCGGCGACGCCGTGGCCGATGTGGCGGTGTGGGATCCCGTCTCCGGGGAGGTCTTTGTTTTCTCGGGAGCGGACAATACCTGGCTCTACACCTTGGTGGCCCCGGACCCGCAGGAGCGGGGCGACTTTGGCCGGTGGCTCACCGGGCTGGACGATGTGAGCGGGGACGGCGTGCCCGACATCGTGGTGGAGGAATCCACCTCCGGGGAAGTGTTCCTCTTCTCGGGGACGGACGGCACCGTGCTCTCGACCCAGAAGAGCCCGACGCTGAGACGGAGCGACGCGATAGACCTGAAGAGCCGGCTGCCGTAAGTAGGCACGGCCGGAGCGGGGACGGACCGGGACACATACCTGCCCCGGTCTCCTCGACCCCACCGAGCGCTGGCCGCACGATCGTGCGGCCAGAACCCGTGCGCACCATCTATGCGTTCCCGTCGCCCCCGGGCAGCTGGGGCTGAAAGGTACGCCTGATGATCTCCTGTAGCCGGGTGGCGACGGAGCCGCCCAGCAGCCGGCCGAGCATGGGGAGGTCGGCCGCCACGTGCACGGCCTGCGTATCGACCCGCAGCTCGATCCACACCCCGCTGCCCTCCAGCCGTACCTGGCTACGGTCAGGAGACCACTGCACCCGCCTGACCAAGGTCCCGAATCGGCTCGTGAGCTCGGTCACGGCAGTCTGCAAGCGGCTGCGCGCCTCGTCGAGCGTGTGCCCATGCTGCACTGAGAGCGTTATAAGGGGCATCGCCGCGCTCCTTCCTGTGTCCTGCGTGTGATTTTCTTATGATATCTCACGTCTGCAGCCGAACGTACCACCTGCCCCAGCCGAACGGGGGCAGCGCTGCTCCGCAGGGTGCACCATCTTGACCGGTCAAAATGACGCCTCAAAAACGGATGCACTCCACAACGTCTGATAATTCATAGGTCTGGTAAAGTACACTAGATCTAAGTCGTTGATTTTCTTAGAGTCAAGTCACATGCTGTGAGGAGACCGAAAAAGGCCCAGAATTCAGGGCTGTGAGCATCCCGGTGAGCGCTCCGGACACCCCGCTGGAAAACACGGAGAGAAGAAACATTTTCAGTACTTCCGTGGAACCGTGAAACGGGAATATAATCACGTCTCCTGCGGTGACGACGAACTGGAGGAAGGCGGCCTGTGCGCCATGGAGTGCGCAGGTCTTCCCTTTTCCGCATCATGAGATGGCGGGAGGTATGGCTGTCTCTACACGTTGGAGATAGTCGTCAATTTGGCTCTGCAATTGTCGCAGTTGCTCCAACGGCCCTTCCGCCAGCAGCGCAAAGTTGCGCGGGTTCTTTGTCAGAATCTCATCGCGATAGGATTCCAGCACGCGTTGCATCCGCCCCATCTGCTCAATGGCTTGGTACAGCTGTTCGGTCGTCTCGATCATAGACGTATCCTCAAGAGTCCCTTCTTCACACCAGGTCGCTGTGCCGCACCTGCTCAAAGAACGCTACGGCCTGCGCGAGGGTCTCGTGCTCATTAGTCGCCACTACTATATCAAACCCAAACCGTTGCCGTACACGCCGTTGAGACAAGATGTTGTAATGAGCGGGTGCCAGATCCACGGAGAAGTCCTGTGGATCGGACATGATTAACACGAGATCAATATCATGCGGAACAGGTTCGGCCGTCACAAAGCTGCCATCCACCACAATGGCGTCTATGATCCCACCCGCCCGTGCTTCGTCTACGAACTCCAGAAACTTCGCCCACAATTGCGGTCGCCGGTCGCTGCGCTGAAACCCACCAAAGCGCACCGCGGCTTCTTCGAGGGTGCAGTCATGGATGCCCTCGGGCAGCCACCCGTGTTCGTTCAATGGTGGAATCGCCACGTTCGCCTCTGTTTTCTATCCGCGCTTGTAGGCGCGGAATAGTACCGCTCCTGGTCTACCTTGCGTTTTCTTTCCCCCTCACCTTCTCGCCTTTTCCCTGTTGCTCAAGAAATTGCCCGCCTCGTTCTCTAACTCATTCCCCTTTCGTCCATTGCCATTCTGATCTCGCTTCTCGCTCTTTCGCTCACTCGCTAATCGCATCGTCCAAGTCTGGGGCATCTTAGGTTGCCCCGCCCTTAGTATTCGACCTTAAACGTGGGACTTTCCTCCGGCCGCCAGCGGCGACGGTCATACATGCGGGTGGTAGAAATATCCGCATGCCCTAACCACTCTTGCACCTTAGCGATATCCGCGCCATGGGCTAAGGCATTCGTGGCCGCGGTGGCGCGCAACGAGTGTACACAGAACCCCCGCACGTCTGTGGTAATCCAGACAAAGCGCTGGAACTCCTGGAGATCTTGTTGATAGGCTAGACGGGGATTGGGATTTCGCAAGTTCGCAAACCACTCGAGTTCTAGTGGGACATCAGCCAGTTTGCTGAACTCTGCCGCCGTGAGCGCCCTCCCCTGCCCTCTCACCACCGCAACGTCGTGCATCCCTCACCTCCCGTTCTATGGAACCAATTCTACCCCATATAACCCCTTTTATGAAGGGTCAACTTGCTCACAACCAGTGGTTTGCAGAGCGCAAAAATTTCTGTCACAATGACCGCTCAAAGTAAAAGGTCAGAAACGGAGGGGGGGGTGGACGAAAATGGTCGCTCAAACGGGGAGTTCGACGGTCACTGGGCCGCGGTGGTGCGGGCCTATTGTGAGCTGATGGATGAGGTGATCCCCTCTCTGCCTCCCGCTGAGCAGAGCCTCTATCACCGGCTCTTTCGTCTGTCCCATGTGCAACAGACTCCGTTCACACAGTGTCGCTATGAAGATCTCGCCGCGCAGTGCAGATTGTCGCTGAGTACGGTCCGCAGGGCCGTGAAGGGGTTGCGGACCAAGCAGCTCCTCAAAACCGTCTGGGAAAGCAAAAGCGGCACGACCTTCGTCGTGCAGTTGCTGTCGACCCTGCCGCATAGACCAGCGTTTCTGCCACGCCGGCGCCGAAATCCCCCTCTTTCCCTCCAGCGGCTAGCTCGCCCACCTGTCTACGACGCCTTCAGTCTTGAAGATCGCGCGTTGTTTCTGGACTGCAAGCAACGCTTAGGGCCAGCTCGATTGCAGGAGCTGACCGAAGCCGCGGTGGAGTGGCTTACCGAGCGCGCGAATGGCGAACCAGAGGCATTTTCGGACGAGCTTCTTAGGGATAAAGTCGACGAGCTGGTGTTCGACAACGTCTTTGGACCCGATCGCCGCAAACCGTATGCACACCTCTTTTCTCACCTGCATCGCCCGGAGACCGGCACATCTCTATGACGTCCTACCCCTCTATCGGAGTGGCGACACGTCACGGAAAGCTCGTAGCACAATCTGCGCAATGCGTTGCTCGAACTCTGCGAGTGCGATCGCCTGATCATTCGGCGGCCGCGTCAGCGGACCGTTGCGTCGTGCCTGCTTGATGATCTCGCTTTCTGCATGGCGGAGCAGGACGACTAAAGCGCGCCCTACATGACTCCATTCTACTGAGGTTTGCACTTGATCGCTCAAACGGCTGACAATACGCATCCCTCGCTCTTTTGTCGGTACCAGGTAGATAGCGATTCAGCACGGACATGGCGTAGATTTTTCTCATTTCCCTCGTGCTGCAAAAAACTCCCGCGCACACTCGATCCTGGCCTGCTCCCGAATCCCAGCGTGCTTGCCAGCAGAGACTGTCCCGAGTAATCGCCCCACCCGCTCCTCGGCCATGTGATCAATTTCGGCCTTATCCTCCACGCTCGCAGCTACATAACGGCGAAGGATATCGAGATCCTTATCCGTCCCTGCAGATACGAGCACCCGTTCTTCGTTCATTTTCGTTCCTGGCTGGTCGATCTGGGCCTCCATCATCCGTTCAGTAACGAGAGGACCTCCGTTTCGTTCAAAGGCAGCCGTCAACCAGGCATTTGGATTCTGGACAGGGTGTTTGGAAGTTTGAGCTTGCTCAACTAGGTAA
>CAZCWX010000357.1:0-9126 GCA_964502465.1 uncultured Enterobacteriaceae bacterium | reverse complement strand
GTTGGGCTGCATCATGATGCGAGTTTGTCATTTGGACACGTGCCCGGTGGGTGTCGCCACGCAGAATCCTGAATTGCGCAAGAAGTTCATGGGCGACCCATCGTATGCGGTCAATTTCATGCGCTTCATCGCTGAGGAAATGCGCGAAATTATGGCCCAGTTGGGATTCCGTACGGTCAATGAAATGGTAGGACGGACGGACAGGCTTGAAGCGAGACGAGCCATCAATCACTGGAAAGCCAAAGGGTTGGACTATTCAGCCATCCTGTATCAGCCACAGGTCGGCCCAGAGATTGGCCGCTACTGTCAAATCTCCCAGAATCATGGGTTGGAAAATTCGCTTGATAATCAAATACTGCTTGACCTCGCACACCCAGCCCTGGAGCGTCGGGAAAAGGTCAAGGCCACCCTCCCCATCCGCAATACGAATCGCGTGGTCGGAACGATTTTGGGGAGTGAACTCACGCGACGTTTTGGCCCAGACGGCTTACCCGAGGACACCATCCATTTTCACTTCCAGGGTTCAGCCGGTCAGAGCTTCGGCGCGTTCGTACCACCTGGCATGACCCTGGAGTTGGAGGGAGACGCGAACGACTACTTTGGCAAGGGCTTATCCGGTGGCAAGTTGATCCTGTATCCACCCGAAAATTCCACCTTCGCACCTGAACAAAACATTATCATCGGCAACGTTGCTTTTTATGGTGCTACCAAAGGTGAAGCCTATATTCGTGGCATGGCTGGAGAACGGTTCGGCGTGCGGAACAGCGGGGTGCGGGCAGTCATTGAAGGCGTAGGAGATCACGGCTGCGAATACATGACTGGTGGTTGTGTGGTGGTCCTGGGAACAACAGGACGGAACTTTGCCGCAGGGATGTCAGGTGGGCTTGCGTATGTATTCGACGAGGACGGCACCTTCCGCAATCGTTGTAACCTCGATACGGTCTCGCTTGAACATCCCGACGAAGGAGACCTGCAGGAGGTTGAGGAGCTGCTCCGCTGCCATGCCATTTACACGCACAGTGAGCGGGCCTGGCAGATCCTTGCGCTCTGGGAAGAGGTCGCGGCCAAATTCGTCAAGGTTCTGCCAAAAGACTACCGCCGCATGCTGGACGCGGTCCGACAGGCAGAGCAAGCTGGACTGGTTGGCGAGGAGGCCATCATGGCCGCTTTCGAGGCCAACAAAAACGACGCGGCTCGGGTGAGTGGGAATTAGCATCATAAAACGTATAGCGTGAAACGTCCCTTGGAAGGGGACAACACTGTGTCCTACGCATTACGTTTCACGTCATCCTGTTGATAGGTCTAGGGGCCATGCTGCGTGAGTACTCTCTGCAGCACCCTGGCATAGTAGGAGAAGTAGGAAGCATGGGAAAACCAACCGGATTTATGGAATTTCATCGTGAGCTGCCGCACGATCGTTTCCCTGTGGAGCGGGTACACGATTGGCTGGAGTTTCACGAGCATTTTCCGGAGAGCAAACTGCAGGAACAGGGGGCTCGCTGCATGGATTGTGGCATCCCCTTCTGTCACACCGGCACCCTTATTAGTGGCATGGCCTCGGGATGTCCGGTTAACAATCTCATTCCCGAGTGGAACGATTTGATCTATCGCGGCCTCTGGAAAGAGGCGTTGGAGCGTCTGCACAAGACCAATAACTTTCCCGAGTTCACTGGTCGTGTCTGTCCTGCGCCCTGTGAAGGGTCGTGCGTGCTGGGGCTCAATGATCATCCGGTCACGATCAAGAACATTGAGTGCGCAATCATCGACAATGGCTTTGCCGCAGGCTGGGTTATTCCTGAACCACCAGAAAAGCGCACCGGCAAGAAGGTTGCCGTTGTCGGTTCTGGTCCGTCGGGGCTCGCGTGCGCTGCGCAGCTCAACCGTGCCGGCCATTGGGTTACCGTATACGAGCGCGCTGACCGCATCGGTGGCCTTCTAATGTATGGTATTCCCAACATGAAGCTCGACAAAACCATCGTCCAGCGGCGCGTCGATCTCATGACCCGAGAGGGAGTGAAATTTATCACGGACGCCGCTGTCGGCGTCCATGTTTCGGCAACGAAGCTTCGCAAAGAATTCGATGCGATTGTACTTTGCTGCGGAGCTACGAAGCCCCGTGACCTGCCCATTGAAGGCCGCAATTTGAAAGGTGTTCACTTCGCCATGGAGTTTCTCCATGCCAACACCAAGAGCCTGCTCGATTCGGCCCATAAAGATAGGAACTACATCTCTGCCACTGACAAACACGTCATCGTTGTTGGCGGTGGCGATACCGGCACTGACTGCGTCGGCACGGCAATGCGGCATCAATGCAAAAGCCTCACTCAGTTTGAGATTTTGCCTCGGCCACCAGATGAGCGGCAGTCCGACAACCCCTGGCCAGAGTGGCCAAAGATTTACCGGCTCGACTATGGCCAGGAAGAAGCAAAAGCCCGCTTTGGTGCCGATCCGCGTAGATATTTGACCACGCCCGAAAAGTTTGTTGGGGATGCAAACGGGCAGGTCAAAGAGCTCCACACAATCGACGTCGAGTGGGGCAAGGGGGACAACGGAGCACTCTTCCCGAAAAAAATTCCTGGCACGGAAAAGGCGTGGAAAGCCGACCTGGTTTTGCTTGCTATGGGGTTCCTCGGTCCGGAGGATACTATTCTCGAAGAGATTGGTGTCGAACGGGACCCGCGCTCGAACGCCAAGGCAGAGTACAGCAAATTCATGACGAGTGTTGAGGGTGTCTTCGCTGCGGGCGACATACGCCGCGGCCAGAGCCTAGTGGTATGGGCTATCAACGAAGGGCGTGGTGCTGCTCGGGAATGTGACCGTTATTTGATGGGAGAAACGAACCTTCCCTGAAGGCGCCCTCTTCTGGAGAGGCAAAACATGCTATGTCTCTCCACCCCACAATCCGCTATTTGCCAATTTGACCTACCTCTTGAGTCACCTCTTTGCCTCGCGTACAAAACTATACACTGAGGAGGATACATTCATAATGAAATCGGTTGTGATGTATACGACTGATTACTGCCCATTTTGTGTGGCAGCAAAGGGCTTGCTGAAGAACAAAGGGATTCCCTTTCAAGAGGTCGATGTGACGGGAGACCAGGCACTACGGCAGGAAGTCGTCCGGCGCTCAGGTCGCCGCACAGTTCCGCAGATCTTTATTGGTGATGAATCGATCGGCGGATTTACTGAACTGAAGGCTCTCGCCGATAATAACGAGTTAGAGAGCAAGCTGGCAGATTAAATGAAAGGAGGGAAGACAATGGCACTCTACCTTGATGAAGTGTGGCTCAAAGACCCCAGCCCGGAACGCATGAAAGAATTCGTTCGTTTGATTGGTATGGCCGCGAAAAGTCCGGCTTCAGTTGGCGCACCACAAGAAGTGCGTTTTGTGGCCGGACCGTGGGCGTCAAACGAAGAACCGAAAGTGATCTTTCTTGTCGATATTCCCAACCATACTCCTACTTATCAGATATTTGGCAAGCTCGTATCCCAAGGATTGGTAGAAAAGCGTCGCCTCACTCCTATTGTGGAGTGGAGTGAGGTAGAGAAGATGGTCAGCCAACTATAGAAAGACGCGCCAGGTAGACGTTCCTCAGCCGTCAGCTTTCAGCAAGACAGGCAGGGGCAGGTTTCACATCTGCCCCTACTCTTTCGCCAGCTATTTTCTGGCTGACCGCTGATTGCTGCTTGCGTGCTCTCAAGCAGCAATCTCACACACCGGACAGGCTTCGGGATTATTCTCCTCCACCCGCCGACGGTCTTCTTCGTTTTGATATTGAGGCGTGTCGTGACGTGGGGTGCGTGTGTCGCCGTCCATCATAGCCGTGTGTTTCCAGTCGTCTTCTTTAGACCAATGGAATGGTAAGACCTTTATCGAGCCAGAGGTTGTCATTGAGTTGAAGGCATCGAGCGCTTGAACAAGAATCTCGCGCTGGAGTTCAGGTTCATTGGGTTTCCCAGTCGTGTGCCCCAACGGATAATCAAGAAACGCGGCCCGCGGCGGATTCACTGCTCTCGTAATATCGAGCGCACTGGTCATACAGAGAGTCGGGATACCAGCAGCTTCAGCATGACGGGCAATCAGTCCCACGGACTGATGACAGACCGGTCACACAGGAACGAGTAAAGCCACATCAACTTTTTCTGCCAGCAAGCGTTCAATGAGTTGTGGCGCAAGTTCATCGCGCACCCGCCGAGCAGAGTAGATACCGCCCATGAAAGTATAGGCATGATCAGCGAGTTCGCCGATGAACCCTTCTTTCACCAGACGGCGCAAGGTATCGAGGGGAAACACCACGTTTGGGTCTTGGCGAGCATCGGTCTGATCATAGGCAAAATGGGCTGTGCGCAGGTCAGATGTTTTCACATTCGGAGGAATTGCGCGAAACGAGGCATCGTCCTTGAAGTGAAAGGCCACCTGGCCGGTGACATAGATGCCACCTGACGCGATCAATCCAAGCCGACATTCAGACAGGGGTTTACGTAAGGGCTGCCACGGTGGCGGCTCTTCGCTAAACACCCACTGGTAGGGTTTGTAGCCCAACTGGGCGTAGTTTTCGCGGATGCGCGTCATATATTCAACCGGCGGCTGCATAGTCACCTCCCAAGCCTCCAACTTGGCGATTTTCGCAAGGGAATGCAATGGCTATCAGGTACCTTCCGAAGCAAGGATCTGTTCCAGTTCGATAATGAGATGCGGCAGTTCTTCGTTCACGGTCTGCCAAACAATACCTACATCCACGATATCGTAGCCATGAATAAGCCGGTTCCTCATCCCGACAATTTTCGGCCAGGGAATCTGGGGGTGTTTTCTTGGTGTTGCTTTGGATACCTTATTGGCGGCCTCACCCATAACCTCAACTAGCCGAGTAATTGCCAAGAGGTGAAGCCGCGAGTTTTCCAGGTCAGAACGAATCTTTCCCTCCATCAATACAACCGCCTCACACGCATATTCAAGCATATGTTGCAAGCGCACTCTGTCGTCATGCTTGGACATACTGTACCTCGGCTTTCTCTATGACTGCATCACGAAAATAAGGACTGAGAGAATGAGGAGTATTGAGGTCTACCTTACGCCCGCCGAGTATTTCAGCAAGTTCCAGCTCCATTCCAGCGAAGCGGATGAGGCCTGGGGTATGATCAGGATCGAACTCGACTAATACATCGATGTCACTGTCTGGACTAAAGTCATCTCGCAGCACGGAACCAAAGAGCGATAATTTGCGGATATAATGCTTGCGACAGAATTCAGCGATCCGCTCTTTGGGGATAGAAATTCTCGACTTGCCATTCATGATTGTATCTGGCCCAGTCCTCAACCCCACCTGTGTGTTTTCAACAAGAGAAAACAAGTTCAGTATTCACCTGAATCAATGGGTAAGCATTGAATTTGTATGTGGATTGCCTGCAATCACCTCTTTTACCCAATGGGTGAAAAGCCAACATCACACTAAAGCCTATCGTTATTGGACGAAATCGCATTTTTGGTTTTCTTATCTGTGGATTTGGGTATTCACAAAGCTCTATTTGCCTCACGCCAACGGGAACAGACTGCGCTGGAACCGTCACAATCAATGAGGGGCTGCAGTTTGGTTTCAGAAGCTTTCATGGCACTCTCCACCGTTCAATCCTATACGCCCGAAGTGTGGGGCGTGAGGAGATTTGTACGAGGGAGCATTTAATCAGCTCGTCAGACATTCTCATTCCATCTCATTCTGTCGGAAAGAACTCTAAAAAGTTGCCATCGTAGTCGTAGACCACGGGTACCAACGAAGCCATGCCGCGCTCTTCTTGCCGGATCACTACGCCATGCTTCTGCGCAATCGTCGTTAGCTCTGCATAGGATTTGTTTGTCGCAAAAGCGACATGACCAAAGGGCTCGTGATGGTGTGGATCGCTTGGTGCGAAGTTTCCTTCGCGCCAGTGTTTATCCCGTGGCCAGAATTCCATCATGTCCGCTAATGGGCTGCGGCGCTCCTGCCCAAACCTGACACTCTTGACACCGATAGGGCGCAATACAGGACCAGGGTCAGCAACTGTCCCATCTAAAAGGTCGGCATAGAGCTCGGCTGAACGTTGAGGGTCTTTTACCCGAAACGACAAGTGGAGAATCGTTGCCATAGCACATCCCTCCTTATTGTCTTCTCTTATTTGCATAATATATGAAAGGACAAGCCCAAAGGTCAAACACCCACAAGCAGGTTGCATAGGAACACGGAACCAGTTAGGCTTCCCGGCGTTTCCCCCTCACGCAAAAGACAAGAAGGAGGACATTCAATGAAATTTGGATTGTTCGGCATCAATATGGGAGCCTGCAGTAATCCAGAGAGCGCGGCGCGTGTCGCACAGGCTGCCGAAGCCGCAGGATTTGAGTCAGTATGGACAGGAGAACACGTTGTGCTGCCTGATCCACAGGTCGCCCCTTCACCGCTTCCCCCAACCTATCCTTTGCTTGATCCCGCGGTCGCTTTGGCTTTTGTTGCTGCTCATACCAAAACGGTGAAGCTCGGCACTGGTATTATCATTCTCCCACAGCGCAATCCCCTGGTTTTGGCTAAAGAACTGGCCAGTGTAGATGTGGTGTCGAACGGGCGTCTGATCTTTGGTCTCGGCATTGGCTATCTCAAGCCGGAGTTTGATGCCCTAGGGATTCCGTTCGATTACAAAGGGCCACGTTCGATAGAATACTTACAGGCGATGCAAGCCGTGTGGACGCAGGAGCAGCCTGCCTATCACGGTCGCTTCGTTTCCTTTCGTGGCATTCAGGCGTTACCCCAGCCCGTGCAGAAGCCGTATCCCTGGGTGGTTATTGGCGGGCACACCACCGAGGCATTCCGTCGCGCCGTGCAGTACGCAAATGGCTGGTATGGCTTCGCCTTAGACCTGGACGCAACCGCGAAGTGTATTGCAGGACTAAAAGAAGCAGCAAAAGCAGTGAGCCGTCCGGCTAGTCTCGGAGAGCTAGAGATCAGTATCACTCCTGGTCCAGGGCTCGATCTTGAGATGACGAAACGTTACGCCGACTTGGGTGTACACCGACTGATCCCCTTTCGCAGAGCAAAGGGGGAACAAGAACTGCTCGATTTTGTGAAGCAGAGTGCAGACACGCTAATTGGGAGAGTATAAGCAGAAACAGGCGCAGGCTTTAGGCTGGAGGCTTCAGGGAGCGTTCCTTTAGCTTTATGCCTTTCGCCTAAAGCCTCTCGGTAAACTCCGCCACCACTGGTGCGTGGTCCGAAGCGCCCTGCCCTTTGCGCGCTTCACGATCGATTCGGGTGCTGGTACAGCGTGCGGCTAGCGGCTGCGTAACCAAGATGTGATCAATACGCAGGCCGTGGTTTCTGGGAAAGGCAAGCTGACGATAGTCCCACCAACTGTATACTCCACTCTCGCTATGATGGAGGCGGAATGCATCAACGACTCCCCAGGCACAAAGGTCACGGAACGCCGCACGTACTTCAGGATGGAATAAGACAGTATCCTCCCAAGCGGCTGGGTCGTGCACATCTTGTGGCTCAGGGGCAACGTTCAGGTCCCCACAGAGAGCCAGTAAGCCCTTGGGATCGCAATGGCGGTCAAGATAGTGCCGCAGCCGGCGAAGCCAGGTAAGTTTGTAGGTAAATTTATCACTACCGACTGCCTGCCCGTTAGGCACATACACACACAGGAGCTGTACTCCCTCTACACTGGCGGAGAGAAACCGTGCGTCCGGTTCTTCCTCGCCATCGTCGAATCGGCGTATAACATCCAGAGGGGCAGTCTGCGAGAGAATGGCTACGCCATTGTATGTTCGCTGGCCAGAGACGGTGACATGATAGCCTACCGCTTCAAAGTCTTCTCGCGGGAAAGCGTCGTCTGTGACCTTGGTCTCTTGTAAACAGAGGACATGGGGACGGTAGACCGTGAGCCAGGACAGTACACGATCCTTGCGGACGCGAATGGAGTTGACATTCCAGGTGACGATTTGCATCGAATTGTCAAGCCATGAAAAACTGCACGTCCACATCCCCCTCCCCCTGCGCTACGTATTTCCCCTCTGACTCGTGTTCGTGGCTCGTAGTTCGTACTCGGGCATAGGAGTGGGAATAGACCCAGACACGTCTCACGAACACGATTGCTTGTCATTGTGTTACAAGCTCTGAGCTAGTCACCGCAGGTTCAGCACTCTCTGCCGTCTCGGTTAACAGAGCACCGTGATGACCAAGTTTGCCGTACGTCAACCCAGCAAAGGCCGGGACTGTCTTCACCAGTTCGGTAAATATTTCGGTGCTCGATACATAATCAGTCCCGCCGAGCTTCCCATTCAGCAGCGAGAGCGCTTCCCATCCGGGTTTTGCTTCCCCCGGAGGAGAAAATGCCTGACGGACCCGTTGGATCCGACCAGCATAGTTAGTGAACGTCCCGTCAGTTTCTGGGGCAGTTCCTATCGGGAGAACTACTTCGGCGTATTCTGTGGCAGGCGAGTAGTCCGTATCGAAAATAATAACCTCTACGTTCTCTAACGCTCTCTCAACAGTGTCCCGACCGCACGCGGTCACAAGGTCGATACCGAAAACGAGCAGGACTTTCATGGTCCCTTTTGTTGCTGCGTCGAGAATATCAGCTACGTTCGTCTTTCCATTCAGCAACCCAAGAGCCTGCAAGCCCCGTGTATTGGGGGTTTTATCCGCTTTGATGAGGAAATCGTCGTGCAATGCCTCAGCCGGAGACCAAGACAGACCAGCTATCTGACTGGATTCGAGCTGTCCCTCGAGTAGCTGGGAAAATAGATAGGCCTCTTCGTTGGTCGCTTTAGCACCAATAATACCAGCAATTGCACCATCACGGTGTTCAGCTTTTACCCGCGAGAGCAGCTCTACCGCACGCCCCAGGGCCTTCTCCCAGGTTCCCGCAGTCAATTCTTGCTCGCCTCGTATGAGCGGTCGGGTGATGCGGCTTTCTTTCTGTAGCTCTTTATACCAGAGCCGGCCTTCGTCACACATCCAGTACTGATTGACCTCAGGGTTATAACGTGGACGGAAGCGGTACATCTCACCACGGCGGTGATAGATATCGATGTTGCAGCCGTTCGCGCACTTGGTGCAGATCGATTCAGTCTTTTCCAGATACCACACTCGCGCTTTGAAC
>CAZCWX010000356.1:0-4392 GCA_964502465.1 uncultured Enterobacteriaceae bacterium | reverse complement strand
AAACTCGTCGAATGTCAAGGGCTAGCTTGCCCTCTTGGCACGGGGTGATGTCGCGCGAGACAAAAGGACCGAAGGCTGTACCGGCCAGATGGCCGCCATGTCGATCTGCTCAGGCTTGCCGCTCAAGGGGTTGCCGCTCAGCTTGTCGGTCATCGGCGTTCACTGGGCGCAGGCGGCGACAAAATCTCTCTGCGCCGACAGTGATAGCCCTTGGGTCCGAAAGAACTGTTCGTCGACAGCCTCCGGATGTTGAGATGAGTCGCTGGATGGAGGGTTCATCAGGTGTTGTCGGCGTCGCGGTCGCGAAGCCCACCCCAGAAAACGCCACCTCCGGGATGCGGGTGATATACCCATCCAGGAGAATGCGGGTAGTCCCGACCTCGAATAACCAGTTGGTTACCGACATCCAGGTGAGCCGCACATGCTCGGGTTTCTCCGCTGCGGCCCAGAGTGGACGAACGGCATCAAAGCTGACGGTGACAGTCATCAGCATGAGGGCAAAGAGTCTTGTACAAGCGGAGTGCTCCACGATTTTTCTCTCCCGGCTAAGGCGTTCCTGGCATTGCCAAGCCCCGACATACTATAACGCCATCCTTTTTCAGGCCGCAGTTGCGTAGCACCGCGCGCGTTGCATCAACAGCCAGTTCATCGCCAGTTTTGTCTGGTAGGCGCCTTGTACGGTATCGCCGCCACCGACGATACCGATCTGATCCGGAGGTCGTGCACCCCCATATCGCTTCCTCCAGGGGCTTTGCCATTACCGGATTTGGTCGACGACAGCGATTAAGCGGCCTTTCTCTTGGAGTTGCCCTTGGACCAGCGACGAAGCTCTGGCATGATTTTGGTGGCGTACGTTGTCATGCTACTCTTCACTTCGTCAAATGACATCCCCGAGAAACTGAAGGTTGCACTCGCTTGAAAATCTCCGATGATCGCGCGGCGCTCCTCATACTTGTCGAGGATCTGCTTCGGCGTGCCCCAGACATTACTCTCAACAAATGCCTGCACCATGGCGTCGAGGCCAACGGCATCCAAGGCCGCTTTGGCCCCACTGTAATTGGCGTAGCTCTTCGAGTCTGTCAGATGTGTCCCGAAAATCTCATAGTGCTCGGCGAAACTGCCAAAGTACTTTCCGACATAGTTATGGGCTAATTCGTATGCCCGGTCTGCACTATCATCACAAAAGCACAGATCCGCCGTCAGCACCGGCGGTGCCGGAGCGTGGTGGAACTTTTCATAAAGCGAACGGTATTGCTCAATAGTCGGCAGCACGTCCGGCCACGGCTTGTACGCAAACAAACACTGCACCGCCCCGACTTCTGCACACACTGGCACGGTATCCGGAGACATCGCCACCATGTAGCGGCGGCCAGCAAACGACTTCAGCGGCCCCGGCCGAATCGAGGTCTTCGGCTGGGGGTAGTATTTTCCAGTGCCTTCAATAGAGCCCTGTTCGATAGCCTGACAGATCATTCGTGCGGCCTCATCAAAACGCCCCCGGGACTCTTCCATATCCTGGCGAAACCCGACATACTCGCGTTTCGCCAAGCCACGGGCCATCCCGAACACGGCGCGCCCGTCGGACAGGTGATCTAACAGGATCACCCGTTCAGCCACGCGCAACGGGTCATTCCACGGGAGGATCACTCCGAGGGTGCCCAATTTAATCCGGTTAGTGATCGCTGCCATATACCCGAGGAACTGAAAATTATCAGGTCCCATCGAGTAGTTAGAAAAATGGTGTTCAACGGAGAAAATAATATCAAACCCCAACGGTTCCATGAGCTTGTTGATCGCGAGTTCTTTTTTCAGGAACTCCGTATCGGTCAGGTGGTCCTTGTAATTATTCCAGAAGGTGACACAACTGATGGTCTCCACGATATGCCTCCTGCACCGCCGCGATCGTTACAGAGCTACCGCGGGGCATGAAAATGCCCCCTATACTGCGGGATCTGGTGCCCTCCGTCAATAATGAACGACCGGCGGTAGTGGTGTACTGCCCCCTCTTCTTGTAGCCGTGATGATCAAGGAGGGTAATACGGCCTATGCACACGTGCTCAGAGCATTAAGGAAGGGAGTGAGGGAAACCACGCTGACCAAGTCGGCGGGGACGCTGGCCGATGAGGCAGATGTACTGCTTGAGCTGCTGCTGACCGAGAGTGCGCGACCCGTCACCTGGCTGGCGGTGGTGGACTGTGACCATAAACCAGAGGCGGCGCAGGAGGCTCTGCGGAAGGCGGAGCCACTGAGCAAACGCGGCGGCATTCCATAAGTGAACTGTTTACCGATGAGCAACGACCTCAACCTCCACAATCCCGTCCTCTTTGGCAGTCAGCCCGCCTGGAAACCGGCGTTTAACCCGCCCGTCGAAGAGCAGAGGCGCGTGTATCGCGATCCGAGTTTTCGTCAGGCGTTTCGTGCGGAATGAGCAGCCCCCCGCCTCTTTTCGGGGAACTGGACCTTGGGGGAAGTGCCAGAGGTGCCCAAGCCTGCATTAAAGGCGCGGGAAGGCAAGCCGGTGGTCGAGATTGCGCGGGAACACGGCCCAGACTCGCTAGACACCTTACGGAAAGCATATAGCCGGCCCCTCGATTCCTTGTTAAGCGAAAACTTTTCTGGTAGAAAACCTTCCGTACGGCAAGAAAGAGACGCTGCTGGGAGAGAGGAGAAGTATGACCGCGGTCGCGTACAAACTTGGCGCGGAGGACAATCCCGCCGCCGTGTTCAGGGAATTCTTCCCTTTCACTACAAAGGCGGCATGGCGCTCGAAGACGCCCTGCGCTGTGGGCAACTCTCGCGCAAGCAGGTGGCGATCTTGTGGCTCATCCGCTCTGAAGGCGAGCAGGCCAAGCGCATGCGCCACGCTCTGGGAATTGTTTTCCATTTCGTCCTCCTGTGCTTGCCTTCTCAAGCCCCCGCAGGAAGACTACTCCCGCATCGGTCAAACCTCTTCAAGTCGCACTGGTCGAACCAGTGGCTTACCCTGCTGCTCAGTTAATCGTTGCTCCCGAGCCCGATGGCAAAACGCGGGCCACCGCAAGCATGCCCGGATTGAGATCGAGTCCTGTCACCTGCCCACGGGAACCGACTTGCAGCGCAGCAAGCCGTGCGACGATGCCAGTCCCACAAGCTACATCGAGCACCCGCTCGCCGGGCTGGAGCGCTGCCCGTTCAATGAGAACGGCGGCCCAGGGAGCAAAAATGACGGGGACTAACGAGCGCTCATACGACTCAGGAGCACTGCCGCTGAGTTGCCATTGCGTTTGCTCACTCATGCTTCTTTCCTCTCTGGATAACAAACCTGCTGAATACTTCTTGCCGGAGAATCCTTTCACCGCTGGGGACGGCTAACGCCCGCCATCACGGGCCATGGCCAAACCGTGGCATCTCAGGTTCATCCAGAACCGCCACAAGGGCCGCGTCTGCTGCAGGGCGTTTGTTAGACGCGCTCTGCCAACGGGTTTAGCAACTTGATTTCTTCAATCCAACGGAAATCGTCAGTGTTACGGGTTACAAGCGTTCGTTCATGGGCTATCGCCGTGCCAGCAACGATGGCATCGCCCAGGCTCATCTTTCGCCGTTGGCGTAGCTTGACCGCCCACTGCACCACTGCCTCAGACAGCGGTAACCGCTCCGCTGTCTGGAAAAATTGCTCCAAGAATTGCCGATCCTCTTCACTCAGCTTGTGGTACCCGAGCACCTCGATGTAGCTGACCACGGAGATCGCAGGGGCATGGGTTTCGATAAACTGCCGCAACGCCGCGTGCTCCGGTTGCGCCGCATAGATGATGAGGTTGCTATCCAGAAGCATCACGACTCCCGGTCAGGCAATACCCGGTCAGCTCGTAGCTCGCGTTGCCAGGCCACAGGGTCGGTGACCTCGGCAAAGGTCCCTCGCTGTGCCAGTGCGGCAAGTGCTGCGGCCATCGCTCGCCCGCGTTCGCGCGTGGGTTGGGCCGTCGGTTCCTCCAAGACCGTAATATGGACCTGGACTGGCCTGGACTTCTCCGGCGGCTGTTCGAGCCATTCGACTTGGTCACCGTGAAGGATTGCCTTATAGGTGCGCAACATATAAGTGCTCCTCAATATTGTGTACGGTCATCATGTCCGCATTGTACTGCGCAGAGGCGGAAAAGTCTGCCTAGCGCGGCTAACGCTTCCACCTCAGCCGCCGTGGCCTAGCCGTATCCTTTGCGCCACGGTGGAGTGAAGCTCATTTTTTCCGAACATGCCTGGGAGGATTATTTGTATTGGCAACGGACGGACCGCAAACTTCTCCAACGTATCAATACGCTCATCAAGGAAACGCAACGCACTCCGTTTGAGGGCGTCGGCAAACCGGAGCCCTTGAAGCATGGCTTGTCTGGGTACTGGTCACGGCGGATCAATGAT
>CAZCWX010000355.1:0-2856 GCA_964502465.1 uncultured Enterobacteriaceae bacterium | reverse complement strand
TATGTCACCGATCCGAAAGGTCAGCAACTCTCGAGAATTCTTATAGATGATCTCGTCAGTGGCTGCCCGACGATGCAGGTATTCCATGCGCATGGCATGCTGCTTGGCCTCGTCACGCGAGAAGATGATAATTCTGGCCGGCCGGCCCATCTCGCCGGTCAACAACCGGCGGACGATCGTCTGTCCTAACGAACCAGTTCCGCCAGTGATCAGGATACGTTTGCCCGCAAAATCCACAACGTCACCTCCACCTGTCATAAGGAATTGCATCGCTCGCTAGCATGTGTACCATTTCTGGCCAGGGCTGTGGCATGAAGGTGGTCGCCGCGCGAAAGCGGCGGGAATCCAGGCTTCGATCAATACAGACATCTGAGCAGGGTTCGATCTCCACTGGCACCCGATACGCCTCGCGCAGCAAGCAGAGCAGTGCATATTTATTAATGGGTTCAGCTGAGACATGGTACAGTCCAGAGAGCGCAGGATGCTCTCGCAGCACCTTGGCAATGATCTGCGCGAGGATCAGCGTGGGAAAACCACTGTAAATCGCCTTGGTGTACCCTTGCACCTGCCCTCCTTGGTGACTGAGAAACCATTCCACCAAACCATGCGTGGTTGCTAGCTCGCGGCCAATAATCGAGGTGCGCAGCGTTAAACGACCAGGGTCATTCACCTCGCCCAAGAGCTTTGAGCGGCCATAGAGGTCCTCAGCGTCAGGCGTATCGGTCTCGGTATACCTCCCCTTACGGCCAGAGAAGACACAATCAGTGCTGATGTGCACAAGTCGGATACCAGCAGCAGTACATACGTCAGCTAACAAGTGGGGGAAGAGCGCATTGACCTGCAGGCTCAGGACAGGATCTTTCGCTTCAGGCAACTGTTTGACAACGCCGATACAGTTGATGACAACCTCAGGCCGGACGGTGGCAAAAGCACGAATCACGGTAGGGAACGACCGTGCATCTACTCCTCCAATGAGCCGGCGCGGATCGAACAGGGCGCCATAGCGCGCCAGGGATGAAGGCGTACCACGAATAGTAGCCCAGGTGTCGAAGCTGTAGCGGAGAACTTGCCACAGCATATGGCCGAGCATGCCAGTCGCACCAAGGATAAGCACCCTCATGACGTATCACCCTCCTGACCAACACACCTGACAGAGTACCCTCTCACTGCTGCAACTCTTCGAATACAACAATCGTTTGCTTGGCGGCCAAGTCCCAGGAGAACCGCTTGATCCTTTCAAACCCGCACGCTACCAACTGCTCCCGGTACTGTTCATCGCCGAGCACACGCTGCATGGAGGCACACAGCGATTCTTTGCTTAACGGATTAAAATATTCGGCTGCCTCCCCGCACAATTCAGGGAAACAATTGAAGTACTCTTTTCCATCCTGTGCCAGACGACAATCTGCCGCCGCAATCGGGACGCCATATCCCATCGCTTCCACCAGTGGAAGCCCGAACATTTCTTCCAGTGAGGGACACACACATAGACGAGCACGCCTATACACCGTGCTCAGCGCTGCTTGGCTCGCAGTTCCTGTAAAAATGATGCGCTCCCCGTGGGCCAAGGCCCCGCGCAGGTTGAGGAGCCGCTCGTAGTAGGGCTGTGAGAGAATCGGGCCTACCACAACGAGGGATCCCAGGAAGTGATGTTCTTTGACCAAGAGGTCGAATGCCTCCATCAATACTGCAAGATTTTTGTAGGGCAGGAGTGCAGAGACGGCGAGTATATATTCACAGAACTGGGGAAACGGTCCGTCAACCTCCGCACCGCAGGGAGCCCAGCCGTGATAGATGACCGCTGTTTTGTCCAGTGGCAGCGCGTACTTCCGGCAAACTAATTCGCGCGCATTTTCCGAGCGGAAGATCACTCTGCGCGCGCTTTTGGCAGACAAGAGACTGAACAACTTGATCAGGCTGAGTTTCACTCTCTGCGGTACGGTCCACTCAATCTGCAGGGAAGAAAAAGGGTTGGCCGTGCTGACGATGACGACCGTGGCACATCCGGCAAAGAGGGAGGTGACGTTGCCCGATGAATACAACACATCGATCTGCCATTGGCGCAGATAGAAAGGTAGGGCGAACTGCTCCCAGAGGACCCGGGCTACGAAATTTTGTGAGACATTGCTGATGACGCGCTTCTCAAAACGCTCTGGTATCCCGGGGAGTAAAGGAATTTGCCATGCGCCCAGGATGACGCAATAGTCGTTCACTGTATCCTGGGCAGCCAGCGCCGGTAGGAGATTGTTAAAAAAGACCGGACCCGAACCGACGCGAGCGGAGAGTGCGTTGATGGCGATCTTCATAGGCACTCCGCAGTCTTCAAGGTTGGAGCATGCAACCTGTTCCTGACCCGCTCAATGTGACCGAGATCCTCGATGCCCAACCAGAATTCCCGGATGTGGTCAGCTCCTACCGGGCGCTGGGACGAGTGCAGGGTGTGGATGAGCACCCTCATCACGTCCCACCCCCCTGACCACCACACGTGAAGGAGTAATCTCTCACTGCTGCAACTCTGCAAAGACAGCAATCGTTTGCCTGGCGGTCAAGTCCCATGAGAAGTGCTTGACCCGTTCAACCCCGCGAGCCACCAGATACTCCCGGTACTGCTCATCACAGAGCAGACGCTGCATGGATGCGCAAATGGACTCCTTATCCAATGGATTAAAATACTCGGCTGCCTCCCCGCATAATTCAGGGAAAGGAGTGAAGTACTCTTTTCCGTCCTTTGCCAGACGACAATCTGCCGCGGCAATCGGGATGCCACACCCCATCGCTTCCACCAGCGGGAGCCCGAACGTTTCTTCCAATGAGGGAAACATAAACAGACGAGCACGTTTGTATAAAGCGACTAGC
>CAZCWX010000354.1:0-11535 GCA_964502465.1 uncultured Enterobacteriaceae bacterium | reverse complement strand
GGCATCCTCCTTTCTACCTGTATGAGACTATACTGCGTGAAGGAGCGCGAAAGGCGTGCCGCCTCCGTGTTGTAGTGTGTGTTCGTACCATGCCACACGCCTGATGGCGACAAAGCTCACTCTCTCATGGCTGTCCGGCTGTTTTCTGCCTTCGAAGGCGACTCCCGGTCCTCGCTCTTCGCTCCGATCGCGTCGAAAATCGCTACACAGAATGTAGACAAAGGGAGCATTCTCAACACATGAGTGAAAGTTTCATTGCACCCAAAAGACGGCAAATGGTGCGAGAGAGACAAGCAAAAATCTCGTCCAGTGAACAAGCCAGAAGGACAAATGTTCGACGGGAAATAAGTGCTGCGTGCTATGGAAGTATGGTGCTACTATCAGCAGACGCGTGGCCCCTGAAAGTACTCCTGGGTGGCGTCAGAGCCGCCGCTCCGTCCATTTTTTCTACTCGCCCACTTCTGTGAGCACGCCCCACGACCCCTGTGTCTCCACCTCCTGACACCGCTGACGGGCGAGCGCGCCCTGCTGGGCATCGCGATTGCCGATCTCTGCCGCCTGCTGGTGTGCTTTCTCCGGGCTGCCGCCTAACAGGCTCGGCGCCTGCAGGTAGTACTCCATCAGGTCGAGTCGGGCGGCAAGAGAATCGGGGTTGAGCGTAACAGCTTGCTCCAAGTGCCGGCGCACCTTGCGGGCCAAAAAGAACTGCTCGCCGGCACTGGCCTGCCGTGCCTGATGGCCGTACGCCCGGCCTAGCCAGAGGTGATAGGCAGCATTGCGCGCCTCAAGGTGTACCGCTCGCTCAAACCACGCCACTGCCTGTGCATACTGCTGGGCGTGCAAGGCCACCTGGCCGCGTGCAAAAGCGGTAGCGGGAAACGGAGAGGCGTGATTGTGCGTGACCGCGCAGGCGCAGAGGGGGGTAAGAGCGAGCAACAGATGCAGGAAACGAGGTCGTCGGTACATAACTCACTCCTTCGACCGGGAGATGTTCCTACTCTTTATCCTATGCCACCGCGGGACCTATACAAGGGGTTGCCGCACGTTTTTCGAAACCGGGGACTCTCAGCGGCTTTGTTACATAATTCTGAACAGTACCTACAGTTTCTCCTTCAGAGGACGTTGATCATCCCGTGCGCACGGCCTTTGGCATGCCTGGCTGGGTCATGCGATTGATCACCAAGCATGTCACCCGCGGCTCAGGCTTCACGGCTGACAAGTTCGCCGCGATCGGATCGCTCGTATCGGACAGGTTTTCGAGGGTGCACCATATCACTTACCAACCTCGGTCACGCAAGAACCATCGTGTCTGAGTCGTGATCGGCTACGGACGTGCCCGTATTGCTTCGGCAGGTGCCTCACGCTTATCCTCTTCCCGGCCTCGGCTCTGCTTGCGTCTAATCGGGGAACCAAGGAGGTCACCCTCCCCAGCCCCACACCACCACGGCATGCGGGGCCGCACCGGGCGGTTCAGGTCGGATAGGGAAGCGAGATCCACAGATCTTCACTCAAGGCTGGGTCAATGGCCCGCCGCCGCGAAACCGTCGCCCGGTGCAGGCCTGTCTTCGTCGAGTCGGTCATTCCTCCTCCTTGTCCTCCCTGTTCAGTCTTTCGCTCTCGGCCTTGGGAGGAGATCGCAAGCTACTCTGACGTCTGCTGACTGCTGTCCGGCGATCAGTGCGGCTTGCGTGCGTGCTCAGTCAATTTCCGTGGTACGCCACTTCCCAGGATACCAGGCTGCTCTCTCCGGAGAAGCACGTGAGCTGTCACTGCACACGCGCGGCATTTATCCGATCCCCAGTTCACAGGACTTCACTGTGCTGTGCCAGCTCGTCCCAGAGAAGTGAGCCTGCTATACCGTTTGTGTTCCTCGCCTCGCAGCTTGGTCGCCGGCTTCCTGCAGACCCCGCCTCGCGGCGACACCCTTGCCTTTGACTCGTAGTGAACCTCATGCCATGCTGGCTTCATGAGGGTGAACCTCCGACAGGAACCTTGTACCCTATTCACTCACGCCCATGCCGGGCGGACACCAACCGTTTAACAGGACCACCTTTTACGCTCGCGCCTGTTAGCGGTAACGTTAAGTATTGCGGAGGGGGTAGTGAGACGCACCATTTGGATAGTTGATGGGGCTTACCTTGAGAGCTCGAGTCCACACCGCTTTGACTACCTACGACTAAAGACCTGGCTGGAGGAACAGAGCGGAGAGGAGTTCGTGGATTCGTACTACGTGAACTCAGCGAATAGCAATTCAAGCAAAAGCCACGAGTCCTTTCACGCCTGGCTAAAAACAGCCCCTCCCCAAGGTCCGCGGATGCGGGTAAAGATGTATGCAATCAAGGAGTCGTCCTGCATCTGTCCAAAATGCGGGCATGGGTTCACGCGCCGCGTCCAGAAGGGAGTGGATGTCGCGATTGCCACGCTTATCGTGAAGCTGGCTGCACAGGACCAGTATGACCGGCTCGTGTTCTCGGCTGGGGACGGGGATTTTGAGGATGCGGCGGCCTTTGTCCGGGATGAATGCCACAAGGAACTTTGGGTTACGGGTTTCCCCGACACCGTTTCCCCGGACCTGCAGAGCTACGCCAATCGCATGATTTGGCTAGATGAAGTGTGGGAATCCATTCGGAGGACCGATGCCTAAACGGACATGCAAGAAGGAAGCTACGGCCGGACCTAACAAAGCGAGGAGAATTGATACCAAAGACGCACGGAACATTGCCCAAAACGGGAAAAACGGAGAGCGTCAAGAACTCGGAGAGGCAGCAGGTACAGGCCAAAACTGAGGATACCAATCACGAAATACCCCCTCCAGATCGCCGTCCAGAACTTTGGTTCGTGTTTGCAACAGCAAGTGCACCCCCTGGGGTGTCCATGGCACCTACCTCTGGGTCTTCTGGCGCTGAGCGAGCAGCGCGAAGCTCTGCGCCTTGGGATCTGCGCGACGCGGAGCGTGGCGCACTGAGTCTCCTACCACTGGCCCAGCGCGGAGGAACGACGCGCTGGGCCGCTAGCTCTGCCCCCAGCTTCGCGCTGGGGCGGCGTCAGTTTCTTCTCGCGCGGACCTCTCCAGCGGTGATGGGTCTTTTTCCTTACCATTGCTACTTCCGCACCAACGCAGGGTAAGTTTTTGGATCGAAGCGGTTCTCGCCATCCTTGGCAGACAACCACGGGTTACCAACCTTACGCTTGTTTCGCAGGAGAGTATCGTCGACCGTCGCGTACAAAATTTGCCTGTTGAGGCGGTGCTCCGTGCGATTGGTGCGTCGCTTGTCCTCTTTTTCCGAGCGGCTGTGGTGATGCCACGGAAGGGCAGCTTTTTGCGAGAACGACTCATGACGTTGTTCTCTCAAGCAGCGGTTTCGCGTGGCCTGGAATGCCCTCTTCCGCCGGGCCTTAGGCGGCTGAGATGGCGAGTTTCTCCACTTCAGCGAGGTTGAGGCGCTGTTTGGCCTGCCATAGGTCGTAATTATGCTGCAGCACCAACCAACTTTCCGGAGAGCGTCCCAACGTTTTGGACAGTCGCAACGCCATCTCTGGTGTTACGTTACTCTCGCCGTTCAGGAGGCGGTTGAATGTGGAGGGCGAGACCTTCAGTTTGGCGGCGACCTGTCGCGCGCTGAGGTGAAACGGCTCCAAATAGACTCCCCGGATGAACTCCCCCGGATGCGGGGGATTATACATGCTCATCAGTGATAATCCTCGTAATTCACATCGTACACATGGCCATTTTCGAACTTGAAGACCAATCGCCAGTTGTGGCTTACGTCGATCGCCCACAACCCGCGGCGGTCTCCTTTCAACGGATGGAGGCGAAAGCCCGGAATGTCCATATCCTCGATGGTCTGCGCGGTATCGAGAGCGGTTAATTGCATTCGCAATCGTTTCTTGTGCTCCGTCCGAACACCCGCGGCGTTGCCTGTCTCATAGAAGCGTTGCAGTCCTTTGTGTTTGAACGACTTGGTCACGTGCCATATCCACAGTCCCTCGCACAGGGGATCGTTTCAATGCTGAGTGCTTTTGGCAATGTAGCATGATGCGCAACACGCCACAAGCAAAGGAGTAGCCACTGCGTCCGGTTTCTGGCGCGGAGCGACTCACCGCTTCCTCTGGGACCAGCCCGATAGGCAAGGCACTGCCGGTGATGGGCGGGTTCGTGGGCGCACTGCAGGTTGGGAGTACGCGCCAGCGTGTATCTCGAATAGTTCTTTACCGCTAACTGACGTGCGAAGCGTCACCTTGCAGGGGGACTGAGCCTGCGCCGCCGTGCAGTTGCCTGTCCAGCGATCCGGTTCCCACTGGAAGTACGCCGTCTGGCTCAGCAGCGGCACCGGCACCCACGCGCGCACGCTCCCGACCGCCTCGGTCACTGCCAGCCGGGTGGTCACCTCGAAGGTGCGCCACGGGGCCTCGGTGGCCCGCGCGCCACGCGCAAACTGTGGCATGCCACTGAGCACGACTCTGGCCCCCATGGTTACTCCGTGCTGTAGGAACTCTCGACGATTCATCGCTCCTCCATCATGACAGATTCGGGTATTTAAGCTCAGGAAAGGCAGTATCGCACAGCGGGGCACGGCCCGCGAGCACTCCACGCGGGCTCTGGTGCAGTATTCTCTATCCTTCGGTGGCGCGCTCCACTTGCCTCTCAGAGGAAAGGTGAGGAGGAACGGTGGTAGTAGACTCAAGGGTGCTCACGTTGAGCACGTGATTCTCTTGTGGAGGGCGAGGTCGTATGCGGCCTCTCAGCTCTGGCACCCTGGAAGAGATGATACACGAGTAAGATATATCGGGAGATCACTCCACTCTTCCCCGCTAGGTCATCAGGGATGCGCCCGAGATCGAGCAGCAGTTTTGCACCCATACACGGCCAGTGGGACAGAGCTGGCGGCTCGACGAGACCTCCGTGACAAGAAGAGCGACATCGGCCGTTTTGTCCTGCGCAGTGGACAAAACGGCCAGACGGTCGATTGTCTGCTGAAGTCGTATTACTGGGCATTGCGACCAGAGACTTCAGAATCCTCTGTCACGGCGGACATGCTTTTTCGCACGCGGTGATGGAAAGGGCAAGGTCTCTCACAACACCATACCACCTGCATCTCCGCCCTTCTGTGTCAGAGGGGAACGTTATATGACGATCAGACTGCATTGTCGGGTTGTCGGTGCGAACAGCGTCCCGTGCTCCCAGTCAAGCAGGAGATCGGCCGGGCGACCAGGGCGGGAAAGACCATCCGGGTCAGGTCTATACAGGAGTTTTTCCAACTTATCTCTGCAAGGTCAGGAATATGGAAACAGTGTTGCGAGTTAGCAATGTCACGAAGGCATATCATGCGCTGCGAGCAGTGAACGGGATCTCTTTTGAGGTCAACGCCGGCGAAATCGTCGGCTTGTTAGGCCCCAACGGCGCAGGGAAGACCACCACGATCAGCATGATGTTGGGCGTCTTGGCCCCGTCGGCGGGACGCATTGAGGTGCTGGGAAAGGAGATCCCCAAGGAGAAAGCGGTCATGAGCGCGATCAATTTCTGCACCGTGTATGCGCAGATCCCGGGCAATCAGACGGTCTGGCAGAATCTCTACATCTTCGGCCTCCTCTATGGGGTAAAAAAGGTCAGGTACCGGATCCAGCAGGTGCTGAAGGAGTTTGCGCTGGAGGAGTTTGCCCACACGAAAGTCGGGGTGCTGTCATCCGGCGAACACACACGCGTCTCCCTGGCAAAGGCGATGATCAATCAGCCAAAGCTCCTCTTACTCGATGAACCAACTGCCTCGCTTGATCCGAGTACTGCTCGGCTTATCCGCGCCAAAGTCAAAGAGTACGCGCGTACGACGAAAGCAGCTGTCCTCTGGACTTCTCATAATATGCATGAAGTCGAGGCGGTGTGCGATCGCGTGCTGTTTCTCTCCCACGGGAACATTGTGCTGGAGGGCAATCCGAAGACACTTCCGCGGCAGTACAGCAAGGACAATCTCGAGGAGCTCTTTATTGCTGTGGCGCGTGAGCCGGTATCCTTCGCACGGGCGGAAGACGATGAATAGCACCCGCATCTACGCCATCTTCATACGGCAGGTTTTGCTGGTCTGGCACAACAAAACGCGCTTTGTGAACATTTTCCTGTGGTTCGGCCTGGATATCCTACTATGGGGCTTTACCACGACGTATCTGAATACGTTGGGGTATGCGGCATTTGATTTTGTCCCTGTGCTGCTAGGCGCCGTCATCTTGTGGAGTTTTCTGACCGCCGTGCAGCAGGGAGTGATGCGTGCATTTTTTGAGGACGTGTGGTCGCATAATTTCTTAAATCTGTTTGCGTCGCCCTTAACGGTCGGAGAGTATCTGGCTGGCCTCATCCTCTCGAGCATTGCCAGCGCGGTGATAGGGTTTGTCTTTATGCTGGCGGTCGCCCTTCCGTTTGGCTACAGTATTTTCCCCCTTGGGCTGTATGCGCTGCCCTGTCTGTTGATTCTCTTCCTGTTCGGGTTGGCGCTCGGCATCTTTACCACCGCGCTGGTCTTGCGGCTTGGCCCTGCAGCAGAATGGTTCGCCTGGCCCGTGCCGTTTATTATTCAGCCGTTCGCCGGAGTCTTCTACCCCATCTCCAGTCTGCCGGCGGTCTTACAGCCTGTGGCAAAAGCGATCCCGCCTGCCTACGCCTTCGAAGGCATGCGCGAGCTGTTGGGAGCCGGCAGTGTCAGTCTCTCCAATCTGGTCTGGGGAGGACTCTCCGCTATGGTGTATGTGATCCTGACATACCTTTTCTTTCTGCATATCTATGGATACGTGCTGAAAACTGGCCTCTTAACGCGGTTCAGCGCCGAGAACGGGTGAGATGGCAGCACAGTTTGGAAGGAAACGGCAGAAGGTAATAGAATGGACGTAACCGCACAGGTGGGGTGTATGAGATTGTTGCGGCTCGGGCTCCCGTAAGCGGCATTCCGACCTGCGGCCAAGGAGCTGGCGCTTGAACCAGTCGACCTACCGCTTGAGGTCGGCATTCTCAACTAACAGCGCCACAATCTCGGCGGGGCGTAAGGTCGCGGCCTGCTCCTCCCACGTCATGGCCGCGACTTCTCACACTCAGTGCCGCCCGCCAAGCGCAATCCCATCAAGCAGTAACTGGAACATCTGCCTTCTTAACTCTTGCTTGACCTCCGCCTGGGGAAACCGAAAGCGCCCGTGCTCTAGGCGCTCGGCAAACAAACACCATCCCGTCCGATCCCAACTCCCCAACTTCACGTCATGCCCCCGCCGATTGACGAACACAAAGAGACTGCCCGACAATGGGTCTTCCTCTAAGACACTCTTTACCACGCCCACCAACCCATCAATCGATTTCCGTAAGTCCACCGGTTTACTGTACGCCAGAATCCGGCGTACCTCGCGTGTGAACCACCTCGGCCTATCCTCGCACCCGCAGCCGTACCCTAGTGGGAAATTCCACTTCCACCGCCCACGGGCTGGCGGCTCCCGACAGCGGCTTGACCTCCACAAACCGCCCCTTGCTCGTCTCGGCCCGCCGCAACCGGCGATACCACTCCTCAAAGGTCCGCATCGTCAGCCCTCCCTGGATACAAAACTCCTTCATTCCCATCCCGCTCTGCCGATACCGGGCAATAATGCCGCTCCACTCCGCCGCGCTGCGCTGCACCCGGCCCTTCGCTAAGGCTTGCATCCTCCCTCCTCTCTATATAGAATTTATATAGAAGATGTTGCTCACTCGATGGTGGCTTTTCTCTTCTTGTGCTTCTTTGCGCTGGAGGGAAGAACGCTGTGGAATAGCCGCTTACTGCACCGTCTCACCGGCGCGTTCCCTCCAGGCCACAAACTCACGCTTGAGGTGCGCCTAACAGAGTTGGCACTGGCGCGACTCAAGCCAATGATACCTGGCGTAATGATCTGTCCCGATAATCCCCCACCCCACCTCACCCAGCAGTTCTTTCGCGTCTGCCGCGCTCCGCGTCTTTAAGAGCCGAAAGATGGTGACCAGGGGCGTCACACTAATCCACAACCACACCCGTTTCGTTTTCTCTCGCCAGCTCGTCTCATCGGCATTCCGCACCGGCTGGCGCTGCATCCACGGTTGCGCCGCCACCGGTGCGGCCAATGCTGCATTCACCGCCGGTGTCACTGCGCCAATACTGCCCACGCTCCCATCCGTCTGACACAGCGTCGCTAAGCTCTCGGGCACTTCCCGCTGACTCGCGCCCCTCCGGCCCGTCAAGTATCCCACTGTCGCTTACACCCGCGGCCCAAAACTCCCTCCCGGCAGCGTCGCCGGCCACGGCGCTTGCGTGTGCGTCCCACACGCCACGCACCTCAGGCCATGGCGCCGGTATTCCGTCACCACCGGGGTACTGCACGGAAACTCCGTCACTTGATGCCGCTCCGGCTCCGCTTCCTCCCCCAACCATAACGTGCCACACTGCCCGCATTGCTCGGGCCTCACGTCAATAATCTGGTCCATTTCACTCTCCGGCTTCAACTTGCGCCCGTGGCCCTCATGCCCGGGTTGTCCACCCGGCTTTCGTCCGGTGGACTCTTTCGCTGGCCGGGGGCACGCACTGGTCGGATCGGCGGATGGCAGCTTGGAAGCATTCCGTGACGTTTGATTGAGCCGGGCTTCGAGTTGTGCTACCGATGCATCAATGCCATCACCAACACGCGGACCGCGACCGGCGTGGCGCTCCAATCTTCCTCACTAATTCCTGGCGGCGGCGTTAGGTCTGACATAATTGGCTCGCTGCCTATCACTAAACCTGCTACTGCCACAATCTTACGCACCCCCTCTGTGCGGTTAGTACAGAGCGGACCACGTAAATTTGCGCAAAGCAAGAACTTTCGCAATCTCCTGACTTGCGAATCGCACTCTAGAAATCGAGGGTTCGACTCCCTTCGGCTCCACTACGTTTTCAATAACTTAGCCATTCTCCAGAACAGTGTCTCTTCTACTGGTTGCGTATATCTTACGGCTAGCTGCAGTGCTTCTCACGTCATCAGGCCGATCCCCTGCTACCTTGTTTTCCCCGACACTACGTGCTCATAGGTATCGACCGTTACCCGGTTACTCTGATGTCCCATCTACTCCTTGATGTAGACCAGAGATTCCCCTTCCCTTAGAAGAACAGGGACTGTCCAGTTGATATCAAAGGGAAGTGGGAATCATACCGTTATGAGATAGTCTAGACACCCAGGTTCACTGCTGGTGTGTATCGCAGAGCGCACCTTTCCTTTGAAAATCAAAGCATTCCACGGTAGCCATCCCCTGGCATGAGAGTTGTTATTGCTCTGAAGTAGGAGGCAACAGCGCGCGCCCCTAGTGATCTCCTATATAAGAGGAGAAGAGGCAGTCATTACATGCACGTTCTCTTTACTGCTTCCTCTGGAGAATCTTCTATCCCCCTCTCATCCCAATCCGGCACGATGCATCTTCTCCTCAGGAGCATTGTCAAAAAAACGTAAATACATAGTGAGGGATGTTATGCTGTCTATTGATGTTCTCTTGGGCGCCACATTCGTCGTCGTCTATGCTGCCGATCGATTTAATATCCCGCCTCTGGATCGGTCCTCTACCACGGCAATCCGCTACTATAGCGCTGCGCTTTTCTATTGTGTATTTGGCCTTGCGCTCTATGCCATCTTGATCCAATGGCCACATTTGTTCACTCCTCTCCTACAGCACGGAACACAAGACACCCTGTCGTCATGGACTCGAGATCTGTCTTCCCCGCTCTTGGTGGCTTTGCTACTCACGACGTTGTTGCCGAAATTCCCAGCTCTGGCTGGGATAGATGAATGGATCACGAAGCAGTTGCGATACCTGGCAGCTATTCCTTACGAAGTGCGACGCTTAAGTGCCGAATTGCGCAAGTCTAATTTTCATACACCGGATGAGCTCCGTGAGAAAATCACCGCACAATTGATCGACGAGGGATTTGATCCAGCTGATATCGTATTTGATGGCAGCCGAACCTTTCAGTCTCTCTGGATTAAGAGTTCGGTGCTTATGGAGCATCTGGCAGCATGGGAGAGCCACCCGAAGTTCACTCGATTTGTTGGCAGCTTCGCGAATGAGCTCAGCGAGTTGAAAAGAGAGCACCGCCAACTCACCCCAAGGGTCAAGAAATGCTTAAAGTTGAGGCGGGATCTGTTCTCTGATGCCATCAAGAAAGTGAGTGATGCAGTATCAGAGTATCAGAAAGATGTCCAAGAACAGATTGAGCACGTGCTGGAAGGCATCTACCACTTTATCAGCCGAGGGGTATTGCGGTGCGAGCTTACTCATAGCGCTCGATGTGAGCAACTGACGGAGCTTGGATTTACCGTCCAATTAGTCCCCTTAAGACTGACGGTCAACCACTTATTAGCGTTATTCCTCGGTATTAATATGGTCATGTTGTTTTGCTTTCTGGTCTTGCGGCGAGGCGATCTGAATCCGTTTAATTTCACCCAAGTGTTCGTCAAGTGCTTCATGATAGCAAGTCTGTATACGGTCGCTCTGTGCTGCGCAATTTATCCGAAAGCAAAATGGAAGTTCGCGCAGTCCAGTCATTTTCGCCCGGTCGCATTTTATTTGGTCGCTGGAATTTTAGCGGTCAGTGCGGGGGTACCGATCAACGTTGGCTTTCGGAGCTTGATCACTCAGGATCTTGCGGCGGCATGGGCAGAGTTCACGACAGTTTACCCTTGGATGCTCATGTCATTCACGACGGCATTCGGTATCGCGCTGCTCAGCGATAATAAACCGACAGTAACTTGCCCACGTTCTCGCTTGCGGTGGTTTGAGGGGGGTATCCAAGCCGTTGTGGGCATGATCACAGCATGGCTTGTGCACGAGTGGTTGCTGACGACTGCAGCGCCCGAGCGTGTTCCAGACCTTGCTATTATGATGTTGATAGCAAGTATTATTAGCTTTGCGATCGGCTTTTTCGTGCCCACATGGTATCGAGAAGCTCCGTCTCAATTCCCAGACGGTGGGAAGACGTGTGCGAACCAGGGACCCAGTCGCTTCGGATTCTCCTATCTAATGAACTTTGACGATCAAAATCGGTAATATAAAGCCATCTCAACCCACAGGAGCACCGAGATGGCCACCCGACGAACGTTGAGGCTAAAAACGCGCGAGCAGCAAGAGCTGGAACACTATCGCGATCATGATGCCCGTCCTTACGTGTGCGAGCGGTGCGAAGCGTTACTAAAGATTGCGGGGGGTGAGACGCCGCATGCCGTGGCAACGCGGGGATTGCTGAAGCCGCGGGACCCGGACACGCTCTATGGCTGGCTACAGACCTATGAAGACGAGGGTGTGGCCGGACTCGTGGCCCAACACGGGGGCGAGCGGTCAAGTCCCCTGGTTCCTGTAAACAGGTCAGGCAGCCGACGCGGCACTCCTGCGGGGGGTAGGGGGATTGCATTAAAAATGGAGCAGCCACAGTAGGTTAGCAGAGCAGGCAGAGATATGCCAGACTCCAGGGGACAAAAGTTTCAGCAGCAAGGAGTCTATTATGGAAGCGCACCGGTCTGCCGCCCTCCTGGAGCATT
>CAZCWX010000353.1:0-2581 GCA_964502465.1 uncultured Enterobacteriaceae bacterium | reverse complement strand
GGTTGCTGACGCACATCCCGATGGATAAAACCATCCTCAGCAAGTGCTTGAAAGCAGGATACATGGACAAATCCGTCCTCTACCCGACGGAGGATGGTACGCCACAAGGCGGTATCATCTCGCCCGTCCTTGCCAATATGGCGATGGACGGCCTGGAGCAGATACTCCGCAAGAAGTACCCACACTCCGGGGCAAAAGCGCGAAAAGGGATGAACAAGCAAGTGCACCTGGTGCGCTATGCGGATGGCACGCCGGTACAGGCGTGAAACAGAAAGGGTGCAAGTCCCTTGCCCTCAATTGTCCATTCGGAGGGCTAGCAGGAGGACGAGTTTATGGAGTGATTCATAGGCTTAAGTGACCTTGAACGAAGATGCAAAGCAGCGGGCTGCAATAACCATGAACCCAAATTAGCCTCGTAATATGAGCCTGCACTTGCCGACCGTATCGTCTGCCCGGGAAGGCTGCTAGGGCATGGGGATTAATGGACAGAGGAACCATGCTTCAGGTGCCGGGGTATTAGGGGTAGCACGCTGTGAATGTTTCACGTCGCAGGCCGGGAGATCTTGTCTGGTCCCAGGAGGCCACTGGGAACCGCACCGTATAAGGCCGAGCCGAAATCGAGGTGGGCCAGGCAAGAAGTCCGCGGGGCTTATAGTACCGCTCGTATCGTCTGGGAAACCAGAGGAGAGGGAAGGGGCCCTGCTTCAGTCATGGGACTCAAAGGAGGTTGGGATGTCCGATTGCCATAGAGCTAGAAACGGAGCTGACAAAGTCCGGAACCTGCAGAGAGCCCTTTACCGTAAATCCAAGCAGGAGAAGGAGGCACGGTTTTACAGTTTGTACGACAAAGTCCGGCGGGAGGATGTACTGTGGGAGGCGTGGCGACAAGTCAAAGCCAACCACGGTGCACCGGGCATAGATAAGAAGACGATCGAGGAGATTGTCGCCACCGGACAGGAAGAGGTGATGATCCAGAAGCTACAGGCGGCGCTGCAGGCGCATCGCTACCAATTCGCGCCGGTCCGAGTGGTCGAGATTCCCAAGCCGAAAGGCGGGAGCCGACCGCTGGGGATCGCGACGGTGGAGGATCGCGTGGTGCAGACGGCCATGAAGCTCGTCTTGGAGCCGATCTTTGAGGCGGACTTCCACGACTGCTCCTATGGGTACAGGCCCAAGCGAGACGCACGGCAGGCAACGCTGGCGATTCGTGAAGACCTGTATGACCATGCCTGGGGCGTGGTGGAAATTGACTTCAAATCTTACTTCACGAGTATCCCGCACGGGAAGCTGATGAAGCTGCTCACCAAGCGGATTGCGGACGGGAGTATGCTGAAGTTGATCAAGCAGACGCTGAAGGTGGGGATCTGGGACAAGGGACAGGTAGTACCGACGAAGACCGGAGTGCCGCAAGGCTCGCCGATCTCACCATTGTACAGCAATATCTACCTCAACCTCCTGGATCAACTCTGGCACAGCCGGGGGTATCCGGCGAAGCTGGGAGCGACGCTCCACCGCTACGCCGATGATGCGCTGCTGGTGTGTCGCCAGAGTGCCAAACCGGCCCTGGCGGCCTTCGAGGCGATCGCCCAACGGATGGACCTAACGCTCAATCGGGACAAGACGCGGGAGACGCGCTTAACCGAGGGGTTTGACTTCCTCGGTGTACAGTTCGTCAAGCGCAAAAGTCCCACGAGTGGCAAGAACACCATCTATCTCTTCCCGGCTAAGTCCGCGCAACAGACGATTCGTAACAAGCTGAAATACCTCACCTCGCGACGCGCGCCGATTAGTCCGCAGGAATTCGTGGCTAAGGTCAATCCGCTGATGACGGGGTGGGTTAACTACTTCCGTCACACGAATGCCAGCCAAGCCTTCCGCGGGCTGCAGCGCTTTGTCAACATTCGCTTTCGTCGCTACTTGACCCAAAGAAGCAAAGGCCGGGGGTTCGGCTGGCAGCGCTATCCGAACCGCAAGCTGTATGCGATGGGGCTTCCCTATATCGGCAGCGGCAAGCTGGAGTACATGACGAAACCTGCGCATGATGGACGGTGAAGACTGTCGGACCGCCGTACTCGGGAAAACTGAACGTACGGTGGGATGGGAAGGGAATGGCGACCTGACCACGACCGGGCTCGTGAGGCACTGCACTAGGGAAACCTGCAGCAACAGATAGGCCTTGTCTACCGTCACTGACCCATTCCTTTACCCTAGATTACATCTGCGCCTTTGAGTACCAAGCGGAGGCGGAACGGTTCTACGCGGCCTTGGGGCCACGCCTGGAGAAATTCGGGCTGACCCTGGCAGCCGAGAAGACCCGCATCCTGCCCTTTCACCGTCACCAGCCGTCTGGCCAGGGACGCTTTGAGTTCCTGGGGTTTGAGTTCTACTGGGGGCGGGATCGAGGGGGAAAGGCGCATCTGAAGCGGCGCACGGCCCGTGCGAAGCTACGGACGTCCCTGCAACGCTTCACCCAGTGGTGCAAGGAGAATCGCCATCGGCGACTCAGAGAGCTGTTCCAGCAATTAAACGGCAAACTCCGCGGGTATTACCAGTACTACGGAGTGCATGGGAACAGTGCGAG
>CAZCWX010000352.1:0-12111 GCA_964502465.1 uncultured Enterobacteriaceae bacterium | reverse complement strand
CCTCCTTCTTTCTTCCATCATTATGATTAGACAACTGACATTTGCTTGCCCTGAGCTGCTATAGAGGATAGTGATGACACTCATAATCGATTTGAGCCCAGCAGAAGAAGTACGACTGCGTGCCGCAGCACAACAGGAGGGTATAGCCCCTGCAGAGCTGGTGCGGAAGCTGGTGAGAGAACATCTGCCACCGGCGCACGACGAGAATGCCGCTTCCATTGCCTTGTTGCAGTCCTGGTTGGAAGAAGACGCGACAGACGACCCAGACGAGGTACGACAGGCCCAGGCCGAGTTGGAGGCGTTTAAGCAGGCCATCAATGCCGAACGGGAGCGGGCTGGCGCACGGCAGATCTATCCATGAGCCGCGTGATCGTTCTCGACACGGGGCCATTAGGATTGCTTAGGGTGCGCTCCGCGCATCAACTTGAAACGGCTCGATCAATTCCAGGAACGTGCCGTCCGGATCCTTGAAGCAACAAAACTTACTCCCAGCCCCGTTGCGAAAGCGCAGGATCACCGGCTCCGACACGAACGCCACCCCCTCCCCCTTCAGTCGCGCATACTCCTCGTCGAGGTTCTTGGTGAACAGGGCGATGCGGGCAGCCCCGGTGTGGTACAGGTGAGGATAGGGCTCGCCCTCCGTCTGGGGCTGCTTCCACTCGATCAGGTCGAGACGCGTGGCGCGGGGATCGTCGCTGAGCGATAACAGCGCCGCGCGCCCCACGCTGTTGGGAATGCCCAATCCCTTGTCGTTGGCAGGGTTGGCCCCCTCGCCGATATGCAGGACTACCTTGAAGCCTAAATTCTGGTAGAACGCCAGCGAGCGGTCGAAATCCTTGACATTGATATTGATGTGGAAAATGGACTTGATCATGCGGTTCTCTCCTTCAACATGCGCGACGGCGCTGCTAGCGAGTTCTCAGGCTTTTCCCCTAGCGCACCAAACTCAGCGCGGCGACGGTGAGCGTCCCCTGAGCTCCCTCTGGGAAGAAATATGGCTCCACCAGATTGGCCAGCGCGCCCACCTGCGTTTGACCAATCCCCTCGTTTTCCGACGGCCACCACCGTAGGCAAATCCCAATGGCTTCAGGCGGGACCGTATGTGTGGTGGTCTGTCCTCCCGGACCCTCGTAAAAATAATCCCCCTCTTCTCCGTCGCGGGCGACCACCCAGCTCCCCATCCATCGCTTCCGGTCCTGTGGCGCCTTGTGCGTCTCTCCCCAATCAATGGTTAGTCGTTCGACCATGGCCTTGCTTCCTCCGCTGGCACGGCAAACCCATAGAGTTTGGCCGCATTGAGTCCCAGCACCTTGCGCCGCTCGTCTTCCGTGAGATCCTGCATCGTGCGCTCAATCACTTCCTGTGATCTGGGCCAGGTCCCTTCGTGATGCGGATAATCGTCGCCCCAGAGGAGGTTCTCGACGCCGATCCACTTCCGCGTCTCCAGCCCGATCTGATCCTCTTGAAAGGTGGCAAACCCCTGGCGGCGGAAGTAGTTACTCGGCAACATCGGCAATTTCGGCGACACCCAAAAGTGATGTTTGGTATACCCTTCATCCATTGCCGCTAACGTCCAGGCCAACCAGCCAATGCCGGCCTCAACCGTCCCAAATCGTAGCTGCGGGAACCGCTCACACACACCGGACGCGCAGAATTGCACAATCGGTTCGATCGCCGGAGCTATCGCGTGCCAGACGTAATTGATCACCGCTCCGCCGTCTCCACTCGCGGTCCGCGGGTCTTTCCCCGTCCCGATATGAAAACTGATCGGCAGCCCGGTGTCTTGAATCGCTGCCCACAGCGGATTGTACACCGGGGAGTTGTAGGGTTGTTCCGGGACCTGCACGGGCAGAAACAGCGTGCGATATCCCATCTTGGCCACCCGTTGGACTTCCGCGATGGCCGTCTCGATGTCCTTTGGCGCGATCGCCGCCGCTGGGGCACAGCGGTGGCGCTGCGGCGCAAACGCCTCGATCGCCCAATCGTTCCACACCTTGCACATCGCCGTCTGGTGTGCGGCATCGGGCGAGGCCCACATCATCAACCCACGATTCGGATAAATGACCTCGGCATCGACTCCGTCACGCCCAAGGTCACGCAGGCGGACGGCAAGATCCGCTCGGCCGCTTTGGGCGCGTTCGAGATCTTCCCCCTCAAAGGCGACATCGCGCACGCGCGTGCGGCGCATCCCTTCCACCACCAGCCACCGTTTCCCGTTGGCGTCGGTTTCGAGGCGCGGGATGCGATGGCGAAACTTCGGTGCGATCCGCCGTTCCCACAGATCCAGGGGTTCATGCACATGGCAATCCGCCGACACGACAAAATATTTCTTCTTTGCTGGACTCGTTTCGGGTTGACTTCCCGTGGTTCCCATAGACGGTGTACTCCTGTTGGGGATTTCCGTGCCGTTTTCCGTGAATACCGACACGGCGGTATTATGGCGCTTGCTCAGAGTTTCGGCAATAGTGACCCTGCTGGCGAATGTTTTTATAAGGAGCGCGCATGGCAGCTGACCTGATTCTCCATCACTATGACTTCTCCAGTCAGCAGGAGATCGATATTGAGAGCGTGAAGAACCGTATGTCACCCGCTGAGATAATGACGAGAGAGGATCACCAGAGAACCTATGGTGATCTGTGCCGCGGGGAGGTAAGTCGGAGCTGAAAGCCTTCTATACATGGGAGTCTGAAGACGGAAATGGGGGAGGTTATTGAATTCTTGGAATAACATAGCTGTAATTGACAGAGGAAGACGTTCCTCACAGAGGCGTCGCCTAACTGGCCCACTTCAGCTTATTGCATACTGCGCCAGCTGAGTGTCGGTCGTTAGGCTGACTGGCACGTTTCTTCATCATGGACCACTACATTGCCTACCACAGCATTGAATTGATGGGGTACGAGTATGAGCCCACCGAGCGATTCTACTTCTTCAGCCAGAAAGCCGAGAGCGTTCTGCGCCGTGCCCTTGGCAATCGAGTCTGGGTTGTTGTCGGTAGGCGTGACGGGTCCACCACCACCTTTTCGCTCGCGGGTGTGTTCACACCCTCCGAGGTTCGTGCTGAATCAGACGGCTTTGGCATAGTCGGTCCGGGCACACCATTTCGCCCGTCCATTGATGTCACAACAAGGCCGTGGTTCCGAGCGCTGCTTCGGGAGCAGCGAAACTTCAGTTTCGGCTTCAATCGGATACGGAGCAAAGACATAGTCGCGAAGCTGGGGCGACATCTTGAAGCACCGGATGGCAACGCCGTCACTATTCACGACACCTGCGTGTACGCAATCCGGCACGGCGACGCCCTCGAGGAAGACTGGCGGCACGGCGATCAGTTCTCGTTTACGGAACGCAGAAGCTGGGCTCGGGCAGCGAAGGAACTCGCCCTGGCAAAACAACGCCAGGCTGTCCTGCCCATCGTATTCGCGGATGCGCGTGCCACGAGTCATCTGATCTTCAGGGGACAGATTGACAACATTCACCTTCTCTCGACGGACGGGAAGTCCCAGACGACCGTTGTGGTAAGCCACCTTGAGAAGTTGGCCAGGCCGCCGCTGAAGACCCAACTCACCATCGCGGACTCAGGACATCGCATCCCCGCTGGATACATCCGATCGTACGTGATCTGCCGCACGCCGCGGTGGCTCTCCTCTGAGGAAGTAGTTTCGCCTGCAAGTCCGCCAGAGATGCTGGATCTGCCTGAGCCTACGACTGAAGGTCGCAAGAGGCTGGTGCAACATTTGATTCGTGAACGGAACCGCGCACTGATCGAACGAAAGAAGCATGCTGTGCTGGAGTCCACAGGTTGCCTCGCTTGTGAAGTTTGCGGGTTCGATTTCCGGGAGTGCTACGGAAGTCTCGGCGATGGATTCTGCGAGGTCCACCATCGTCTGGCGCTCTCTGATACCTCCGCTGAGGTTCAGACAACGCTCGATGACCTTGCTGTAGTGTGCGCGAACTGTCACCGAATGATCCATCGTGGTGGAGAGGCCCGAGAATTGTCAGTTGTGCGGGCAACGGTGCGGCATGCCTAACACGACGGCTGCAGGCGACGGTGAGAAACTTGCTCGCATGATCGGTGGCGCCTCGATTGGGGCGTGGTAGCTGTTTGCTGCCGCGCCTGAGCCGCAGCGTTCGCCGATAGACACAAGGAGAGACGATGAAAGAGCGAGTGCAGATCATTGGCAGTTACCTCTCTCCGTATGTCCGCAAGGTGCTGGTATGCCTGGATCTGAAAGGCGTGCCCTACGAAATCGATCCCATCGTGCCCTTCTTTGGGGACGACCGCTTCTCGCAAGTGAGCCCGGTGCGACGGATTCCGGTGCTGCGCGATGCGCAGGTCACCTTAGCGGACTCCTCCATCATCTGCCAATATCTGGAGGACCGCTATCCGGAGCCGATGCTCTACCCCGCCAATATCGTCGAGCGTGCCCGCGCCCGGTGGCTCGAAGAGTTTGCGGATTCCCGGATAGGGGAGGTGTTGATCTGGCGGCTGTTCAATCAAGTAGTTATCAAGCCGTCGGTGTGGGGCGAACCCACGGACACGGCAGTGGTGGAGAAAACCTTACGGGAGGACGTTCCCCAGATTCTCGACTATGTGGAGACGCAGGCCCCAGCCGAGGGCTTCCTCTTTGGCGAGGTCTCCATTGCTGATATCGCCCTTGCCTGCTTCTTTCGCAACGCGGCCTTTGCCCGGTTGCGGATCGATGCTGCCCGCTGGCCCCTCACGGCCGCATTCGTGGAGCGCGTGCTCACACTCGACAGCTTTGAGAAGCTCAAGCCGATTGAGGAGCGGTTGCGACGCACGCCCTTGGCACAACAGAGAGCCGTGCTGGCAGAGATGGGGGTGCCATTGACGCAGGACACGTACGGCACGAGCGCCCCGCGACGTGGGGTCATGCACATTGATTAAGGCCCACGTGAAAGCCAAGCTGTGCCGTCTAACAGTTCGTCAGAGTGTGTAAAAACTCGCTTTTTCAAAAGTGCGATCCAATGAAATCGATAGCTTACAAGGTCCAAATGTTCAACATTTGGGGTTTTCACATAGTCTGGCGTTCCACCTGACCGCCGCCTGCTTGCGGATCGGTGCACACCCGAACGGCCACAGTGGGGCGGCGGCCCGTTACGACCACCGGCGGCGTGCGCTACCTCAGTCAATGCGCGTGAGCACTATGACTGGGATCTGCCGGGTAGTCTTTTGCTGATACGCGGCAAAAGCCGGCATCTGTTCGGCTTGGCGGTTGTACAGCCGCTGGCGCTCTTCACCCGTGGTCACCGTGGCCCGGACCCGAAAGCGTTCGCTGCCCACTTCGACTCTCGCCTCCGGGTTGGCGACGAGATTGTGGTACCAAGCGGGATTCTTGGGACCGCCCCCGAACGAGGCGATCACGACGAGGCGATCGTCATCTGTGGTGTATGCCAGTGGGCTTGTGTGCGCTCGACCACTCTTGGCCCCGGTTGTCGTCAGGAGAAGCAACGGTCGATTGGCGTACCGACCGCCAACCTTCCCTTGGTTCGCCCGGAATTCCTTAATGACCTGTTGATTCAAGTCATTTAATTTCGCTAGCCCCGGAGCTCCACGGCCAGAGGAATCCCCTCTTGCCGTGCTAGAGGCTCCTGAGCTGCCGCTCTGGCCGTACACGAAAGCTGAGAAGGCAAGGACCGATGAGGCACTCACTGCCAAAGTAGCCTGCCATAGTTTATTTTTTCCCCGCATAATATTCCCCTCCTTTACAGTTTGGCTAATGCTTACCCGTGGATTTAGGATTTAGGGATTCAAGTCTCCCTAGTCGAACTAGGGAATTACCTCCAATGTCGATTTAGGTTACTTTCTTGCCGTTGGAGGTGGGCCAGTAGTGCAAATCGATCATGCTGCGCGCCTCCTTTTTAAGATATCAGCCTATTAGAGTAGGCGGGGTTGCCACCATCGTACACCGAATGCGGCCTGCCATCGACCCGCTCTTCCGCAAAAAATCTCGCGGCTCTTTTCTGCGCGGAGCGCGTCGTGTTATATCCCAGGAGGAAACACAACCAAAGGTTGGGAATCCGCAAACATCACAAGGAGGGCCTGCGGCTATGTATGTCCCTGAATCGCGTGAGCATGAGATGTTGCGCCACAGTTTGCGGCGCTTTTTGGCGCGTGAGTGTCCGCGTGAAAAGGTGCGGCGGTGGGATGAGGAAGACTATTATCCCCCCGAGTTGACCGCCAAGTTGCGTGAGCTGGGGGTGTTTGGTTTGACAACCCCGGAGGAATACGGCGGCGCGGGTCGCGACATGCTGGGAGCGATCATCACCATAGAAGAGTTGTCGCGCGGCTATCTGATGACCAGTCTGATTTACGTTATGGGCGCCTTTTATGGGGCCGTGAACATCTGTGAATCCGGGAGTGAAGAGCAGAAACGCACGCTGCTGCCACGGTTAGCAGCGGGCGAGCTGCTTTTTGCCTATGGACTCAGCGAGCCGAATGTCGGCTCGGACCTTGCCTCGGTGGAAACGCATGCCGAGTTAGAGGGAGACTCCTTTGTCGTCAACGGCGCCAAGCGGTGGTGCACAGGGGCGGAGATTGCAGACTATATTTTCACGCTGCTGCGGACGGACCGGACCGCGCCACGCTATAAGAATCTCAACCTCCTGTTGATCGACCCGAAATCTCCTGGCGTCACCATCGAGCCGATCAAGAAAATGGGATACCACGGCGTCAAGACCACCGACGTGACCTTTGACAACGTGCGAGTCCCCACAGAAAACCTGGTGGGCGGGATGGATATGCTCCACCAGGGCTGGATGCAATTGGCGAGGCCGGCGCTGGATGTGGAGAAGATTGAGGTGGCAGCGGGTGCGCTCGGCATCGGCCAGGCCGCGTACGATGATGCCTGTCAATATGCCCAGGAGCGGCGGCAGTTTGGCAAGCCGATCGCCGCGCACCAAGCCGTCCGCCATCTGTTAGCCGATATGGCGACAGACCTGTTTGCCTCACGCCTGATGACGTATCACTGCGCACGGCTCGCACAGGAGGAGCGCCCGTGTTCAGCCGAAACCTCGATGGCCAAACTCTTCGTCTGTGAAGCCGCCACCCGCGTGGCCTTGAACGCCCAGAAGATTCTGGGCGCCTATGGCTACGCTATGGAATATGATGTGCAACGCTACGTGCGCGATGTCCTGCTCTTTCCCATTATCGGAGGGTCTTCTGCCATCCAGCGCAATAACATTGCCAACCGGCTGGGATTAGCAAAAGGATAAGTACACACGCACCCCCCGTTCAGTCGGACGATCGTTGCGTGCGCTCAGGTCCATGCCCCAGAGGCATCCGACCGATACCCCAATGAGCGGTAGGTCGCATCCACCAGGCTTTGCCCCCGCGCGTTGAGCGAGGCTCCCAGCCCCATCCGGTTCATCGTGTAGCCAAACGACATCGCCGCTGCGGGATCAGCAAAGCCAAACGAACCTCCTGCTCCCACATGGCCAAAAGCCTCCTCCCCGAAGAGGGCACTGTCCTGCACGCCAGGAGGCTCCCGGCGATTGTCCATGGATTTCATGAAGCCCAGGGCAAACCGGGTTGGCATCATGAGCACGGCATCTCTCCCGGTCGCGGAAGACACTCTGGACATTCGGGCCAACATGTCGGGGTTCACCAACTCCACTCCTTTGAGTTTTCCTCCGCAGGCCAGCGGCGCGTACATTCCCGCCAAGCCGCGCGCGTTGGTAATACCCCCGGCTGCGCCAATCTCCGCTGCATGCGCCGCCCGCGAGTCATACTCAGGCTGAGCACCCATATAGCCGCCGGAGTTGAGGAGCACGAGCGACTGCAGGGACCCGGGTTTGGCGATCTCTTGGAAAAAGAGGCTTTGGGGATCGGGCTCGGCAGCAATCATCGGCGCGACCCGTGACTCTTCCTCTTCCGGCAAGCCAATCCAGAAATCCAACCCCAGCGGCTTGGCGACCTCCTCCTGGAAGAAAGCCCCGAGCGACTTGCCGGAGACGCGTCGCACCACCTCGCCCACCAGCCACCCCATCGTGAGCGCATGATAGCCGTTGCGCGTGCCAGGTTCCCAAAACGGCTCTTCTTTTGCCAACGTATTGACCATCAACTCCCAGTCAGCGTAGGCACCCTGGGGTAACGGTGTACGCACGGCTGGCAGACCCGCTTGATGATTCAAGAGCATTTTGACCGGGATCTGCGCTTTGCCGGCTTGGGCAAATTCTGGCCAGTAGGCGGCGACTGGCGCATCCAGATCCAGTTGGCCGCGTGAGGCCAGCATATGGGCGCAGAGGGCCGTCGCTCCTTTGGTGGACGAAAAGACAATACTGACTGTCTCTGCTGTCCACGGCGTCTGCGTGTCGGCACGCGTCATTCCTCCCCACAAGTCCACCACGGTTTCGCCGTGCAGCGTGACACAGACCGACGCCCCTACTTCGCCGCGCTCACGCAAATTTCGTTCAAACTCCTGCCGCACCAAGTGAAACTTTGGGTCGCATGTACCATGGATTTCCATCTGTGTTTCCTCCTTCTGGGTGTGGACCGTCTCTCTGAGGTTGTTCTTTGTCCTCTAGTCAGATTAGTGAGTTAGTGCAGAGCGGGCATGACCTCCTTGGCAAACAGTTCCATCGAGCGCTGACTCTTTTCGGGATCCAGTCCGGGCAGATGCATGCCCATGACCAGGTGGGTGGTGCGAATCTTTTTCGTCATGGTTGCGATCTCGCGACCGACGTCCTCTGGAGTTCCCACCATCGGGCGACCAATGAGCTGCTCGGTGACATGGCGGAGTTCGGCGGGAGGCGGTAACTGACTCATCTTCTCCGCTCCGACAAAATCCTTGGCCTCGGCTATCCACCGGCCATACCACGTCAACATATAGTGGAGATGGTCTTGCACGTCGTTCCACGCCTGTTCATAGGTTGGCGCGACATAGGCCCAGCGCAATTGCGCCGCATGATAGTCTTTGGGATCGCGTCCATGGGCACGCAGTGCCGTATCGTAGATGTTTTGGGAAGCCACATCGCCACCTCCTAAGAAGTGACAACCAAGGCGTGCGGCCCGTTCCACCGCTTTCTTCGCACTAGCACCAATCCACAGTGGCGGGTGCGGTGTTTGCGCAGGTTTAGGGACCATGCGGATATGCTTTAAATTGTAATGCTTGCCCTGGTAAGAAAAGGGGTCCTGCGTCCACATGCCCCGAATGACGGCAATCCCCTCTTCCAGGCGTGATGCCCGTTCGTTGCGAGGAATACCATAGCCGTCAAACTCTGACGGCGCATAGCCCTGGCCGAGCCCCAGATCAAAGCGACCGTTGGCAATGATATCGACCGTCGCCGCGTCTTCGGCCACCCGTACCGCGTTATGCAAAGGTAACAGCAACAGAAAGGTGCCAATGCGCACGCGACTGGTCATTCCAGCAATGGCACCAGCAATCGGCAACAGGGACGGAGAGTAGCCATCCTCGGCAAAGTGATGTTCGGTGAGCCAAATAGTGTCATATCCGAGTGCTTCCGCCACCTGCGTCTGGCGGAGCTGTTCGGCATAGAACTGGGGAAAAGGTTTGCGCCACTGCGGCGGATTGCGAAAGGGAAACAAAAGTCCAATATTCATAGAGTCCTCCTCCTCACATGCTTTATCTGCTTTTGGCAGCGCTGACAAAGGTATTGAACCGAGGAGGACAAGAAGTGTACAGCCCGGCGGATCGGCTGTGAGATGCCGGAGGTACAGGTCGAGCACGATAACATTGGCGTCCGCATCTGTGCTATGTTGCGGATTGTGTCATATAACCTGTGTCGACCATGAGGCACTATGCCTGAACCGGGGAATTTAGTAGACCGTACATGCCGATGTCGCCGCAGGCCGCAGGCCGACACCCCAACTCACGATCGCGCCCCCCGTGGTGGCGTGCAGATCGAATGGACTAATGAATAAGAAGACCCTCACCGAAGCGGATATCCGCACGAAGTTCATCACGCCGGCAATCGTCGGCATGAACGGGACCAAGTGGAACGTGATGACCCAACTGCGCGAGGAAATCTACTTCACCAAGGGGCGCGTCATCGTGCGCGGCAAAACGGTGAAACGCGGCGAAGCCAAGAAGGCCGATTACATTTTATTCTACAAGCCGAACATGCCCATCGCGGTCGTAGAGGCGAAGGATAATAACCACTCGGTCGGCGCTGGTATGCAGCAAGCGCTCGCCTACGCCGAGATTCTTGATGTCCCGTTCGCCTACAGTTCCAACGGTGATGCGTTTCTTGAGCACGACCGCACCGGCGCCAGCAGCGTTGTCGAACGAGAAATTCCCCTCGATCAGTTTCCGACCCCCAATGAACTATGGGCACGCTACCGAGCAGCCAAGGGGTACACACCGGCACAAGAAACCATCACCACACAGGACTACTACGACGACGGGTCCGGCAAATCGCCGCGCTACTACCAGTTGGTCGCCATCAACCGCACAGTGGATGCTATCGCTCGTGGTGAAAACCGCATCCTGCTGGTGATGGCCACCGGGACGGGCAAGACGTATACGGCCTTTCAAATTATCTGGCGGCTGTGGAAGTCAGGGGCTAAGAAGCGCATTCTGTTTCTCGTGGATCGCAATATCCTCGCCGACCAAACCAAGACCAACGACTTCAAGCCGTTCGGTCAGGCGATGACCAAGATCACCAACCGCACGGCAGACAAAGCCTTTGAGATCTACCTGTCGCTGTATCAGGCCGTCACCGGCACAGAGGAAGAGCAGAACATCTACAAGCAGTTCTCGCCGGACTTTTTTGACCTGGTGGTGGTGGACGAGTGTCATCGCGGCAGCGCGGCCGACGACGCGGCCTGGCGCAAGGTGCTGGAGTATTTTTCCTCCGCGACGCAGATCGGCCTGACCGCCACACCCAAGGAAACCCGGGACGTTTCCAACATCGAGTACTTCGGCGAGCCCCTCTACCTCTATTCGCTCAAGCAAGGGATCTCCGATGGCTTCCTCGCGCCCTACAAAGTCGTCCGCATTGGCTTCGACAAAGACCTCGACGGGTGGCGACCAGAAAAAGGCAAAACCGACAGGTATGGCCGGGAAATAGAGGACCGCGAATACAACGCGCTCGACTTTGACCGCAGCCTCATCCTGAAGAAGCGCAGCGAACTCGTCGCCGCCAAGATCACCGATTTTCTCAAAGCTACCGACCGCTTCGCTAAAACCATCGTCTTTTGCGAGAATATCGATCACGCCGAGCGCATGCGTCAGGCGCTGGTCAACGCCAACCCGGACCTGGCCGCCGCCAACAACAGGTACGTGATGCGCATCACCGGCGACAACGAGGAAGGCAAAGTACAGCTCGACAACTTCATCGATCCTGAATCGACCTTCCCTGTCATCGCCACCACCTCGCGGCTTATGACTACAGGCGTAGACGCCCAGACCTGTCATCTCATTGTGCTGGACCGCCGCATCAATTCGATGACCGAGTTCAAGCAAATCATCGGTCGCGGCACGCGCATTAACGAAGACTACAGTAAACTCTTCTTCACCATCATGGACTTCAAACGGGCGACCGCGCTCTTCGCGGACCCGGACTTTGATGGCGATCCCGTGCAGATCTACGAGCCAAAAGAAGGAGAGCCCGTTGTTCCTCAGGACGAGGCGTTTGGCGTTGGCCTGATCGACGAAGATTCACCCACATTCGGCGATCAGTCGTCCCCTTTATCGACAGATGATGCTACCCCAGGAAGATCCACGAGGTACTATGTGGACGACGTGGCGGTCACGGTCGTGACCGAGCGCGTCCAATATCTCGACGCCGACGGCAAGTTGATCACCGAGTCGCTCAAGGACTATACACGTAACACCGTCCGCAAGGCGTACTCCTCGCTCAACGCCTTTCTCAACGCCTGGAATGACGCCGACCGCAAGCAAGCCATCGTTGAGGAACTCGCCGGCCAAGGCGTCTTTCTCGACGAACTGGCCGAACAGGTGGGCCGTGACTATGACGCGTTCGATCTTATCTGTCACATCGCCTTTGACCAACCGCCGCTCACCCGCCGCGAACGCGCCGAACAGGTGAAGAAACGCAACGTCTTCGCCAAATACGGCAATCCAGCGCGGGAGGTCCTGCACGCCCTGTTGGAGAAGTATGCCGACGGTGGTC
>CAZCWX010000351.1:0-2525 GCA_964502465.1 uncultured Enterobacteriaceae bacterium | reverse complement strand
TCAGAGGCTTAGACAATTTTGTCATCGCCAAGTCCCTCAACGACCTGGGCAATCTCTTCTTCATCAGGGTCACAGGAGATCACACAGCGACCGTCTTCGAGATATTCACTGGGTTTTTTCTTGATGTTAGGCATTTCGCTGGTCCGCTTTTCATAATGTTCGTCGAGTCGTGCGATCCAATACGGTGCCCAGCCACACGCCGCCTCCAGAAAAGCCACACGCAGCTTGGGAAACTTCTCTAACACCCCACCACAGAGCACGGTGGCCATAGCCAACATGGTATCAAAAGCAAACCCACAGGCGTGGGCGACCACATAGTTGTTGACGAAGCGATCGACCCCAGCACCGCCACCGCCGAAGTGAAATCCAATAGCAACATCGAGATCTTGGGCGAGTTCATACAGAGGGGCATAACTCGGGTGGTCGGGATTCTTGCCCATCGCATTGGTCTGGATTTGTAGCGTGACCATGCTGAGTTCTTTGACCGTGCGTTTTGCTTCCGAGAGCGCAGCCTCCATGTTCTGCAGAGGCAGCGTGGCCACACCTTTCAACCGTTTTGGATTCGCCTGACAGTAATCCGCGAGCCAGTTGTTATACGCGCGGCAAAGGGCAGCAGCGTAATCGTGATCTTCCAGCCAGCAGAACCCCAGGGCAGTGGTGCCGTAGAGAACCGCAATGTCGATCTCATCCATATCCATATCTTTGAGACGAGCGTGTGGGTCATACCCCCCTTCCCGACGGCAGGCGGCTTTGATGATGCCTTCGGGACTCCACGCACCTCGCCCCTCCGGGGTAGGCCACAAACGTGCTTCGATGAGATACCGCTCAGTCCCCCGACTATCGAGCATGATCCGTGGTCGGCGTTCGTGATAGGAAGACTCCAGATATTGTTCCCACATCGATTCCTGTTCAAACACGTGGCCATCAATATCGATGACAGTATATTGGCCCATTGTTTGACCCTCCTTTACGTTGGGCTCACTCTAGAGATCGGAGTTTTAGTCACCCAAGTCTGGCATTCTTGCGGCGAGGCTGTCAACCTTAATTGTAACTCCCCAGCACCCTTCTGACCTGAGGGATTTGCAAAGGGAGGAAAGTATGATTGAAGCTGAGTATGAGGCAGTGGCCTGACTTGAGCAAGCTCAGCAGCGAGGAGAAAGACGCGGTGATTTACGCGCTGCTGGAGCGAGTGGAAGAGCTTGAGCGACGGCTGGGGCTGAACAGCCCCACCAGTGGCAAGCCGCCGTCGAGTGATGGGCTGAAGAGAGCGCAGCGCCGCACGAGCCTGCGCGAGCCGTCGGGCAAGAAGTCCGGCGGGCAGGCGGGGCACAAAGGCACGACGCTGCAGCAGGTGGAGAATCCCCACGCCGTGATCGACCCTTATCCCTCAACGTGCCCGGGCTGCGGCCAGGCGTTGAGGAGCGAGGCAGCGACGGCGTATCAGAAGCGGCAGGTATTTGATCTGCCAGAGCCTCAGCCGCTGCACGTCACCGAACATCGAGCGCACCGGAGCTGTTGTCCGCACTGTGGGGCGGCAACGCAGGCCGCGTTTCCGCCTGAGGTGACCGCGGCGGCGCAGTATGGGGCGTCGCTGACGGCGCTGGTCGTCTATTTGCAGTGTTGGCAATTGATGCCTGAAGATCGCCTGGCGGAGCTTCTTCGCGATGTGTTTAGGATTGACCTCGCGACCGCCACCATCGCGGCGATGGGCCACAAGAAGGCTGGGGACCTAGCCGGGCTGGCCGCCACGATTGGCGCGCACGTCAACCAGGCTCCGGTCAAGCACCTGGATGAGACCGGCTTTCGTATTGGCGGTCTGACCCAATGGCTGCATGTGGCCGCGACGTGGCTGTTGACGTGCTACCGCACCTCCCGCAAGCGGGGCGAGCTGTGGGCCGATGTCATCGGGGTCGTCATCCACGACCACTGGCACCCCTATTTTACTATGCCCGGTGTCCTCCACGGCTTGTGCAACGCCCATCATCTGCGGGAACTGCGTGCGCTGATCGGGATCGAAAAGGAGCCCTGGGCGCGGCCCATGTCCCGCTTTCTGCGCCAAGCCTGTCATGCCGCAAATCTGGCCCGGCGACGCCCGAGCGGCCTGCCCCCCAGGTTTCTTGTCTATCTGTTTGCTCGCTATGACCGGATCGTCGCCCAGGGCTTGGCTTTCCACACCACCCAGCCACCACTCCAGGGCTCCTGCCGCCGTGGCCGCCAACGCCGCCGCGTCGGGCATAACTTGCTCCTGCGCCTCCAGGCCCGCAAGGACGACGTGCTGCGCTTCCTCACCCATCCCGACGTGCCGTTTACTAATAATCAGGCTGAGCAAGACCTGCGTATGATGAAGGTCAAACAGAAAATCTCCGGCGGCTTCCGCACCGAGACTGGAGCCCAGACCTTTGCCACGCTCCGCACGGTTCTGTCCACCGCCCGCAAACAAGGCTGGAACCTCCTTCGCACCCTCTCCCAAGATCCAGCCCTCCTTGCCCAACAACTCCGTACCACTTAGCAAGCTGGGGAGTTAC
>CAZCWX010000350.1:0-2865 GCA_964502465.1 uncultured Enterobacteriaceae bacterium | reverse complement strand
GCACAATGGAAAGCAGGGACCGGGGCAGGGAAACAGCGGCGACCAACCCGGCGTGGATTATGATGAGACGGATACCACTTTGGAAGAAATGATCGAGATTACGTTCGAAGATCTTGAACTGCCCGACATGGAGCGCCGGGGCCGGCGTCAAGTGATGTCCGAGCGGACCAGTAAATGCCACGGGCGCCGTGAAGTCGGAATTCGGCCGCGGCTAGATAAAAAACGCACCTCGCTGTCCCGCATACGCCGAGATGATGAGCAGCGCTTTCCTTTCCATCAGGACGATATGGTCTACCGCCATATGGAAACAAAGGTCCGACCAGATTCCAATGCAGTGGTGATCTGTATCATGGATGTCTCGGACTCGATGGATACGATGAAAAAATATTTAGCGCGCAGCTTTTTCTTCCTGCTCTACCAATTTGTGTGTGTCAGGTACCGTAAGGTTGAGCTTGTCTTTGTGGCTCATCACACGGAAGGGCGCGAGGTCAGCGAGGAGGAATTTTTTCACAAAGGAGAATCAGGGGGCACCTTGATCTCCTCAGGATATAAGAAGGCTTTGGAAATTATTCGGGCGCGTTACCATCCGAGCCTCTGGAACATCTACGCCTTTCACTGCTCAGACGGAGACAATTGGGAGTCGGACAATCCTGCGGCGTTGAAGGCGGCCCTGGAACTATGCGATGTCTGTAACCTGTTTGGCTACGGGGAAATTAAGCCATTGGGCCCCCAGTATTATGAAAGCTCCCTGTTCGAGATCCTCCACCAGCTCAAGGCGGACAATTTCAAGCTCGTCTTGATTCAACAAAAAGAGCAGGTCTGGGCGAGCCTCATGGCGTTCCTCGCGCGAGAGAAAACGCGCGCCGCCGCGTAACTGCGACCGATAACAGCTTGTATTTCGCACTCTACACAAATGAATTGAGAAGGAGGACCATACAATGTTACCAGGATTTATACTGTGGCTGGTTGGCGTTCCGCTGGGCTTGATTATTCTTTTATGGCTATTTGGGGTTTTAGGGTAAGGCAGGCTCCATACCGGGAGGAGGAAGACATGAAAAAGTTAATGACATGGGGAGTCATCATGCTGCTAGCTGGCAGTGTGTCGATCGGCGCCGGATGTGTACAGAAGGGACCAGCCCAACGTGCAGGAGAAGACATTGATCAAGCGGTTGAAGATATGAAAGACGCGGTCGATCCTCCAGGTCCGGCGGAAAAGGCAGGCAGGAGTATCGATCGTACAGTTGATGACCTCTCACGATGACTATCGCTGATGAATGAAATGAGCAACTTATACGGCAACGTGTACGAGGGGGCGCTCATCAGTACGATGTTCCCACTCGTCGCTTTCAAGGTATGCGCCGGTATCCTGTGACAGGTTGTACCAGACGGCGAGAAAAAGCTTGCCCCTCTCAGGGCCTACGCAAAACGAGTCGATCGTCCTGAGGCGACGAAGGTAGACCGCGTTGAGGAGGAAGCCAATTTCTCGCCCGAGAAAGGAGGAAAAAATGCCGACGATTTTGCTTATTACAGCACTTTTCGTTTGGATGAGTAGACTCGTTACCGTTCCTTTTCCCCTCACCCAGTCCCTCTCCCACGAGGGGAGAGGGAACCCAAGAATCACCTCTTCATACAAATGCAAACCGCTGTATACTGGTTATTCTGCTTATCGCCTCTTTGCCTGTTTATCCCTATAGCCTCGAATGGGGGTATTATCCTAGCGGCGGACTCGGCCTCGTGCTGTTGATTATCCTTGTGCTTCTTCTCTTCGGTCGGATTTGAACGCCGAGATCTCCCGACGCTATCACTCCGCGTTCTCCGCTTTCGTGCCTTCTTGCTCGGCAGGCACGACGGCTTCGATTTTGACTGGAGTTTCTCCTTCCTTTTTGCTGAGGCCGATCTCTTCGGCTGCAGCCTTCGATAAGTCGAGATCCCGCCCCTTCACATAAGGACCGCGGTCAGTGATCTTGACCTTTACCGACTTCTTATTTTCCAGGTTTGTCACCGTCGCTTCTGAGCCTAACGGTAGAGTAGGGTGCGCTGCCGTCATTTCATTTTGGTCAAAGGTCTCTCCACTCGCCGTTTCTTTGCCGTGGTGCCACTTTCCATAATAGGAGGCTTCTCCTACTTGTTCGATGACTTTCTCTCCTTCAGAGTTCGTCTTTGTACGAACGTGGTCATCGGCCAAATCATGTTTCCCTTCCGCTTTCTCTGTCCGTTTGGCTTTCTCTTTTACTTTCTTGGCAATGGCCTCAACGCTCGGCGATGTGTCTTCACTCCACACCGCGCCGCCATACAGCCACGCAACGCACGCGAGTATTGCGACAAGGCGTGACACCCGTGATATTCGCATTGTGTTTCTCATATCGTTGCTCCTTTCGACCATCGGACACCTCCATTCTGATAGTGTGAAGAAAATAACAAGAGCAAGAGGAATGCCATGTAGACTTTTGCACATCCCCTCTGTCTTGTGCAAGGGAACGCAGACACGATGTTGATTGAAGGAAGAACTCTTACTTTCCCTTTTCTTATTGGCGTAGTCCTTGCGAAAAAATTCCCTGCGGGTCTCTGACCGTATACTTTGCATGAACGTGTACGTTGTGACTGAGGTCGCGAGGGATAAACCATTGCTGAGTTTCAGAGCACATTTCCGAGTAGTTTGGAGGTGTAGGACATGGCCGATCTTGGTGTAACGCACGTGGCTTTACCGGTGCGCGAGATAGACGTGAGCCTCACATTCTATGCAAAATACGCCCGTATGCGGCTCTCCTCTCCGATCCGGATGGTCATCTCCTTGAACTCTCTTTTGGTCAGGAAGTCGCCTCCACTGTAGCTTATCCGCCATAATCAGGTGTGTCTAAATACCTC
>CAZCWX010000349.1:0-12952 GCA_964502465.1 uncultured Enterobacteriaceae bacterium | reverse complement strand
GTGAACAGGTCGGGCTCCTGGCTCAGATGGGGATCACCCTCCTGCTCTTCGTCGTTGGGCTTCGGCTTGACCTCCATCTGATTGTCAGCATGGGGCCAGTCGCGCTGGCAACTGGCCTGGGACAAGTGGTGTTTACCTCGGTCGTTGGCTATTTCATTGCGCTCGCGCTCGGTCTGGCACCAGTGACCGCGCTCTATGTGGCGGTGGCGTTAACCTTCTCCAGTACCATCATTATCGTCAAACTCTTATCTGACAAACGCGAAATCGATGCCCTGCACGGGCGTATCGCTGTGGGATTTTTGATCGTGCAAGACCTTGTTGTTGTTCTGGCAATGATCGGTCTCTCTGCCTTCGGGGCAGGCGCGCCAGAAGGCACGTTCGGCTCTGCCATGCTCATCAGACTGCTCAAAGGTGGCTTGTTTCTCGCAGGCATTGGCGTGCTCGTGCGCTGGATATTGCCTCTCCTCCTTCATCACCTCGCCCACTCGCACGAATTATTGATCGTCTTCGCTATTGCGTTAGCCGTCTCCCTGGCCTCTCTTGGAGATGCGCTGGGGTTTAGTAAAGAAGTCGGCGCATTTCTCGCTGGCGTCGCGCTCGCCTCGACGCCGTATCGCGAGACCATTGGTACGCGCTTAGTCAGCCTGCGCGACTTTCTCTTGCTGTTCTTCTTTCTGGACTTAGGTGCAAAGCTCGACCTGAGCCTGCTCGGTGCACAGATCGGTTCTGCAATCGTGCTGTCCCTTTTTGTCTTGATCGGCAACCCGCTGATCGTGATGATCATTATGGGCAGCATGGGGTATCGGAAGCGCACGAGTTTCCTAGCTGGCCTGACGGTGGCACAGATTAGCGAATTCTCTCTGATCCTGGGCGCACTTGGCCTGAGTTTAGGACATATTGAGGCTGAGGCCGTAGGGCTCATCACGCTTGTTGGACTCGTTACTATTGGTTTATCCACCTATATGATTCTCTACTCTCATCCTCTCTATGAATACCTCGCGCCCTGGCTCGGAATATTTGAGCGCGCCATACCCCACCGCGAACAGGCGGAAGATGCGGTGTCGCAGAGTGCTCGCGTGGATGTCATCGTCTTCGGGTTGGGGCGGTATGGCAATAATATTGCCCAAGGCCTGCGCCGCAGCGGCCTCAGTGTCTTAGGGGTTGACTTTGATCCAGAAGCGGTGCGGGCTTGGCATCAACAAAACCTGCCTGCTCATTATGGGGACGCCGAGGATCCGGAATTTCCGGCGACCCTACCACTCGAGCAGGCGCGGTGGGTTGTCTGTGCCATCCCCCAGCGCGAGGTCAACCTGGCCCTGCTGCACGCTCTCCGTCACCACGGCTATGCGGGGCAGGTCGCGCTGACTGCGCATACCATGCGAGATGCCGAACGTCTCAGAGCGGCAGGAGCTGACGCGGTCCTGCTCCCGTTTGCTGATGCAGCAGAACGGGCGGTGGAGTTGTTGGCTAGACCAGCAGAGCACCTCTCTCGTCACGGCTCTGCCTCGTAAATCTCAAAGGAAGGATCGGACATGCTTACCCTCCAGCGCATCCTTGTCGCCAATGACTTGTCACCACGCGCAGAGAAGGCCCTTACTCGCGCCATGCAACTCGCCGTGGAACACAGAGCAACGCTCACTGTCCTCCACGTGATGGAAGAAAGGGCGCAAGACGAAACAGAAATCCAGCAAATGACAGAAAAAATTGCCGAAGCCCTGCGTCAGCAAACCGAGAGGTTCACTCCTCACCCTTTAGGAGCAGTGACCACTCAGGTCGTCACCGGGAAACCGTTTGTGGAGATCATTCGCCGTGCCCGAGAGCAAGCAGCAGACCTGATTGTCGTCGGTGCCCATGGAGAGCATTTCCTGAAAGATCTGTTTGTTGGTACGACCGCCGAAAAAATTGCCCGGAAAGGCGATCGTCCGGTGCTCGTCGTGAAGCAGGCACCACAAAGCCCATACCAGCGAGTGCTTGTGGCAGTCGATTTCTCCGAAAGCTCCCGGCACGCACTTGAGTTTGCACTTCAGCTGGCGCCGGCAGCCGAATTTCATGTCCTGTACGCGTATGAAGGATTCGAAGGGCGGCTTGTAGTGGGTGGAGCATCAGAATCTGAGATCGCTCGCTATCGTCGGCATCTCGCCAAAGAAGCGAAACAAGAAATGATCGTATTTCTGCATGACAGCGGCTGTACGGGCAAGGCAGTCCACCATCTACTGCGACACGGGCGAGCACCATATATTATTACCAAAGTAGCGAAACGCTTGCATGCTGACCTCGTCGCCGTTGGCACCACAGGCCGCACAGGCCTCCCCTATATTCTTCTGGGAAGCGTGGCGGAGCATGTATTACGGGAGGTCAACTGTGATGTGCTGGTGGTGCGGCGGCCAGAAACCGTTCACTTCGAGCTGCCGTAGGCCCTCCTGGCAGGGTGCTGAAAAACCCCGCGTTCACCCTTCGACAAGCTCAGGGCGAACGGGTCGGGTGCTTAAACTCGTTGAAGATTTTCCGTTCGTGCTGAGCCTGTCGAAGCACGAAATACTCTTTTTCAGCATCCTGCTCGATGTCTATTGCCTCTGGGCTACTGTTCTTTGGGGATCCAGGACCGTTGAGGGTTCGGACTCCACCAGAGAACGGACAGGAGCCAGCGTGTCCTTGTTGGCAAGCACAAGCAGAATATCCCCTGCTTGCAGCGTTGTTCCTCCACCAGGCACAAGCATTTCATCGCCTCTCTTCAGCAGGACGATTAAGACTCCCTTTGGCAGCCCGAGTTTTACTACTTCACTACCAACAATGGCTGATTGAACCGGAACCGTGAGCTCTGCCAACTCATTCTTGAGCGTGTTTGTCGAAACCCACTCAAGAGGGGCCCAGGGTTGCTTCGGCAAAGGAGCCTCGACCCCAAGCCACTTCGCAACGAGTGGAATCGAGGTACCCTGGAGAAGCACAGAGGTGAGCACGATAAAAAACACGACATTAAAGATGACATCAGCCTTGGGAATACCAGCCAGTAAGGGAAACGTCGCAAGGATAATGGGGACCGCACCACGTAACCCAACCCAGGCGACCATAAGTTTCTCCTTGACACCGAGGTTGAAAAACAAGAGGGTGACAAACACGCCGAACGGGCGTGCAACGACCATCAAAAAGATTGAGACAAGCAGGCCAACCGCTACGATAGGGACGAGTTGGGAGGGAAAAACTAAGAGTCCCAACGTCAGAAACATCGTAATCTGCATCAGCCAGGCAAGTCCATTATGAAAGTGCAGCAAGCTTTTCTTATGGATGAAGTCACTATTCCCAACGATTACTCCAGCAAGATACACCGCGAGGAAGGCATTCCCTCCCAGAGCTTCGGCCACTCCATAACTCAACAGTACGAGGGACAGCGTCAGGACCGGATAGAGACCTTCATATTCGAGTCTGATGTTATTCACCAGAAAAATGATGCCTCTTCCCATTCCGTAGCCCAAAGCTGCGCCGAGAACGATCTGGATAATCAGGAGCAGCAGCAGATCGGATAAGGGAGCGCCAGGGTCTGCAAGTAACCGAATCAATCCGACAGTGAGCAAGACAGCCATCGGGTCATTACTGCCCGATTCCAGTTCCAGCAGCGGCCTCAATGGTCCTTTCAAACTGACGTTTTTTGACCGTAAGACGGCAAAGACTGCCGCCGCATCAGTAGAAGAGACAATCGCGCCAAGGAGCATGCCTTCCTGCCAGGAGAAACCCAGTACGATTGTCGCAAACCATCCTACTGCCACAGCCGTAAGCACCACGCCCACAGTAGATAGCGCCATGCCGTGCCAGAGAATCGGCCGAATACTGGCCCAATCAGTTTCGAGTCCGCCGGCAAAAAGGATATAGGCGAGGGCGACAACACCGAGTAATTGCGCGAGCCATGGATCATCAAAATGAATGCCACCAAGGCCATCAGAACCGGCAAGCATGCCAATGAGCAAAAACAAGACAAGCGCAGGGACCCCGAGTCTGCCAGAGGCTTTACTGGCAATGATGCTCAAGAGTAAGAGCACCGCGGTTCCCAAAAGGATATACTCAATCGTCATCCTTGAGAGTTTCTCTCCACTGCAGCGGAGTTGCAACGTTTAGGAGGTCTTCGTATCGCCTTTTAAGAACGGCGACACCAGGTTGATCGGCACAGGAAACAGGGTCGTCGAAGGATTCCCAGTGGCAATATTTGACAGTGTTTGCAGATAGCGCAACTGTAACGCCACCGGGTGTTGTTCGATGATCTGTGAGGCGTCAGCCAATCGCTGTGCCGCCTGGAATTCTCCTTCGGCATTAATCACCTTCGCTCGTCGTTCACGCTCAGCTTCAGCCTGCCGCGCTATGGCCCGTTGCATCTCCTGTGGCAGGTCGATGTGTTTGACCTCAACTAACGACACTTTGACTCCCCAGGGTTCAGTCTGCGTGTCGATGATCTCTTGGATATTCGCGTTGATCTTGTCTCTTTCTGCCAGCAACTCATCCAATTCTGCCTGGCCGCACACACTGCGCAACGTCGTCTGCGCTAACTGCGATGTGGCAAACAAGTAGTTCTCAATCTCCACCAGCGCCTTGTTCGGATCAAGCACACGAAAATAGAGCACAGCGCTCACCTTGACAGAGACATTGTCGCGGGTGATTACATCCTGCGCGGGGATGTCCATCGTAATGGTCCGCAACTCGATGCGCACCATGCGTTCGATGAAGGGAATGACATAAATAATACCTGGCCCTCGATGCGGTACCAGCCGTCCCAGTCGAAAGATCACCGCGCGTTCATACTCGGGCAGAATCTTGATCCCACTGATCAGCAGAATGAGCACAAAGACCATCACTGTTGCGACAGGACCAAACCCAAACATAGCAGCTCCTCCTTTCAGTTGAGGGTGATAGAGTTGCGAGCATTATACCTTTGCCATTGCGCCAGGCTAGAAGCCCCCGTATGGGAGTGGAGGAAAAACAACTATACTTTGCACGGCCATACACCACGCTTGTTCTGTCATGGGCAAAGATTCTTATAGGGAAGAATGAGGAGAGGCACAGCTATGTCCCAGACCCCAATGGAAACGCTGTTGGAGAAACACTGGCACCATATTTCCGCCCACGAGGTGACAGAGCTATTAGGTTGTCAGCCGGAAACCGGATTGACTGCACAAGACGTGGCAGAACGGCAAACCCGCTTCGGTCCGAACCAACTGACACCGAAAAAACCCCAGAGCGCTGTGATCCGCTTCCTTTTGCAGTTTCATCAACCGTTAATCTATATCTTGCTCGTTGCTGCCGCTATTACGGCACTGCTGCAAGAGTGGGTGGATGCCGGAGTCATTTTCGGCGTGGTCCTGGTCAATGCCATTGTTGGCTTTATTCAGGAGTCCAAAGCAGAAAATGCCATTGCTGCCCTGGCGCGGATTGTCACCACTGCAGCAACGGTTATCCGTGAGGGAAAAAAGCGGCGCGTGCCGTCTCGCGCATTAGTGCCTGGTGATATCGTCCTGCTTGCCTCTGGGGACAAAGTGCCGGCAGACCTGCGCTTGCTCACCGTACGAGACTTACAGGTAGATGAGTCCGCCTTGACCGGAGAATCCGTGCCGGTGGTAAAACACGCCGGCCAACTGCCACCAGAGACACCGCTAGCAGACCGCGTCAATATGGCATATGCTGGGAGTTTAGTCACATATGGCCAGGGCCGTGGCGTCGTTGTGGCAATTGGTGATGCCACCGAGACTGGTCGCATTTCCCAGCTCGTCGCTCAGGCTGCTGACCTATCGACGCCATTAACGCGCAAGATTGGCGAGTTCAGTCACTTCCTGTTATACGTTATTCTCGCGCTTGCCGCTACCACTTTTCTCTTCGGGCTGTGGCGGGGCGAAACGGCTTTCGACATGTTTATGGCTGCAGTCGCCTTGGCAGTGGGAGCTATTCCGGAAGGATTGCCCGCCGCCATCACCATTACCCTCGCCATTGGCGTCTCTCGCATGGCCCGCCGCCGCGCCATCATCCGTAAACTGCCAGCCGTGGAAACGTTAGGAAGTACAACGGTGATCTGTTCGGATAAAACTGGCACCCTCACGGAAAATCAGATGACCGTGCAGGAAATCTACGCTGGCGAGCAGTGCTACACGGTCAGTGGTGTCGGATACGCCCCAGACGGGCATATTCTCCAGGCTGAGCAACCAGTCGATCTGGCCAGTGCCCCCGCGCTCTCTGCATGTGTATTGGCTGGCCTGCTGTGTAATGACTCTATCCTGCAAGAGCAAGACGGGCGTTGGACGGTCGCGGGAGACCCAACCGAAGGCGCCTTACTCACTGTCGCGGATAAAGCTGGACTCGCGCAGGGCAACCCAGAACGGGATCTCCCGCGCCTCGACACTGTTCCTTTTGCATCGCAGCACCAATACATGGCGACCTTACACAAAGATGAAAAAGGATCGGGAGGCATTATCTACGTCAAAGGCGCAGTCGAAGTGATTCTCGCACGCTGCACGTCTATGCTCGATGCGCACGGCACACCCGTTCCCTTACCGTGTTCAACCATAGAGGACACTGTCCGAGCGATGGCAGCCAGAGGGTTACGGGTCCTCGCCTTCGCCAAAGGCACCGCCAGCGCGCGCACGCACACGCTGCACCATGCGGATCTCAAGGAGGGTCTCACCTTTCTGGGGTTACAGGGCATGATCGACCCGCCACGTCCGGAAGCGATTGAGGCAGTGCAGATCTGTCAGTCGGCCGGTATCACCGTCAAGATGATCACTGGAGATCACGTGCTGACCGCGACGGCGATCGCGAAAGCACTGGGCTTGAGTCACACTGACCAGATGCCAGGGTTGAGCGGACAGGAGTTAGCCGCACTCACACCCCAGCAATTGGTCGAGGCGGCGGAAGATGTGGCAGTGTTCGCGCGCGTCACCCCCGAGCAAAAGCTGCGTCTGGTGGAAGCGCTGCAATCAAAAGGGCATGTGGTAGCGATGACCGGAGACGGGGTCAATGACGCCCCTGCACTTAAGCAGGCGGATATCGGTATTGCTATGGGCCTGAGTGGCACCGAAGTGGCTCGGGAAGCCGCCGACATGTTACTCACGGACGACAATTTCGCGTCCATCGAAGCGGCAGTAGAGGAAGGGCGCTGCGTATTTGACAACCTCACCAAATTCATCACCTGGACATTGCCAACCAATGGCGGTGAGGGGCTGGTGATTCTCGCGTCAATCGCCGCTGGGATGTCATTACCGATCCTGCCCGTACAGATTTTGTGGGTGAATATGACAACCGCGCTGCTGCTCGGCTTGATGCTCGCCTTTGAACCGAAGGAGGCGGACATCATGCAGCGTTCCCCGCGAGACCCGCATACTCCGATCCTCTCATCGACACTTGTTTTGCGCATCATTATAGTCAGTGTGCTCTTGCTGGCTGGCGCATTTGGCCTGTTCCTATGGGAATTGCAACACGGAGCAGAGTTGGCAGAAGCCCGTACTGTAGCAGTTAATGTTCTTGTCATAGGCGAGATGTTTTATCTGTTTAACTGCCGGTCTTTGACCCACTCGATCTTTGCTATTGGCGTCTTTTCCAACCACTGGTTGCTGTTCGGCGTCGTGTCCATGTTTGGCCTGCAGTTGTGGTTTACCTATGCGGAGATTATGAATCGCCTCTTCTACACCGCACCAATTGGACTCGACGCCTGGCTCCGTATTCTGGTAGCAGGGTTCAGCGTGTACGCCATCATCGGCAGTGAAAAATGGTGGAGGCACACCGTGCAGACGAGAAGAGCCACAGCAAAACACCGCTATGTCACCCAGAGTCCTACGGCGGAATGAACGTAACTACGCATCATTCGGGACCAAGAACAAGAAAAGGTCGGTTTTTCAGAGAATTGGGCGCTCGACGCAGGACTGGATTCCCGCTTTCGTGGGAATGACGTCATGCCCGCGCAGGCGGGCATCCAGAAAAATAGCTCTTTGGAATTACACGCAAGCTTCAATAAACTGCAGACTGCGCCAGAGTACGTAGTAACGACTTTAGTCGTCTCTCCCGCTCTGCGCGCGACTCAAGTCGCGACGACAACCCACTCGACCCAGGAGACTACCCGGCCTTCCGGTTTCCTTTCTTGACGAAGGCTATGGTTTTCTGTCATAACCGCCCCTATTACCTGATGGGATGGTAGGGACGTTGAAAACATGAGAGCCACAATTTTTGCCCTAGTTGATTTCATACACTCACCTCTACAGTACTGTCTCGCTCGAAGGAACGCTGCCCAAGCGGTGAGAACGCTTCCCTTCCATGGGGAGTGATCTCTCTTGTCAGGTTTGCCAACAGACAAGATTCACGTGCGCGTGAAAACGCTTAGGTTCATACCGCTGCTCTTGACGTGACTGCTTCTGTTCTTCTTAGTAGTCTTCTTCTGCTGCCTTTCCTGGCCGCGATGCTGCCGTCGTCAGAGCGGCTGCGTCGTGTTGCGGTGTACATCGCCTCTGCGGTACCGGCGGTCCAATTCCTCCTCTTGCTCAGCGTCTGGCCAGCAATCCGCGGCGGAGAAACGTTTCTCCACTCCTGGACCTGGCTGCCCGATCTTGGTCTCACGCTCAGTCTGACCCTCGATGGGCTGAGTTGGTTGTTTGGTAGCCTGATCGCTGGCATAGGAGTGCTCGTTTTTCTCTATGCGGCCTCGTACCTGCATGAGGATCCGCATCTGATTCGACTCTACCGGTTCCTCCTCTTCTTTAACGGCTCCATGATGGGAGTCGTGCTGGCTGACAACCTCATCCTGCTTGCCGTGTTTTGGGAGCTCACCAGCGTCTCGTCATTTTTGCTGATCGGATTTCGCTCGCAACGCGCTGCCGCCAGTGAAGGAGCCACCAAAGCGTTCTTAATCACCGCCAGTGGTGGTCTGGTCATGCTGTTCGGCATCCTCCTCATCTCTGGGCAGCACGGTACGCTCAACCTTTCGTCGCTCTTTGCGAACAATACTGCTCTCTCGTCGACTGTTGGGCTGTGCTTTTTGATCAGCGCGTTTACCAAGTCTGCCCAATTCCCCTTTCACATTTGGTTGCCGTCAGCCATGGAAGCACCAACCCCTGTCAGTGCATATTTGCACGCCGCTACCATGGTAAAGGCCGGCCTGTATCTGGTCGCTCGCCTCTCGCCGCTTTTTGCCCAGGATCCCCTCTGGTCTACGACTATCACCAGTGTCGGCGCACTCACCCTCCTCTGGGGTGGGGCAATCGCGTGCAAGCAGACCGACTTAAAAGCACTCCTGGCGTACTCTACGGTCAGCCAACTGGGGCTCATCATGCTATTGCTCGGGGTTCATACCCAGATCGCGGTTCTTGCCGCGCTGCTCCACATTGTCAATCATGCGGCTTTCAAAGGCGCGCTCTTTCTCACGGCTGGAGCGGTAGAGCACGCCACGGGAACCAGAGATCTCCGTCACCTCGGGGGACTGCGTGCAGCGATGCCCTGGACTGCGGTTGTTGCAGTGCTTGCTGCCCTCTCTATGGCCGGTCTGCCTCCTTTGGGCGGTTTTGTCAGTAAGGAATTGTTCTATGAAGCCGTGCTGGAGACGCACTCGTGGCTCCCAGTTCTCGCGGTTGCCGCCAGTGGTTTTACCTTTCTCTACTCGTTTCTCTTTTTCCACGGGGTGTTTTTTGCCCCTGCTCGCGCGCACGTCCATGCGCACGAGTCTCCAGCGGGCATGCTCATTCCCATCAGTGTCCTAAGTGCAGTGGCGCTATTGTTTGGCCTTGCTCCTGGACTCGCCGAAACAGTGATTGCTCCCGCGGTGACAGTAGTCGCCGGGCATCCTCCCCATGCCCACCTCGCATTGTGGCATGGATTTACTCCGGCGCTTGGCCTGAGCCTGCTCACTATTTGCGGAGGTGGAGCAGCCTTTCTCTGGCGCGCCGCCTTTGTGCCGTCCTTACGCACGACCACGGCTTGGTACTCCCTTGATCGCGCCTATAGCGATGGCATTGCTGGCTTTAACCGCTTCACCGTATGGGTGCGCACCCTGTATATGACCGGCCGTTTGACGGATTACGTCTTGTACATGATGATCGCGTTGCTCATTGGAGTGAGCCTTCCGCTGTGGCAGTTTTTTGCCCTGACTCCCTTTACGCCAGATGCCGCTCCAGCTGATCAGTACGAAACTGGCCTGGCCCTCCTTATGGCAGTCGGAGGGATCGCCTGTTGTGTGTTTCGCTCACGTGTTCCGCTGATTCTTGCTCTCAGCCTGGTTGGTGCGCTGGTTTCTCTTTTCTTCGTGCTCTTCAGCGCTCCTGACCTGGCACTTACCCAAGTCCTGGTAGAATCCGTTGGGCTTATCCTCTTCCTCCTGGTTTTTCGTTTTCTTTCTCCAACGGCACCTCGACCTCTTGCCTGGAGGACAAAGAGCGTACACGTGGGAATCAGCGTCGCCAGCGGCCTCGTAGTGACCCTGCTCTTACTGGCCGCCAATATTGGTCATGTGTACTCTTCACTGCTTGCCCCATTTTTCTTGGCGAACAGCTATATCTTGGCCGGCGGGCGTAACGCGGTAAATGTCATCGTCGTCGATTTTCGTGGGTATGACACCATGGGGGAGATTACGGTCTTCAGCGTCGCAGCCCTGGCGGTCTTCGCTATGATCCGCATGGGAACAAAAGGGAACACCGAACTAGGAGACACACAACTTGGGCCTGCCTCCTCTCCTATTTTGCAGTCGATCGCCCGCTTGTCCCTGCATCTCATGTTGCTCTTCTCCGTCTACCTGTTGTTGCGCGGACACAATGCCCCGGGGGGTGGCTTTATCGCTGGGATGCTTACGGCAGTGGCGATTATCTTGCAAATGGTCGCGTTTGATCTCGAGTCCTTCAGACAGGAGATTCCCTGGAACCCGCTGCTCATCGTCATGGCAGGACTGACCCTCTCCGCTGTGACTGGACTGGGGGCGTTGGCCTTTGGCTATCCTTTTCTGACGAGCGCGTTCGGCCATTTTCATTTGCCTTTTTTTGGCGAGATCGAGTTGGTCACTGCGGTGTTATTCGATCTCGGAGTCTATTTCGTCGTGGTTGGCACAACGCTAGGCATTATCCGCACCATTGCCGAGGGATAACACGTGGAATTGCTGATCATCGGTGTCATTGGCGTCCTGTTCGGTTGCGGAACATACCTGTTGCTGCAGTCGAATTTATTGCAAGTGATTGTTGGGCTCTCGTTATTCTCCCACGGTGCGAATCTCGCACTGATGGTCTCAGGGGGGCTGAAACGTGGGCGGCCACCTCTTCTTACGGTTGGTGCGCCGTATGCGGATCCACTCCCGCAGGCACTGGTGCTGACCGCCATCGTCATCAGTTTTGGTATGACCGCCTTTGCCTTGGTCCTCGCATTCCGCACTCGGCAGGTGTGTGGCTCGAATGAGATTGATGAGCTGGCTGGAGGCGAAGAGTGAGAGCGCTTGCGGACTGTCGATTGCAGAGGGTGGAGTAGCAGGCTGGTATGCTCAACGAACTGTTTATTCTGTTTGTGATCTTACCGGTGCTCACGGCCATCGTGCTCTTCGCCCTGGGCGCATCGGTCTGGCAGCAGCGACTCAGCCTCACGGTTGTTATCGTACTCTGGGGTTTCTCACTCTACGGCGTCATGCATGTTGTCCACTCCGGCATTGTCGTGCTGCGGATGGGGAACTGGCCAGCGCCATATGGGATTATCTTGGTTGCTGATGTGCTGAGTATGGTCATGGTCGCGCTGACCATGACCATTGCCCTGGCGGTCACGCTGTTTTCTCTTCCTACCGTAGACAAAGAGCGACAACAGCACTTCTACTATCCGCTGTTTTTTATTCTCCTGATGGGCGTGAATGGCGCCTTTCTCACCGGCGACATCTTTAATTTATTTGTCTTTTTCGAGGTTCTCTTAATCGCCTCTTACGCCCTGATGGTGCTGGGTTCAGAAGCCGGGCAGTTACGCGAGACCGTGAAATACTTCGTCATCAATCTGATGGCCTCGACCTTTTTCCTCATTGGTCTGGCCCTCATCTACCGCACTATGGGAACGCTGAACATGGCAGACCTGGCGCTCAAAATACAAACCGTGCCAGGGAACCCGTTGCTGACCGTGCTGGCGATGGTCTTTCTGTTTGTCTTCGGCACCAAGGCGGCCATTTTTCCACTCTACCTATGGCTGCCTGGTCCCTATTTTCCCCCGCCCGCAGGGATCAGTGCATTCTTCGGTGGCGTTCTGACCAAAGTGGGCGTGTATGCGATTTTTCGCACCTTCACGTTGCTCTTCCGCCACAATCCCGCGGTCACTCATGAATTGCTGTTAGCGATTGCGGCTTTTACCATGATTCTCGGCGTGCTGGGAGCGATCTCCCAGATGGACATCAAGCGCATCCTCTCGTACCACATCATTAGCCAGATCGGTTATATGATCCTCGGGATTGGGCTTTTTACCACCCAGGCATTGGCCGGCGCGCTATTTTATATTGTTCATCATGTAATCGTGAAATCGGCGTTATTTCTCGTCTCTGGGGTGGTGCAGGAAACGACCGGGACCACCTCTCTCAAAGCGCTCGGCGGTCTGCAGGCACGTTCTTGGCTGTTGAGCGCCCTGTTTCTGGTTGCCGCGCTCAGTCTTGCTGGCGTTCCGCCGTTTAGCGGCTTCTTCAGTAAGTTCATCATTTTACAGGCCGGCGTGACCACTGGCCGCTACGGCTATGTTGGGGTGGGCTTGTTGGGTAGCCTGCTCACTATTTTCTCCATGCTAAAGATTTGGAACGGGGCATTTTGGGGAGAAGAGCGTGCCCAGCTGCGCCCAGTAGCGATCGGGTCGTTATTGCCTGGTGTAGTCCTGTTAGTATTATGCACTGTGGCGATTGGCCTCTTTCCTGGAGTGCTCTACCGCATCGTTGAAGTTGCCGCCGCTCAGGTTTCTGACCCGTGGGTGTATATTGAAGCGGTGCTCGGACCAGCGGCACGGC
>CAZCWX010000348.1:0-8624 GCA_964502465.1 uncultured Enterobacteriaceae bacterium | reverse complement strand
CTGTGTGGTCTGAAAGACGAAAGGTTGCTCCGTCTGCATGAACCAACCCCGGAGATGTATACGACATTGGAGCGACGGCTGCGTGCACCCTCCCTGCGTGATGTGTTTTTTACCGCGCTCGCCGCACTAGGCATTATGCCTCAGGTTGGAGACGGCGCGACCGAGGAGCAACGCTTCCATGCCCGTGCCCAGGCGATCCTGACGCTCTACCGCGACGAACGCGGTCACCGGGACTGGATCGACGTCTGTGAACGACTGACGGAATTCGACGAGTTAATCGTAAGTTGGCGACTGCGCCATATTCAAATGGTCGAGCGCACCATCGGCATGCGTGCGGGCACTGGAGGCAGCAGCGGTGCTTCGTATCTGAAAGGGACGCTCGACAAGAAGTTTTTCCCCGAGCTGTGGGAGGCACGGTCGCTCATGAGCGAGGGGACAGGATGAAAGGCTATGGACGAACTACTCGCATATCGCAAGGAATTTCCCATCCTCGAACGGACGACCTACATGATTAGCCACTCACTTGGTGCCATGCCGCGCCAGGTCTACGACCGGCTGCGGGAGTATGCCGACCTGTGGGCCACACGTGGGATTCGTGCATGGGCAGAAGGCTGGTGGGACATGCCAGTAACGACCGGGGATAAGATTGCACGCATTATCGGCGCCGAGCCCGGCTCGGTGGTGATGCACCAAAATGTCTCTGTCTGTCAGTCGATCATCCTTTCCTGTTTTCATCTCAAGCAAAAGCGCAATAAGATCGTCTACGAGGCACTGAACTTCCCTTCAGTAATGTATGTCTATGCGGCGCATGCAAAAGCATCCGACGCGCGTATCGTTGAGATACCGAGTGAAGATGGGATGACGATAGATACTGAACGCCTGCTCGCTGCGATCGACGAAGAGACCCTGCTTGTCCCTATTTCTCACGTGCTCTTCAAGAGCGGGTATGTCCAAGATGCCAAAGCGGTGGTCGATCGGGCACACGCAGTTGGCGCGCGTGTTGTGCTCGACGTCTACCAATCAGCCGGTACCGTGCCGCTCAATGTCAAGGAGCTTGATGTGGATTTTGCCGTTGGCGGCTCGGTGAAATGGCTGTGCGGAGGTCCTGGCGCTGGCTACCTGTACGTCCATCCGGACCTGTGTAACACCCTGGAGCCCACAGTGACGGGCTGGATGGCGGACCGTGCGCCATTTGCTTTCGAGCCCGGTGAGATCACCTACGCCGACGACATTCATCGCTTCCTGCACGGGTCCCCTGCGATCCCAACGCTGTACGCAGCTGAGAGCGGCTACGATATGATCAACGAGATTGGAGTCGAGCGGATCCGGGCCAAGTCCATTCGCCAAACTTCGCGGTTGATCGAGTTAGCCGACGAGCAGGGCTGGCGGGTCAACTCGCCACGTGACCCTGCCAAACGTGGAGGCACTGTGGTCATAGATGTTCCATACGCGGCCGCGGTTGTGCATGAACTCGCCCGGCGTGAGGTGTTCGTGGACTCCCGCCCTGGCGCTGGCATTCGCATCGCGCCGCACTTTTATACCACAGACGAAGAATTGGATATCACGACCAACGAGATCAACAACATCCTTGAGACAAGAGCCTACGAGAAGCACTTGGCGGGAGGAGGTGAGAAGTTTTGAGGGAGACAGGAGTACCGCAGTAAACCAGTGACTGCAATTGTTGCTTGGCAATCTGCTTCTTAGGGACAGATTCCTTCTGCTGACTTCTTCGGATGCTGACTCGCTTCTATATGGGTCTGGATGCAAGCGAGCAGTTCTCGTCCACGGACGGGCTTTACGAGAAAGGCATTTGCGCCAAGTTCGGCTCCTGCAAGACGGGCGTCTGGGTCATCATACGCAGTCAGGAAGATGATCGGGACCGATTGAGCAGCTGTCATCTTCCTGACTGCGGCACATACGGCCAGTCCATTCATATCTGGCATCATAAAGTCAAGCACAATCGCGTCGATAGGGATGCCTCGACGCATAATGTTGAGGCACTGCTGCCCATCATAGGCAGACAACGCCACCAGACCTTGCCGAGTGAAGAACTTGGTCAGCAGTTCTACGATAATCGGATCATCATCGACGACTAAGACAGTTAATTGTGTTGACAAAGACACCTCTGGCGACAATATAAGAGAGCTCCGTTGGCTCAATGGTAAGAGAGCAAGAGGTATGCCGATAGGGTAAGACAGAAATTATCAGAACTATACTAAAGAAAAATCAGCTCTTTTTTGAGGAGAAGACAGTTTCCAAGTTGAGATTGTGGTGGAACTGTAGTTTTTTTCGCACAGCAGGAAGGGCGCTCTTACCCGATCAGACAGCACTCACAAACCAGTGTTATCGTGTTCAGTACTGAACACTTGCCTCTTACCCACCCCAGTCCTCTGGCCGTTCCTGACGCCAGTCCGCCAGCGCTTGCTCTAGAGTGTACTGATACTGGTACCCAGCTTTCCGCAAAAACTCTGGGGCAATGTTATTGGAGTGTACCAATTTGCGAATACGCACCGGACTGATTGGTTGGTGAAAAGGCAATGGGCGACTTATGGTTTCTATAAGGTACGAAGCGCCGAGTAGGAGAAGGTACGGTACGGAGGGAATAAAGCGTTGTACCCCCGCAATCTTGCAGACAGTCTGTACGTATTCTTCTACTGTAGGTGCCGGATCCATGCTGAAATTAAACAATTCGCTGCCGCAGCCGTCGTGCCCTTGACGCTCCATGACCCACGTCAGTGCATAACAGAGTTCCTTGACGTATCCGCCAGCTTTGCGGGTCTGGCGATTACCCATATAGAAAAAATAATAGCCAAGAACCGCTCGAATCATCCGAGTGAGATTCCCGCCTTCTCCTGGACCAAAGACGACACCAGGTCTCACAATCAACAGGCGTCGGTCTGCACCGCCACGTTGCCAGGCAAGGTGGATCTTTTCTGCCGCCAGTTTCGATGCACCATAGGGAGTGAGCGGGACAGGTAAAGATTGTTCAGTCTTTACTTCTTCTGTGGGCCCATATGGAGCAATGCTACTGGTGAAAACGATCTGCCTACACCCTACCTGTTCAGCCCACGCGCAGACGTGCTCTGCACCGGAGAGGTTGGTGGCAAAATATTCCTGGGCCGCGTGACCTGGTTCGCGATGCACAGCGGCAAGATTGACAATCAGGTCGGCGGAGTCTGGCAGATCCGGATGTTGTATAGGAAAATGGACATCGATCGGTACATACTGGACTTTCCCACTGCGGCACATTGCCTGGAGGGCTTCTGGCCACGCCCCTGCTTGAGGAGGACGAATATCAGCGAGGAAAATCTGTTCTGCTCCGCTCGTTTCGAGCAAGTGACGGGCAAAATGAGTACCAATAAAACCAGTCCCGCCGAACAGTACGCAGACTTTACCGGAAATCACGTTTCCTTTCGTTCCTCTTTCTCTGTGTGGATATTTGTGCAGCGATGAAAAGCACGAATCTCAGCTCTCGAAAGCACCGTTCCGCAGGCATTCTGCTGATGGTCAGCTAACCGCTCCTTGATTGAGCGCACAACCATTCGTATCTGCTGCCACATTTTTTGCTGTTCGAGTGTAGTGTCTGTGCCACCTATAGATTCAGCTAACACGATGATAGCTTCAATACGAGTGACCGCTTGCTGCAGCAGCGCCACCGTATACAGGAGGTCGGAAACAGGAGTCTCGGTCATCCATCGGAGCGTACGGTTGAGCGTCTTTTCCGCTGACTTTGCGATGAGATATTGCATATGTTGTTGATGTACGGCCTCCATCTAGACCTCCCTGAGCTTCCTCTTATATCGGCATTTTGCCGCAGAGCCTAAGGGCTCTGCGTATTCTTGCGGGGCCAAGACGGAAGACGCAGCCGCGGCTTCTGAGGTGTTACCGTCGTCCTTCAGTCAACCTGTTGATATCATACCGTTCAAGGACATCGCTCGCAGTGATTTCTGGGTAAACAATTTCGTAGGCGGAAAAAATGGTGGCTTGTTCTTTTTGCAAGTCGATGATGGTCGAGCCGATATTGCGAGGCAGGCGTTTCCCCCGGTCTGACTCTGGTTGGGTGGGATCTTCGGACCAACCATGTAACAAATGATTAATCTTCCAGAGTTTTCCCTGGTGATCAAAGATCAGCACGAACGCGGTTTCGTAGGTTTGTGCGTCCCAGAAAAAGATTTTGCTCCCATACACGCGCTCCCCGATGGGAATTTGTTCTACGACCGCACACAGCCGTAGCTCCCAGCGATCATTCGGTAACCAGCCATTTGGCCCATAGAAGCGGGCATAGGGATGACGCGAGTTCATCACATGCAGAATGGTTTTCCAGCCCAAAAACTTCCACTGATGGTCGAGTACTCGTCCCGAGAAACCAGTGAAATCGTCCAACGTCATTTCGGTGCCGGCAATGGGATCATCGCGCTCATTGAGTGAGAGGCGACGAACCTTACGCAGTTGAGGCAGAAACGACCAGGCGTCATCCTGTCTACGAGCGTCATCGTAGCGATACACGAGAAAACGAGACCCGCGTACGTCGTAGGGTTCTAGGAATTCAAGATAATGCTTGTATTCAAACTCACCGGCGCCTGCGATGGGGAGCACGTAATTATTGTTGGTCAATTGGGCGAGATGGCTATGGTACGCTTGATGATACGTAGCCACAAGATACCGCTCGACTTTCCCTCCACCTTGAATCAGATCGGTAGGATAGTTCGGCAATGGAGCAGCAGTGCCTCCCTTTGTTAACAGCGCGCCTAAGTAGCGCAGCACATGCATCCCATAGAATTTCCAGCGGTGATTAAAGTTCCACGCTGCTTGAAGCCCAGACTGAGGATCGTCTCGGGTAATCAGGGCCTGAGAGAACGGTCGTCCAGCCACATAGTTTTCGAGCGCCCCGTCTGCGGTCAGGCGCGTCTGGTTAGCATAGCGTTCGGTGGCCGCTAAATAGTCCTGGTGCGGCACATAGTTTCCCGAAGGGGACACATCAAAACGCACTCCTGGAAAGTTGAACTCCTCAATATAACGGGGTGGAAGGAAAGGTCGAAGTTTGTCGAGGTCAGCTTGGGTGAGCCTATCGCCCTCGCGAAAAAGAGGGGGAGTATCCAGGTTGGTTTCGACCCACTGTTGAATATCTGACCGGGTTGGTCGGGTGTGTTCCTGTGCGTGGGAAGGATGAGCAACCAGAAGCGCTACGACGCTCAGCATTATTATAAAGAACAGGGCATCCCTCTCCTTGGAACGAAAGACAAGCGCCCTTTTCTCGATTTTCCCAGACCAAACAAAGTGAATGAACTGTTGCACAAGCTTATTCCTGAGCTCCCGCCTTTTTCAGTAACTCGATTATCCTCGCGTCACCCTGATTTGCTGCCATTCTGAGAGCGGTTTCCCCATCATGGCTTTGGGTGTGGAGTTCTGCCCGCCTGTCTAGCAAGGCTTGGATAGTTGTGAGGTGACCTTTCCAGACCGCATACATTAACGCAGTCCAGCCTTCCTTACTTGTCGTATTAACGGTGGCGCCATTTGCGATCAGCAATTGTACGGTGGGAGTATGCCCGTTCCAGGCGGCGTACATCAGTGGGGTCCAGCCTTTGGCGTCTTCTCTATTTACGTCGGCCCCTTTTTCTCGCAAAGCTTGGACGATAGCGGTGTGGCCGTTCATTGCTGCCACCATGACGGCTGTGACTCCAGTAGGGTTTTGCTCATGCGCACTTGCGCCGCTTTTGAGCAGTTCCTGGACGGTGGTGGTGTGCCCGTTCCAGGCGGCGTACATCAGTGGGGTCCAGCCTTTGGTATCTTTTTCATCTGGAGATATCCCTGCGGTAAGTAGTAGAGTCACGAGAGCCGCATTGCCATTTTCAGCACTCTCTCGCAGCACTGTCCCACTGGCAGAGTATCCCATTTGTTGGAGGAGACTGCGAGCTTCTTCCTGTTTTTGCGGAGCACTGGCTTTTCCCAGAGAGGGCTCTTTTACTGGTTGCTCTTCCTTCTCTAAACGGTCCTCCTCAGTCTGCTTTCTGGGCTGCGCCGCGGGTTGATCCTGTGATCGGATTGCCAGGGCGACTCTTTGGTCATCTGCTGGTTTTTGCGGAGCCGTTCCTTCTTGGTTGACCTGTTCAATAGAGGCCTGCATTGCTACCGTCTGTTCTGGTGGGGAGAGGGGTGCCGGCTCACGTCGTTTTTCTCCGGCTATGGTCGTGTCGTGGTGGTCCACTACAAAGAATTCTTGCGAAGCTTCGGTCTCTTTGGTCTCTGGAGCAGAGGGAAGCTGAGCTGCTTCAGTTGGTGGGGTGGAGGGATCAGCCTGGTGAGTGTTGGTCTGCGCGTGGAGATAGGGTTCGGGATTGGCGAGAGAGAGAGGTTGGGCAGGCGTCTGAGCTTGCTCTTGGTGTGTTTCTTCAGTTGGAGGTGTGGTGAACCACCTCAGGAGCCCGTGCTGTACAGAGGTAACGTGATCTCCGAGATCTTCCAGGATTGCTTTCGCTTCAAGACCGAATTGAGACAATCGTTCTGTGGTATGGGAAGGAGAAATTGCCGCTCCTGCTCCTCCCAATAAGAGGAGGACACATGCTATTCCCATCCCAACCTGGAGGAATTTTCGCGGTCGAGGCTCCGTCGCTCCATACCTCAGTCCAGGCCATAGCGTCTCGGGTTCTGCTTTTTTCGTCGCGGTTTCTCTCTTGTCCCCTGCTATCTGCTGGTTCCTGAAGTCAGTGTGGTCAGACGGAGAGAAAATGCTGGCAGGTGCCTGATGCTCTTGTCGCGGACGGTTTTCAGCTACAGGGTTTACGAAGATTGCCCCTTGTTCTGTTTCTCGGGCTCCTATCGCCTCGTCAGGCCATAGTTGGAGGTTTTGAGCAACCTCCTCGATCATCTGGGAAAAAACTTGCTTCTTTGACAGACTGTACGCGAGCAATAACGCGTTATCGCAGAGCACGTTGATCAGCCGTGGAGTGCCGTGCGAATACGCCCAAATCCGCTCCACTGCCCTTGCGAGAAAGATCTCAGGTCCCTCATAACCAGCGATCCCTAAGCGATGCTGAATGAACGGCTCCACCTCGCGTTCTTTCAAAAGATCGAGCTGGCATTGAATTGCCACTCGCTGTTTCAGTTGTCGCAGGGTGGGTTGGCTCAGTTTCTGCCCAAGTTCTGGTTGGCCTACCAGAACAATCTGCAGGAGCTTCTCACGCGTCGTCTCGAGGTTCGATAACAAACGGAGATTCTCCAGCACACCATCGTCGAGGTTCTGTGCTTCATCGATAAACAGGACCGCATTTCCGCCCTTGTCTAGCTGCCCGAGCAGGAAGGTATTCAGGGCCTGAATATAGGAGAGCCGTCTGCTCGGCTGAGGGATGGTTAAGCCGAAATCATCACAGACCCAATGCAACAACTCATCAAAGTTGAGGGAGGTGTTGTACAAGAACGCACAGTGGATGTTTGCTTCTAAGGCACCGATAACTGTATGCAACAGGGTGGTTTTCCCGGTTCCGACCTCACCGGTGAGCACAAGAAAACCCTTGCGCTCGCGAATACCGTAGAGTAACCCCGCAGAGGCTTCTTGATAGATTGGAGTGGGGTAGAAAAATCGTGGATCAGGGGTGAGGTTGAAGGGATTCTCACGAAACCCAAAATACGCGTTGTACATGCCTTTCCCTATGGATTATTGGTTTGCATTGTCCGTTTGATACGCGTTGATGAAACGATCCACCCTGAGACCAACGTCGTCCGGTAGTGAAGAGAGACGAGCAACACTCATCACCTGCATTGCCCCTACGTCTTCCCAGGTAATAGTTGTTCCGCAAATAATCAGGTTGCGGGTAAGACAGGAATGCTGCCGGAGCTGTAATCTGATGAGAACACTGTAAACCGGAAAGCTATCCAGCGGCTCCACATCGATACTCACATAGAGGAGTGGCTTTCCTGGGGTTTCTTGCCATTCGTCTTCTGTCAGGACATGGATGCCGGCTTGCTGCAGTCGATGTTCGATGTCTGAGAGCAGCTTTGCTCTTAACACGCCTTTCCGTTCAACATCGGGGTGAATGTGCTCAACAGTAACTCGCACTTCTGCAAGCCCAGACAATAACCGTTCGCTCTCGAGCTGTGCGAAGGTCGGCGACAGTGGAAGCACAGCGAACACACCAACCATCATCCAATTCACCCATCCCATTACTGCGGCCCTGTCCCCTTATTGCGTAGCAAGCAATTTGAGTTGGAAAAACCAGAGCAAGAAGTACGTTATCTCACTCGTTCTTCCACAGTCAAGAGAGAACAGCGGGATGTATTGCTCCGTTCAATTCTTGTGGTGTGAGCTTCCAGCCTGCATCACAAAATGAAAACAGTCAACATATCGATGTTGATGTGCGGCTCCTCAATGCAATGCCGGTATGTAATCGGCCAAATACGCCCGCAACAGTGACCGGAAGAGCTTGCCGTGGTGCGGGATTTTGAGGTGGAGGACTTCGTGCGCGATCACCTCTGCACGAAACCGCGCCGGTTGTCGTAACAAATCCACGTCAAACGTCAGTCGCCCTTTCGAGGAACAACTGGCCCATTTCCGTTTCATCGGGCGGATATGAATGGCGTGCGGTTCAACGCCAATCCGCCGTGCCCAGGCGTGCACTTCTGCCCTGAGC
>CAZCWX010000347.1:0-2727 GCA_964502465.1 uncultured Enterobacteriaceae bacterium | reverse complement strand
ACCTCTACAAAAACCCTGAGAGCCAAGGTATAAAGACTGTTACATTTTCAACCCTAACAAGAGGAGGGACCGATGCCAGGACGCGAAGCGATACCAAAGCTGAGCAATTGGGGCCGCTGGGGCAAGGAGGACGAAAAAGGCACGGCCAATTTCATCACGCCAGAGGTGATCGTCACCGCCGCGAAGTTGGTCAGAAAGGGACAGGTCTTTTGCTGCTGTATTCCCATTGACCCGCATGGACCGGTGTTTCCTACTCGCACGCCAGCCCAGCGTTTCATGGCGATCTTGAACGTTCCAGTGAAAGAGGTGGGTCTGGCAGGTGAAGCGATCGCCAATGATGACTACATCACCATGTATCTGCAAGGCTCGACCCAATGGGATAGCCTGGCTCATGTCGGCTATGAGAACAAGTTCTACAACGATACGCCGACGAGTGCGGTCACCGCTCATGGCGGCGCGGCACGAAACGATATTGGCAAACTCTACCAGTCGTTTGTCACCCGTGGCGTCCTGCTTGATATGGTCCGCTACAAAGGGTGTGAGCAAGAAGGGCATCTACCAGCAGACTATCCTATCACGGTGGAGGACCTCGAAGGCTGCGGCAAGGCACAAAAGGTTGAGGTGAAAAGTGGCGATGCGCTGTGCATCCGCACCGGCTGGGTTCCGTATTGGTATACGCTGAAGACTCCTCAGGAAAAAGAAGCCTACTTCCATGCGCAACCTGGCGTATCGGTCTACACGGCTGAGTGGATATATAAGAAAGAAATTTCCTGTATCGCCGTCGATAATATTGCGGTCGAACGACTGCCCTCTGAAATCGACGGCGAGTTTATCCCCTTTCACCAGGTCGCTATTCGCGACCTGGGACTCTCGCTCGGAGAGATCTTCACTTTTGAGGAGCTGGCCAAGGACTGTGCAGCCGATGGGGTCTATGAGTTTCTGTGGGTGGCGCCACCGCTCAACATTCCTCATGCCGTCGGCAGCCCGCTAAATCCATTAGCGATAAAATAATTGTTGGCTGGATTATTGTCTTCTCGTAAGGGCGACCTGATGTGTCGCCCAAAAAGAAAGGGCAGCCACACAGGGCTGCCCCTACACTCACAATCAACCACAATCAACGACCGGCTACGCCCGTTGCCCAGCCATTGTCTCGAGTCGTGCAATACGATCCTCCAGCGGCGGATGCGTGCTAAAGAGCTGCATGAACGAGCGCCCAGACAGTGGGTTGACGATAAAGAAATGCGCTGTCTGCGGCGAGGCATCCAGCGGTATACGCTCAGATGCCATCCCCAGCTTTTTCAGGGCGGACGCCAACCCAAGTGGGTCGCCACTCATGCGCGCGCCCGTGGCATCGGCAGCATATTCTCGCGTGCGTGAAATCGCCATTTGGATGATCATGGCCGCCATCGGTGCCAGGATCGACATGGCAATCAAGCCAATAATCCCACCTCCCCCATCACGGTCATCGTCTCGGTTAAAGCCGCCAAAGATCGCTGCCCAGCGCGCCATGTTCGCAACCATCATGATCACGCCAGCCAACGTCGCGGCAATCGAGCTAATGAGAATGTCGCGATTCTTGACATGTGATAGCTCGTGCGCCAGGACGCCAGTCAGCTCCCGCTCATTCATGAGTCGCAGGATGCCCTCGGTCACCGCCACCGCAGCATGGTGCGGGTTGCGACCCGTGGCAAATGCATTTGCGGCCTCAGAGGGGATAATGTAGAGCTTGGGCATCGGCAGCCCGGCTCGCACCGTGAGATTGTGGACGATGCGATAGAGCATGGGCGCGTCAGCTTCGTTCACTTGTCGGGCACCGTACATGGCCAGGACAATCTTGTCCGAAAACCAATAGCTGCCAAAGTTCATGAGAATGGCAAAAACAAAAGCAATCGTGAGACCTTGGGATCCACCAAGCATCTGACCAATGCCCATAATGAGACCGGTTAGAGCACCCAGTAAAAGCGTCGTGCGGAACATTGTTTTTCCTCCGTATGTATAAGTATTACGGTAATGCCGCCTGCCCTGCCTGTCAACCTAAGAGAGCAATACAGAGGGAACCATTCGCCGTCACAAGATCACAAAAAGAAACGGCTCACGAGCAGACCGATAATCAGCAGCACACCATATTCGAGATGCAATTTCACAGTATGCAAAAGGGCAACGTTAAGGTCTTCAACCTTGTCTGTTGCGAACGGGATCCGTACAGCCGGCAGCGCATGACGGAGCGTCACGAAGGTCAATAGCACGGGCCAGGGAGCATAGCCAAACAAGACCAACGCTGCAGTAATAACAAATGCCCCGTATACTAAGCCAGCCAGTTCCCAGTTCGCAGCCGGTCGGCCGATCACCGTCGCCAGGGTGTTTTTTCCCCGCGCCTTGTCCGATTCTAAATCACGGATATTATTCGCTTGCAGAATAGCCGCAACCAAACACCCAACCGGCAATGACACCAGCAACGGCGCCAAGGCAAAGACCTCGCGCTGCACATAGTACGCACCGACGATGATCACTGGTCCCATAAAAATGAATACCGTCGTCTCACCAAGGGCGATATAAGCGAGAGACAGCGGGTTCGCGGTATAAAAGTATCCGGCCAGGACACTGACGATTCCCAGGGCTAAGATCGGCCAGCCACAGAGACCAACTACGATCAGGCCAAACAGGCTGCCAATAGCAAACGTCGCAATTCCGCCCCAATACACTTCATTCGCGGTCAGGAGTCCCCGT
>CAZCWX010000346.1:0-12616 GCA_964502465.1 uncultured Enterobacteriaceae bacterium | reverse complement strand
TGGACGATATCGCCATTTTTCAGCCCAAGGCGATCAATGAGACTCTCGGCTTTGATGGAAAACAAACGAAACCCCTGTGTCACCCCATCAGGGGTGGAATAGGGAACCGCCCGGACTTGCGTAAAAATCTCGTTGAGATTGGTCATTGCACGGTCTACCTCCTGACGATCAAGCTGAAAGGTATCCGGTGCGACCTGACTCACACCTGTTGCGGCGTCATTTTGCGAAGCAGGGGGGGCTTTTGCGACCTGCGTCGGTGGTGGAGAAGGGGCGTCAGTTGGCAGGACAAGCGTCTCTTGTCGGCCCTCGCGCTCGATGATGACCCGGTCCCAGTCAACCTGTACTAAGGTGGCCCCAGGCGCAATGGTTTGCCCTTCACGGTAGAGCCCTTGCGCGCGCGAACTTTGGTCTTCAATAATCGCAAACGCATTATCATGATCGCGCATCGCTGTTCCCCACAGTTTGAACACTCCATTGTGAGCGGCCACGGTCAGCCCTTCTTTTGGTGCAGGGGCTTTTACCGCGTTGAAAATATCTTTGGTGTGGATGACTGCGTACGCCGAGAGCGGCAGTTTTTGTTGAACTGGTGGTGAGGTCAGTGCTCCTTCGCGCTGAAAGGCTGAGGGCGGAAGCGTCAACCACATGGCTACCAGGCTGTTGACGGAAAGCGCACAGAAATAAGAGAGCAGCGTGAGAAGGAAAAAACGAGCGCTAAAGAAAAGAACTCTGGAATGCATCTCCGCCACCACCCCTCAGCCTCAACAGGCAGGATAAGCTAATGCAAAGAACAATTCAAGCTTTGCATAAAGTTTTTTATTCTAAGCTCAGGAAAAGTATATAGAGGATTTTTCTGAAGAATAAGAAATAAGAAAAGCCGTGTTTAGGGGAAAAAATTTGCTTTTCTTTCCCCTTTACCCGGTTGACGCTCTTTCTCAGGTTAGTTAAGACCAGTGTTTTATGGAAGAAAACGAACAGATTCTGGTCCGTAAGAAAAAACTCGCTGCTTTGAAAGAGACGGGCGTTCCGATTTATCCGAATGACTTCTTTCCGACCCGTACGACTGCTGCTTTGCGGGATCAGTTTGCTGACGCTAGCGAAGAGGAACTGCAGAAGGGAACCGCCCTGTTCTCTGTCGCTGGTCGTATCATGTCCCTGCGCTATTTTGGCAAAGCGGCCTTTTTTCATTTGCAGGACCAGAGTGGCCAGATCCAGGTTTATGTCCGGCAGGGCGATAGCCCACCGGAGGCGGTGACGCTCCTCAAGGAATCGCTCGATGTCGGGGATATTGTCGGGGTTGAAGGTCCGATCTTCCGAACCCGTACTGGGGAACTCACCATCAAGGCAACCGCGTTACACTTGCTGAGTAAAGCCCTACGCCCCCTGCCTGAGAAGTGGCACGGGCTGCAGGATGTCGAGACCCGCTATCGCCAACGCTACCTTGATTTACTAGTCAATCCGCAGGTGCGCGAGACGTTTCGCAAGCGGGCGAAAATCACCCAACTGATCCGGCATTTCTTTCAGGAGCGCGATTTTATCGAGGTGGAAACCCCAGTCATGCAAAGCGTAGCAGGTGGGGCGCTGGCAAAGCCTTTTGTGACGCATCACCGGGCTCTGGATATTGATCTCTATCTCCGTATTGCTCCTGAGCTGTATCTGAAACGTCTCGTTGTGGGTGGGATCGACCGGGTGTTTGAACTCGGACGCAATTTTCGCAACGAGGGGGTCTCGACGAAGCATAACCCTGAGTACACTATGCTGGAATTCTATCAGGCCTACGCGACCTATGAACAGCTGATGACCCTGACCGAAGAGTTATTTGCCTTTCTGGCGCAAGAAGTGAACGGTGGACCGCTGCTTGTCTATGGAGAACACGAAATCGACCTGACGCCGCCCTGGCGCCGCCTTGGTATGAAGGAGGCCGTGTGTCAATATACCGGACTCTCGGCCGATGAGGTTGAGCAAGAGGATATCGTACGCGCGAAAGCACGTGAGGCAGGCGTGCATCCACCTGCCTCGGCACCACCTGGGAAAGTACTGGAAGAACTCTTTGGTGCAGTAGTCGAACCGTACCTTATTCAACCAACGTTTATCGTGAGCTATCCGGTTGAAATTTCCCCCCTCGCACGTCGCAATGAACGGGATCCGTGCTTTGTCGACCGCTTTGAGCTGTACATCGCTGGACGCGAGACTGCCAATGCCTTTTCCGAGCTGAACGATCCGGACGATCAGTTGCAACGGTTTCTTCAGCAACTGCGCGAGCGCGAAGCTGGTGACGAGGAAGCCCATGCGCTCGACGAGGACTATGTCCGCGCGCTGGAGTATGGCATGCCACCCACGGCTGGTGAGGGAATCGGGATAGATCGGTTAGTCATGCTCTTCACCAATTCACCGTCGATCCGTGATGTCATCCTCTTTCCCCACATGCGGCCGGAGAAGAAATGAAAAAGTTCTCAGCGGTCAGCAATCAGCGATCAGCCGGAAGGATGACTGCGGCATGACAACTGTGTTGCTGAAAGCTGACTGCTGAAAGCTGACTGCTATTGCGTGCGTTACGAACTCTTTATTAGTCTCCGTTACCTGCGAGCGAAGCGACGTGAGGCGTTCATCTCGCTGATCACGGCCATTGCCACCATCGGGGTGATGATCGGGGTGATGACCCTTAACATTGTGCTGGCCATCATGACCGGCTTTGAAGAGGACCTGCGGGATCGTATCCTGGGTTTTAACCCTCATATTATCCTCTCGAATGTGGGTGGCACGATCGGCGACTATAATCAGGTGGTCGAACGGGTGAACCAAGTCCCAGGTGTCGTGGCGGCAGCCCCTTTTATCTATGGACAGGTGATGGTCAACTCGCGTCAAAGCGTCGCGGGTGTATTAGTCCGGGGAGTGGATCCGACTCTGGCAAGCGAAGTGGTCAATGTGGTTGACCATATCCGAGAAGGGAGCATTGACGGATTAGGGGAACTACACAGTGTGACTGTGCGTGATGGAGCAGAAGGACGCACGGTCCAACTCTCTGGTATCATTATCGGACAGGAACTCGCCCAGCAGCTTGGTGTGCTCCCTGGTGATCCTCTCAGCATTGTGTCGCCAATCAGTACTACGCCAGGACCACTGGGGATGATCCCCAAAATCAAGCGATTTGTGGTCGCCGCGCTGTTTGACTCGGGGATGTACGATTACGACAATACGGTGGTCTATATGGCGCTCGCCGATGCGCAGCACTTCTTTGGCTTGGGAAACACAGTCACTGGCATTGAGGTGCGCGTCACGAATGTCTATGCCGCCCCAACTGTGGCGCGCCAACTCGAGACGGCGCTCGGTTTTCTCTATAAGGCGCGGGATTGGACTGAAATCAACCGCAACCTGTTTGCTGCGCTGGCGCTGGAAAAGATGGTGTACTTCATCGTGCTCTTGTTGATCGTGCTGGTGGCAGCGTTCAACATCATTGCCACACTAATCATGGTGGTCATGGAGAAGCGCAAAGATATTGCCGTACTCAAGTCGATGGGGGCAACCACCCGGTCCATTGGCCGTATTTTTGTCTATAAGGGGATGATCATCGGGGTGATCGGCACGCTGCTGGGGACGGTCTTTGGCTTTGTCGGGTGCTGGTTGCTTGAGCGCTATCATTTTATTGAACTGCCAAAGGACGTGTTTTATGTGTCTACCCTGCCAGTCAAAATCTATGGTGAGAATTTTCTCGCTGTAGGGGTGGCATCCGTCATCATTTGTCTACTGGCCACGATCTACCCGGCCCGTCAGGCCGCTCGTTTAGCACCAGTGGAAGTGATCAGGTATGAATGAAAGGAGCGGTCAGCTCTCAGCAGTCAGCCATCAGCAAGCACCGCAGCCCTTTATCATTCTTCGGGAGGGGCTAAAAGCCGACAGCTCAATACTGATTGCTTTTTGGGGAGACGGTCGTGGCTGAGGTGTTGATCCAGGCGGTCGGTTTGAGCAAACGGTATGGCGAAGGGGAGTCTGCAATCCGCGTGCTCGAATCTCTTGATCTGGAGATTCGCCAGGCTGAACGCATCGCTATTGTCGGTGAGTCGGGTGTGGGGAAGAGTACGCTCCTGCATATCCTGGGCGCGCTGGACCGACCAACCGAGGGGAAAGTGTTCCTCGATGGGCAGGACCTGTTCGCGCTGGCTGAAGCCGAGTTAGCGGCTGTGCGCAACCGCGAGATCGGATTTATTTTCCAATTTCACCACTTGTTGCCCGACTTTACCGCGCTGGAAAATGTCACCATGCCGGGGCTAATCGCGGGGTTGAGTTGGCTCGACGCGAGTCAGCGAGCCCGGGACATTCTGCACCGAGTTGGCCTGGGAGAGCGGTTGAGCCATCGCCCTGGAGAACTCTCCGGTGGGGAACAGCAACGGGTCGCGATCGCTCGTGCGGTCGTTTTACGACCGCGAGTCATTCTTGCGGATGAACCGACTGGAAACCTTGATCCGATGACCGGTGAAAGCGTCCTCCGCGTGTTGCTGACGCTGAACCACGAACTCGGGATCACCATGGTGGTCGTGACGCACAACGAGAGGATTGCGACCGCAATGGACCGGACGCTCCGGCTGGATGCTGGTGCGCTCATTCAGGTGTCGGCTTGAAGGCAGAACGCCACTTCTTCCTCTCTACTGCCTTTACAATCTGTATGGATTTTGTTAGGGGGGACACATCCTTAGAAAAAGGGTGTGCGGCAATGAGGCACAAAATCTGCTGGATGATGGGGCTGGTCCTCTTGACTCTGGCTGTTCAAGGGCAAGCAGAGGATGTTTTCCTCGGGCAGACTGAGGGCGTGATCTCTGAGGTGCGTATTAGCGGGAACGATCGAGTAGAAGAAGAAGCGATCTGGGTGTATCTCAAGAGTCGCCCTGGCGAGCCGCTGAATGAAGAAACGATCGATAGCGATATCCGCGCGATATACGGTATGGGATTCTTCAGCAACGTTGAAGCGCGGGTCAGTGAAGAAAATGGCCGGACGATATTGATCTATCAGATGTACGAGCGACCGCTAGTGCGCGAGGTACGGGTCGAGGGCAATAAGGCCTTATCGAAGGAGGATTTCGAGACCGCAGTGAAGATTCACCCCCGTACCATTCTCAACCCTGTCAGAATCCGCCGGGGTATTGAAGAAGCGAAGAAAGCCTACGAAAAGAAGGGGTTTCTCGATGCGGACATTACCTATCGCACCGAAGAAATCACCGCCGGAGAAACCGCGGTCACGTTTACCGTGGCTGAGAACGCGAAAATCGGCGTGACGCAGGTGATCTTCGAGGGCAATACCGCAGTGCCGAGTGATCAGCTGAGTGCCATTCTGGCCACGCGCGAAAAAAACTTTCTTTCGCGATTCCTTAATACTGGTGTACTCAACCGTGATGCGCTGAAGACCGATATCGAGCGGCTGACGGCTTTTTACTATGATAATGGGTACATCAATGTGCGCATTGATGAGCCGCAGGTCGAGCGCGAAGCAGACGGTCTCGTTGTTACCATCCGCATCGACGAAGGGGAGCAGTTCCAGATTGGCGAGGTGGAGTTCAGTGAGGATGTTCCTGGTGGCGAAGAAGAGGCAAAAAGACGAGTGGCCTTGGAGAGCGGAACCACGTTTAAGGCGAGTACGCTACGTGATGACGTGTTCCGTCTCACTGGATACTTTAGTGATATGGGCTATGCGTTCGTCAACGTTGAGCCCGAAACCGCTGTAAGCCCTGATGACAAAATCGTGAACGTTACCTATGTCGTTGATAAGGGACCAGAGGTGTACGTCGACCGGATTGAGATCGCTGGCAATACCAAAACCCGCGATAAAGTGATCCGCCGTGAACTGAGAATTGCGGAACAGACGCTGTTTTCCGCGACCGGCCTCCAGTTCAGCCGCGAACGGGTGCAGCGACTGGGATTTTTCGAGGATGTGAATCTTACCACCCAACGCGGACTGCGGAACGATTTACTCAACGTCTTGGTTGACGTGAAGGAGGCGCAGACTGGTGCGTTTAGCATTGGTGCCGGGTTCAACTCCTCGACCAGCATCATTGCCAGTGCGCGCGTCCAAGAAAATAATTTAATGGGTCGTGGCCAACAACTCGTCATTGGCGGCAGCATTGGGACACGGTACCGCAATACCACGATCAGTTTCACCGATCCCTATTTTCTTGATACCGCCCTCACTTTTGGTGCGGATCTGTTTGACTGGCGATTTGCCTTCGAGGATTTCGATCGCTCTGGTTCAGGCGGCGGTGTCCGGTTCTTCTACCCGTTTACCGCGCTGGGATATGACTCGCTGTGGGGATTTCCCCTGGATGACGTCCGCCTTGGATTGCAGTACCAATGGGAGCGGGCCAGAATCAGCAATTTTGATCCTATTACTCCAGATGCTATTCGCGCAGAGCAAGGAACCACAATAACGAGCACGATTACGCCAACGATCTTTCGCAACACCCTCAACCATCCCTTTGACCCCACTCGGGGATCAATGCAACAGTTGTCGTTTGGCTACGCCGGGTTGGGTGGTGAGACTGATTACACCAAGGCTGAACTTGAGGCGCGTTTCTTTTTCCCGGTGTACAACAGCCCCAAGTGGGGAACCTTTACCTGGATGACCGGGGGCTTTCTTGGTTACGGAGTTGGGGACATCAGCTTCACTGAGAAAGGCCATATTGGGACGCGGGATAAACGTATTCTCAAAGATGACCTGCCGCTGTTTGATCGCTACTTTCCGGGTGGGATTAACTCTATTCGTGGATTTGGTGAACGCAGCCTTGGGCCGCGTGAAGCCGTGACCGTTACGGTTTCTGATTCCGATTCTCCCCAAGGGAGACGGGTGAAAACCTATCTCCGTCCGATCGGTGGAAGCCAACAGCTGGTTTTGAACAACGAAATTAACTTCCCGATCGTGCAACAGTTAAACCTCAAGGGCGTGATATTCAGTGACCTTGGTAATGCTTTCACTCAGCAGCAGGGGATTGACGTTGGGGATCTCCGCTACTCAGTGGGCGCTGGGGTGCGTTGGCGTTCTCCTTTTGGGCCGATCCGTGTCGAGCTGGGCAAGGCGCTGAATGCCAAGAAAGATGAGCGCACGAGCACAATGCACTTCTCATTTGGTGGTTTTGGTGGATCTGGTGGGGGTGGCCGTGGGTTCCAGGGGGCTCCTTTTTAACCTGCGTGCCGAATGAGCGGACTAACGTGACTTAACAGGCACCTCGAAGAGGGGTCTTTTTCCACAGAGGAGAATCCCATGCGTCGTACAGTGACAGGTCTGTTGTTTTGCTTGCTGAGTATCCCCGCGGTTGCTCTGGCGCAGAACTCGTTAAAGCTTGGCTATGTTGACTTGCAGCGAGCCTTAAATGAGTCCGAGGCTGGGAAAAAAGCCAAAGAAAACTTTAAGGGCGAACTTGAACGGATGGAGCAGAGCCTGGAGAAGCGCAAAAAAGAGGTTGAAAGACTGAAAGATGAACTGGAAAAGAAGGGGCTGCTGTTGCGCGAAGAAGAACGGGAAGTGCTGGAGCGCGACTATCGCCAGAAAATGCGTGACTTTGAGCGGATGTATAAAGATTCTCAGCAGGAATTGCAGATTAGAGACCGCGAGCTGACTGGCCGCATCCTCGAGGAACTACGGGTGATTCTGCAGGATATTGGCGAACAAGGCAGTTACACGCTCATTTTGGAAGGAAACAACACGGTCGTGCTCTATGGTTCTCGCGCAATCGATTTGACCGAATCGGTCATCAGTGCATACAACCAAAAAGGCTCGAAAATTTCCTCCAAGGCAGGGACGAAGGCTGCCGCGAGGAACTAACCGGGCATGGATAAGATCGAGGTCCCCGCCCTCCTGCCACATCGCTATCCTTTTCTGTTTGTTGATCGGGTTGTAGAAGTCGAGGCTGGCCATCGGCTTGTTGCGCTTAAGAATGTGACCGCCAACGAGCCGTTTTTCCTTGGGCACTTCCCTGGCCGCCCCCTTATGCCTGGTGTGTTAATCTGTGAAGCTGTCGTCCAGGCCGGGGGAATTCTTGCCCGCTACACCTTTCCAGAATCCGATAGTCAGGGGAAGATCGCTATGCTCACGGGGCTCGACCGCGTGCGCTTCCGCCAGCCGGTCATCCCCGGGGACCAACTCCGCCTGGAGGTTGAGGTCGTGCGGCGCCGCGGCCCTTTCTGGAAGATGCGTGGTGTGGCTGCCGTAGCGGACAAGGTAGTGGCTGAACTCGAGTTCACGGTGCTGTTGGAAGTGGATCTCGACGGTAGGGACAACGTGTGAAGAGGGCGGCTGTTTCTGTTCATCCCTCAGCGATAGTCGCAGCGGGAGCGGAACTCGATCGCGGAGTTCAGGTCGGGCCGTATGCAGTCATCGGTCCACACGTGCGGATCGGCAAAAACACGGTGATTGGACCGCATGCCGTTATCGACGGCCACACGACGTTGGGTTGTGACAATCAGGTGTTTCAGTTTGCCAGTGTTGGGGCTATCCCGCAGGATAAGAAATATCGTGGCGAGGAGAGCACCTTGGTCATTGGAGACCATAATGTGATTCGCGAGTTTGCTACCCTCAACCCTGGCACCGCCGGAGGGGAGATGGTCACTCGTGTAGGCAATCACAATCTCTTTATGGTGTACTCGCATGTGGCCCACGACTGTATCGTCGGTAACCAGGTGATTTTAGCGAACTGTGCGACGTTAGCTGGACATGTGACGCTGGAAGACCATGTCGTCGTGGGAGGGCTGGTTGGCGTACACCAGTTTACCCGCATTGGTGAGTCGGCGTTGCTCGCGGCTGGAGCCATGGTCTCGCTCGATGTCCCGCCCTATTGTGCCGCGATGGGAGATCGTGCTCGTTTGTACGGTTTGAATGTGATCGGGCTGAAACGCCGGGGGTTTCGCGTCGAGCAGATTGCCGCGATTAAAAAAGCCTATCACACGCTCTTTTCCGAAGGACTGTTACTCAAAGACGCCCTCGCACGTCTTCGCCACGAGCACCGAGAGTCACCGGAGGTAGCCCATCTGATCGATTTTGTTGCCACGTCACAACGCGGTCTCTGTCGCCCGCGTGCGAATACCCTTCAGGAGTATGAGGGAGGAGACGAGTAGAAAACCCGCTGCCTCCTGTGTCTAGTATGCCTTCTCTTGGTGTCATCGCCGGCAACGGCCGTTTTCCCCTCATTCTGATTGAAGCGGCGCAAGCTGAAGGAGTTGAGATTGTTGCCGTCGCCCATGCAGGGGAAACCCTGAGTGAAATTGCCTCACTTGTCCCATCGCTGACGTGGGTACGAGTTGGAGAACTCGGAAAGATTATCGAGGTGTTGAAGAGTGCAGGCATTACTCAAGCGGTGATGGCTGGGGGCATTCATAAAGCTGGTGCGCTGACACACTTCCAGCCGGACGAGCGTGGTCTGGCGTTTATCAGCCGACTGCCGAGTCTCAAAGATGATGTGATTCTGCGTGGAGTGGCACAAGAACTAGAGAGTGAAGGCATTGCTGTGATTGAGTCCACCCGGTTTTTATCCTCCCTCATTCCGCAGGAAGGAGTGCTCACCGCGCATAGTCCCGACGCGCAGCAATGGAGAGATATCCGCTTAGGGTTCGCGGTCGCCCGAGAAATTGGCCGCTGGGATGTCGGTCAGAGTGTGGTAGTGAAACGTGGCACGGTGCTAGCCGTCGAAGGAGTCGAAGGAACGAACGCGGCCATTCATCGCGGTGGTGAACTTGGTGGGACAGGGACAGTCGTGGTCAAGGTGAGTAAACCGCAACAAGACCTCCGTTTTGATGTGCCTGCGGTTGGACCAGACACGATTGCCGTGATGCACGAGGTCGGAGCTGTTGTCCTGGCTCTCGAAGCCGGAAAAACGTTGATGATCGAGAAGCCCAAGTTGTTGCAAGCCGCAGAGACGTGTGGCATCAGTATCGTCGCTCTCACGACTGCCTGATGTCAGGAATGAAAGCTGTGAAAGGGGGCGGCTTCCCGGTTCTCTCGACACAGCCCCGCATTCGAACAGGAATAGTATGAAACAGGCTTATCGGTGTTTTCTTTTTTGCGTGGTGTTCTCGCTTTTCTCCGCCCGGGTTGGGTGGGCCGAGATTTTTGTCATGCTCGAAAATCCGGTCCAGAGCCAAAAGGTGAGCGGGATTAGTGTCATCTCTGGCTGGGCATTCTCTGATCAACCTGGAGCACAGGTGACTGTGCGTCTGTTTGTGAATGGGACCGATCTTGGCGCCATTCCCTGTTGCGTAGAACGGTCCGATGTGCAGGCAGAATTTCCTGATCAGCCGCAAGCCCTCAACAGTGGGTTTGGGCAAGTGTTTAATTTTAACCTGCTGCCAGACGCTGCGACCATTGCGATCGCGGTCAGTGACACCGTCGGGAGCGCTCCGCAAAATAGAGAAGCCCAGGTGACGGTGGTGAAGCCCGGGGGATTCCAGTTCCTTAGCCAGCTCGACTTGTTGTTTACTGACCCCATCGAGTTTCATGACGAGCGGACGGAAATTGAGATTGCCGGAGTCATCGCCAGAGAAAAAGAGACAGGCAATTCAGAGGAAGTGACGATTCGCTTAGCGTGGCAGGAGAATCTGCAAAATCTCGGGATTGTGCACTCTGAAACGACGACACAATCTGAAGCGAATCGCGCTGTTGCAGCCATTACGGAGAGCACGCGGTCCCAGACTGAAGACGAAACTATTCAACTGGTACTGGAGAACCCGCCGGCCCAGAGAGCTGTCAGTGGGATCGGAGCGGTGTCGGGATGGACCTTTTCCGCAACTCCTGACGCGACCATTACGAGTGTCCGTCAACGTATAGATGAGAATACTGGGGATGCTATTCCGTGTTGTGCGGAACGTGCCGATGTGCGAGCGGCTTTCCCTGAGCAACCGCAATCGCTGCAGAGCGGATTTGGCGCACTTACCAACTTTAACCTGCTGACCAGCGGTGGGCATACGATCGGTGTCGAGGTTCAGGATAGCACTGACGCCTCTCGTATCGTTGATAATGCAGTAACCGTCGTGAAGTTAGGAAACTCTGAGTTTATTGATCGTTTTGATCTGTCTGAAGCCGATGCGTTTATCAACGGGATCAATTTAGAAATTGATAACCTGAAAATTCGCGACAAAGCCACCCAACAGGAGCAGACCATCGATGTCCAATACGCCTGGCAAGAGAGCTGCCAATGTTTTGTGGCTCAGGCCTTATGCGGCAATGGCAATATCGAGACAGGTGAGGAGTGTGACGGCGCAACCCTGGGGGGTGCAACCTGCAGCTCACGGGGATTTAGCGGCGGTACCCTGGGATGTACACTGTCGTGTGAGTTTGACACCTCCCAATGTGAGGGTGGTCCACAAGTGTATATCACGAATGTCAAAAGCAATTCTGTGTCAGTGGTCAGCACTGCGACGAATGCCGTTGCGGAAACGATCCCTGTGGGACGAGAGCCGAGAGGCATCGCGATTAGCCCGGATGCGGCCTCGGCGTATGTGACCAATGCCAGGGACAATACGGTGTCCGTGATCGATCTTGCTACCAACACGGTGACAGGAGAGCCGATCCCGGTAGGGAGAAGCCCGCAGGGCATTGCCTTTTCGCCTAACGGAGCGAAAGCTTACGTCGTCAATGGTTTCGGTAACTCGGTCTCGGTTATTAATACCGCCACAAAAGCGGTGGAGGTCGCACTGCCAGTTGGCCGGCAGCCGCAGGCGGTTGCGCTTACACCTAAGGGCACACATGCCTATGTCTCGAACTTCGCTGATAATTCGGTGACAGTCCTCAACCTGGGCACGAACAGTCCGGAGACCACCATTGCACTGGGGAACAAGAAGGGACCGAACGGCATTGCCGTGAGTCCAGATGGTCGCAGGGTCTACGTCGTCAACTTCAACGATGACTCAGTTGCGGTCATCGACACCGTGACGAATCAGGTAATAGATACGATTGAGGTGAGCTTCCTGCCTGCCAAGGTCGCGTTCTCCCCGGATGGGACGCGTGCGTTCGTTTCAAATTCTTTGGACTACACCGTGTCAGTGATTGACACGACGACGCTCAATGTCATCAATGCAGTTTTTGTTGGGGTTGATCCATTCAATGACGTCTTGAACGAGCCTGATGGCGTTGCGGTGACTCCCAACGGGGACCGGGTGTATGTTGCCATCTATGGCCGTAACGGTTTGGGGAGTTATCTGCGTGTGTTCAGCAGTATCACGAACCGTCTCATCGCCTTCACGGAAATCGGCAATGGTCCGTTTGCTGTGGCGGTGACACCGGCGCGGCCGTGAGTCTGGAGTTGACTCTACCAGGAGAAAGTGTCACTATTTCGGGGCCCTTTTCCGCCCGTGTTGTTTCCTTCCTGTGGGGCCGTAGCTCAGTTGGGAGAGCGCTTGAATGGCATTCAAGAGGTCGTCGGTTCAATTCCGATCGGCTCCACCTGTCTTTCCGCATACTTAGCCTATTTTCCTTTACGCGACTTTGTGGTTGATGGCTGTTGTGGTGGCTGTTGATTCTTGAATAAGGCGATTTCTTGAAAAGAATATCCCTTGTTCGAGCAATTAGAACCGAATGTATTAGCCCAGTTCAGGCTGTTCAGGGTTGTTATGCTTTGCATTGCGTATGGGTATAACCTTTCCCGGAAAT
>CAZCWX010000345.1:0-4007 GCA_964502465.1 uncultured Enterobacteriaceae bacterium | reverse complement strand
GGCGCGGGTAATGTTCACCCGTGCACGTTCCGCCGGCGATCCCACCCGCCGCGCCCGCCCGCCAAGCCCGACCGCACGGGTCAGTTCGCGGGTGAGCAAGTCGATCTCAGCAGCCAGCTGCTCGCTGCGGCCCAGGTCATGAAATCTCTGCGCCTCGGCCAGTTCCTCCCGTAGCTCGCTCACCCGTTGCTTGTAGGCCACTCGTGCCTGTGGATCAAGGATTTCCCCGGCGTCACTGAACCCCCCGGTGTGGTCGCATGGCAGACTGGGGTCCTGAAAGGAATGAGCGTCAGCGGACCCCCCGTTCAGGTCCGCATTCATGGTGAGCAGGGTGATGACATGGATCTCCTGGTGGGGATGGTGCAACAGATGGGCAATGTAGTGGAGGCCGCGAGCCTCTTTGAGGCGACAGGTCGTGCCCGCAAAGCTCACCGTCCAGTACTCGCCTTCAGAGCGAAAAACGGCGTCCGGCGTCGGAGACCTAGTGTCCGGCGTCGGAAGACACGACCCGTCTCGGCTCCGGTGTTTGGGGTCTCGGGGTTGGTCGATCACAATTTGTTTTTGGTCTCCTAACATTAGACTCTGGGTGCTCGCTTCTTCGCTTGTATGGGGAAGGGAATAGGCCGTCACGCACTGTTCTTCGAAGTCACGAACGGTCAGGCAGGTTCCCTGCAGTCCAAAGTCGCGCGCCAAGGTGGGGGCTTCTTGCCGTAACCGTTCGACCACTGTCTGCGGGGCAATAATGCCGCCGGGGGCCACATGTTTGAGGAGTCGGGCGGCATTATTCACTGTTGGACCGATGAGCGCAACCGAGCGTCGCAACGCAGAGCCGATAACGCCGACCGTGACCTCTCCGACATTGAGGCTGAAGCGCGCCTGAACGACCTGCCCATCGCTCGTTTGCAGTGCGGCAAATGCCGCCTGCATGGCCAACGCCGCCCGGGTTGCGTACGCTATCGACGCAAAATACAGCAAGGCGCCGTCGCCTTCATAATCTTTGACATCGCCGCAATGCGCTATGGCGATTTCAGTCACCATCTCGGTGAAGCGTTGAATCAAGAGGAGCGCCTGCGCGGGTGGCTGCTGGACCACCATCCGCGTGGAGTCAGCAAGGTCCACGAACAACACCGCGAGTTCCGTCGTGATCGGTAAATCCTGGTGGGTCAGGTAGTGGGCTACCACACCTGGCACGAAGGACTGCACCGGAGTGACGACTCGGGTTTCTCCCGCGGATGAGACGCCACGGCTCGCTTCCCCGACTGAATGAATGGTGTGATGTCCCGACGACAGCGCAGTCTGCCGGCAGGTCCAGGCGGCCGTCTCGTTACAGTGTTGATCGTTCATGGCGCCCTTCTTTCTGGTGTACACATGAACATGGAGTAGGATTGGTCTTTGCCCTGCTCGACGTAGTCACAGGGGCTACCAACCCACACCCCTCTACCTCCGGTTGGTAGTCCATGATGTTCCCCCGTTTGTCCAACTCGACCTGACAACAGTGCAGTAAGAGTTCCTTAAGTTTCTCTCGGCCACGCTGCACCCGTGACTTGGCCCCAGAGAGCGAGACGGCTAACCGCTCACTCAGCTCGCGTTGGGGTACTCCTTCCAACTCGACGAGGCGCACTGCCTCTCGATAGTGCTCGGGCAGTCGCTCAATCAACGGTGTAAGACAGGGAGCCAGTTCGTAATGGTGTGAGGTATGCTCGTCGCTGTGGAGCGAAGAGGTGGACTCATGTTCTCCCGTGTCTCCTTCACGGTTGCGGAGCGGGTGACCTGGGATTTCATGCCGTCGTGAGGCCGCGCGGTAATAGTCCGTAGTGACATTACGCGCCAGCCGAAAGATCCACGGTATCAGCCGCCCCGTATCCCTGACCATTGACAGATGCTGGTGTATTCGCAGGAAGACCTCTTGCAAGAGATCCTCCACATCCGCCGGGTCATCCACCCGGCGGGCGATGAAGACGCGTAAGCGGTCGCGTAACTCACGCCACAGGAGTTCGGTGTCATGTGCCACGGTGATGCTCCCTCCATGCCTCCACTTATTTGCACCCACAACCGGCGGAGCCGGTAGCACTTGTGGAGGGCGATGGCCCACAGCAGGCCGCTTTCTCCGCGGGCGCGCAGCAGGTCGTTTGTTCCTGCGGCGAGCAACAAGAGGAGACCGGAGCCGCCTTCGCTGCCTTGCCACTGAAGAAACGCGTCAAGTTCTCCGGCACGTCGCCTATTGCCGGCGGCACACCCAGCGTTTGCGTTCCACTATATAGCTCGCGCAGCAGCGCGTCCACGATCATCCCCACAGGCGCTTCGGTGTACTCCTGTCCCTGGTATCGCCACACGCGGCAGTTGGTTCCTTCCTCACATCCACACAGATCGGTGCAGGAGTTACAGTGACTCTCTAGAGTCTCCAGGGCGATATCGTGGCCGTTGATGCGGATCGTTGGCGAGGTCACGAAGTTATGCTGTCGGGCGTGTTCTTCTGACTCGATCACAATGGTCCGGACCTGCACGTTATGGCCGGTCGCTTGCAAAACCTGTCGGGTTATGGCGAGGGCGTGTTCGAGGTTGGCTTGGCTGCCTACGCACCGGGTACAGGTATTGAGATCGAGCGCCAGCAGCTCGATGTCGATGGAACGGGTGGAGGCGGTTCTTTCACCTGGCAGCGGCGATGCGGATGTACTCATGACATATCTCCTTTCGGTCAGGGTTTTTTCTGGAAACTCTTTGTAGGCTTCCAGTGCTAAAGACGGAGGAGGTGAGAAAAAGACGCAACCCTGGCAAAAAAAGGCAGACTATAGGTTTCCTTATCGCCGGGCGCAGTCGATGGAGGTCAAATCCCCGCGGATCGCCACCACGTCGAGATATTCCGCCTCAACGTACGTCGAGCCATCGTGCGCCTGATTATTGTTTGTCCAGAGCTGTTCAAGATCATGGCGCAACGCCCGTTGTCCAGCGGTATCGAGCGCTGCGAACGCGCGGTTGGTCGGGCCATAATACACGCGGAAAAACTCGACCACCGCCACCGGCGGAAAGGGATAGCGCATCGGATAGAGGCGCTTCGTGGTATCCAGCCTGGCGATTCCGTGCTGGAGCCGCTCGCGGACTACCGCCTCGTTTCCCCATTGCACCGGCGCTGCCATGAGCGGTGGCGGCGGGACGTGTTGGCGGATGACTTTTCCCTGAAGGAGCGGGCCGTTCGGCACCTGGCTGATGGGGTCAAACCATCGAATATAGAGGCGCTGGTCGATCTGATCGTGAGCGAGGGAACAAAGACGATTTGGCACTAACAGAAGGAGGTGTACTATGACGGAAAGAAAAACCCTGACGCTTGCCCTAATGGACCCACCGTATGAGTCAGCGCGCTCGACGACAGCGCTGCGGATCATCGATGCCACCCTACGCAAAGGGCATCAGGTGCGGGTGTTTGCCTATGAAGGAGCGGTCGGCCTCACCATGCAAACGCAACAACCGCATGCCAATCCGGCAAAGGGCACGACCGTTGAGGAAGAGCAACATCCGACGACGAAAGATTGGATCGCTGCGCTGTTTGCTCTGGCTAACGGAGAGTAACCTCTGGAGTGGATCAACTGTGGCCTGTGCGTAGATGAACGAAGTGCGGGCGAGTGGATTGAGGGGCCAAAGCGTGGCACGCCGAAAGATTTTCTGGACTGGGTGCAGACGAGCGATGCTGTGTTGGTGATCCCGACCAAGTAATACGGAGGAAGACAATGACCAAGATTCTGAGTATTGTGGAGACGGCCTATCGGGCCACCATTGAACAACAGGTGAACAACAGGACGATACCATCTTGTGGTTTAATCATATTTTGAAAAACGCGGGAGCCGACATTGCTATTTTATTGCGCGCCAACGCGGTCAGTTATGCTGTCCAAGGGCAGGATGCGTCCGGCTTGCGCTTTGGAGAACTGTTCCAGCCCAACCCACCACAGATTGACCAGGATGTGCCTACCCTCATTGCGAAGGGAGTGTCAGTCTACGTGGCCAATGAGGACG
>CAZCWX010000344.1:0-2768 GCA_964502465.1 uncultured Enterobacteriaceae bacterium | reverse complement strand
TACCAGCATCCCAATCGAACCCTTCGATTTTCTCGAAGTCGATCATGCATGTATATTTTCATAGTATACAGCCAGCTGCAACTGATGAGAGTAAGTTGGAAGCTTCCCTCAACGGGCTAACCATTGATTAACAGGCCATCTGGGGCGAAGCTACGACGGCCTGTGCCTCGGATGCGAAGAAGTTCGGGGCCTGGGACCAGAACTTGATGACGGAATGGCATGTCCGCTATGGCGGCCGCGGCATCATGATCTACTGGCACGTGGAGCGCAAATCCACCTGCATTTATTCCCAACTGAAGACGTGCTCCTCCTCCGAAGTGGCGGCCATGGTTGAAGGCGTCTTACGGCACTGTACCGAGATGACGGTGACCAAACAGTATGTGGATAGTCATGGCCAGTCAGAGGTGGCCTTTGCTTTCTGTCATCTGCTGGGCTTTACGCTCTTACCTCGCCTCAAGGCCATCCACGCCCAGAAACTCTATCGCGCAGACGCCACGGACATCTATCCGCAGCTTGACCGCGTGTTGACGCGCGCCATTGATTGGGAAGTGAAAGCGCCCATGCTCGAGCCGCTTGGCAAACAAGCACCACCCCGTCCGATCCCAACTCACCAACTTCACGTCATTCCCCCGCCGATTCACAAATACAAAGAGACTCCCTGCGAGGGGATCTTCCGCCAACACGCTCTTCACCAGCCCCACTAACCCATCTATCGACTTTCGTAAGTCCACCGGTTGGCTGTAGGCCAGAATCCGGCACACCTCGGGCGTGAACCACATCGCCTTACCCTCGCACCCGCAGGCGCACGCCGTTGGACAATTCCACCTCCACCGCCCACGGTCCCGTTGTCCCGCCGGGGGGCTTTCACTTCCACAAACTTCCCCTTACCCGTCTCGCTCCTCCGGATCCCCCCATACCACTTCTCAAAGGTCCGCAGCGTGAGCCCTTCCGCTTCACAAAATTGCCGACTCTCCATCCCACTCTGCCGATACCGCGCAATAATCTCGCCCCACTGCGCCGCACTCCGCTGCACCTGGCCATTGCTCTGCATCTGCATACGCTCCTCCTCTATAGAGAGACAAATTTCCGCTCCGCTCTAATACACGCCGCGGCTGACTATTCATCTTATTAGTGTATCCTAGCCATTAGTTTCGCGTCGCTACGCGGCTAAAGGGAGTGTAGTTTCGGGCACTTGGGGAATTGTGGCAACAGCTGGGGTGAACCGTGGTATAGGAAAAACTCCGGCGGCCTGCAAGGCTTCACGCCACGCCCCGACGATATCGAGTTGAGAGGGCGCGACTTTCTGACGGTACCAAGGGCGATAGCGGGTGAGGTCGAGCGCCTCTGTCCGGCTAGCCTGTTCCACAAACCACAGGGTGCGGGCAGCGGCCAGGACGAGGCGCAAGGTATGAGCGCCCACCACCCGCGTGTACTTGCGGCATTGGTCCTGGCCAAAGCCGGTGACGGCGTTGCTGTCACGCAGGGTGATTTCGACCGCCCACCGCTCGCGATACTGCGCGAGGATGGCTTCAAGACTCAACGTCAGGTCGGTGGTGAAAAAGGCCTCGACGGGTGGGGGCGGCTTGCGCTGGCCGGGCTGCCGACGGCAGGGAGCCGCGGGACGGCGCACCACCACCACGCGCCGCAGGCGCCCCGGCAGCACGGTATGCCACAGGCTGTCCCACGCTTGCACCAGCGCGCCGGCTTCGGTGGGATGCGGCGGCCAGCCCACCCGTTGGCGCGCCAGCGTTTTGGGGGAGCCCAGGAGCGGGCCTTTCTTTGGCGGACACCCACGACGCGACTGCTCCCGCGGGGGCGGAGGTGCAGACCGCTTGCCTGTGATCAGCCTGCGCCCCACCACGTTGACCGTGGCGGGTAACTCATGCAGGCTCTCTGTGGTGGCATAGCCCCCGTCGCCCAGCACGCGAATCTGGCGCTGGGGCAATTGGGCCGCCACAAAGTCCACAATTTCCCGCGCGAGCGCACTGCGCGACTGATACGGGAGCTGGAGCTTCTGTGCCTGCTCCTCTTTGAGGTAGAGCGATACGCCAATAGGAACACTGACTTTCTGCCCGGGCCAGCCCGGCACCGGCACCCGCATGATCCCCCAGACACAGTTCAGGCCCCGCAGCGGGCGGTATTCTTGCCGCGCCGACCCGGCGCCGTTGCGGTAGTGGCCCACCCCCTCGAGGTGCCGCCCCGCCTTCTTCCTAGTTGAGTCGTCCACTTCCAGTACGATCGGGTCCCCCGCCGGCACCCCCCGCGCCGCGCACCGGATAATCCGGCCCCACCGCTGCCAGCGCAGGTCGTAGAGTGCGCCGCCCAGAAAGACATAAAAGCACGAGCAATGCTTCACGCTCGTGGCCCCGGTCAGCCACAGGTAGGTCGTGATCGTCTGCCGCTCCCCACTGGCCACGGCCCAGCCGTACGCCAGCACGGTGAACGTTTGCTCCGATGGGGCCGTGAAGAGCCCAGCAAATACGCCCAGGACAAACAGTCCAAAGGATGACCCGATAAAGGCCGCCATGGCGAGATCCTCCAGCACAACCGTTTGACTGTACAATCAACGATCCTACTGGAAGCGATCTTGCCATGGCACTCCTACTCAAAAACCGCGAAACTAATGGCTAGAACAATCTCAGCCTCATCCGGGTCGGGCGAAGCCTCGGCTTGTTTCGGATCGGCGGGCGTGATGCGAACGTAATGTCGCGGTTTGCCCTGCACGAGTTCGCCGCGATTGGTAACCGTCCATTCTTCCAGGTGCGCCG
>CAZCWX010000343.1:0-9798 GCA_964502465.1 uncultured Enterobacteriaceae bacterium | reverse complement strand
CTACGAAGAAAAAGCGAAGCGGTTTTGGTCTATTTAATCCGGCTACAGCTTAGCGTGGTGGGCGGGCAACACAACAAATACTGTTTGTTACGCAGCCCGATTGGATAAAGTCGATCTCAGGTGTTAATATATTTTTGCTAGAAAATGGACAGACAAGTCCCAACCCAGACTAAGAGCATGAAGATACATAAGAAGCAAGACATCTACGGAGGGAAGGATCCCCGTGATCTAGCGGCATACAGTATTGCCGAGGCAGCCAGATACCTAAAAATTGCTCCGGCGACTCTGCGGTCATGGATTGCTGGTCGGGAGTATCCTACACAAGAAGGAACGAGTTTCTTCTCGCCGTTAATCACGACGCCGGAGACAGATCCTCCACGGCTTTCGTTCAATAACCTTGTAGAAGCGCACATTTTGCGGGCGCTCAGAACCCAACACGGGGTGTCTATCGACGCGGTCCGGAAGGCAATAGCTTTCGCCGGAAAACACTACAAGATTAAACGGCTATTACTGAGCCCGGAGTTACGGACCGATGCAGGAGACCTGCTTCTGGATAAATATGGGGAGTTGGTCAATCTTTCGCGGTCTGGTCAGCTCGCCATGAAAAAGGTCCTTGAAGCATACCTCAAGAGAGTTGAGTGGGATGAAACAAAGATACCGACCCGTTTCTATCCTTTCTCAACCAGTGATGCTCTTGATGCCCGAAAGATTATTGTTATTGATGCCCGTTTGTCTTTTGGTAGGCCTGTAGTATCCCGCCGTGGCGTTTCCACTGCTGCGATTGTCGATCGTATTGATGCGGGTGAATCAGTAGCGGAGGTTGCCACCGATTATGAGCTTGAGCCACGAGAGATCGAGGAAGCGATCATTTACGAGCGGGCCGCATAAATGTGATATTCTTCACTAGATCGTGATCTCGGCAAACTCTTTCCGCAAGTTCTGTTAGAAGCTGGCTTGCGCGTCGAGCGACATGATGACCATTTTGGCCAAACTACTCCCGATGATGTCTGGTTGCCAGAGATAGGACGAAGAGGCTGGCTCGCTGTTACTAAGAATTTCCGCATCCGCTATCAACCAAACGAACGAGACGCTGTGATGAGGGCCGGGGTCGGCCTCTTCATCGTAGTCGGGAAAGCACGACATCAAGAACTCGCCGAGAATTTTGTGGCGACCATCAGTAAATTGAGTGTTTCTTGCAAGCCCATCGCCCGCCCTTTATTGCACGTATCTATCGGCCTTCTGCCACCCCTAGACACAGAGAAAGCCGTAAGCCGGGACGGGTCGAGTTATGGCTTTCCCATGACGAGTGGTACGAGAAGTTTGGAGGGTGATAGAGATATGCAGCTTGAGACGCGAGACGAAAATTTACCCTGTTCATGGATTGAACTGACGAAATGTAAAGAAACCGCTCCCGATTCTATTCCAGGTTTTGCATGTCTTTGCCAGTCTCTTCTAACCTCTCACCGAGCTTTTTTTGCACCTCTTCGGCCTTTTTGACCGCTCCTAACATGGTCTTGTCGAGCTCACGCCCGAGTTGTTCAGCCGGACCGGGAGGAGGCTCTTCGGTTTTTCCGCAACCACCTGCGAGCAGGCAGGAGGCGAGGAGCAAAATAGCAAGGTTCCTTGTCTGGTCTCTTCTCATAGCGGCCCCTTTCTGCCGGTTGATTATCGGCCCAGATGATATTACCGTCAATTGTCCTGGTTCCGCAGCAATTCGTGTCTCTTGACATAACGAGGCGAGTTAGCTAAAAGATGACTCTATTGTTTATTATTGAAACTGTCTAGTAACATTTAAGAGGGAGGTTATATGTCAACCTCACAACCGCATACGCACACTATCACTGCCACCGTCCCAGCGGTATTCACGCAAATCCTTGAGGTCCAAGATCAGGATATGCGCAATCTGTATGAAAAGGCGAAACGCGATCAATGGAACGCCTCGCGTGATATCGACTGGAGCCAGGAACTCAATCCGGAGCATGGGATTCTCCCTGATGGGCTCATCGATATTTATGGAACGCCGTACTGGGATCGACTGGGACCTGCGCAAAAAGTTGAACTCAACCGTCACTTTTCTGCCTGGCGGATCAGCCAACTGATGTATGGCGAAGAGTTCGCCCTCATGGTCTGTAGCCAGATAGCGAACATTGTGCCTGGGATCGACGCAAAATTCTTCATGGCGACACAGGTGGTGGATGAAGCGCGTCACGCTGAGGTCCTCGCTCGCTATGTCCATGACAAGCTCGGGACCGTTTATCCACTTACCTCCAGCCTCAAGAATTTATTTGATCAAATTCTGGAAATGCCGCAATGGTACCTCAAAACCGTTGGCACCCAACTCGTGGCCGAAACTCTCGCAGTCTCTTTGTTTCGCATGCTCGCTGACCACAGCCAGGAGCCAACTATCCGTTCGATTTGTAAACGAATCCTGGCCGATGAATCCCGCCACATGGGCTTTGGCATGTTGAGTTTGCCCGAACAGATAGCGGAATTGTCAGAACGGGAGCGCCATGAGGTGGAGGATTTTGCCTGCGAAGCTGCGGCAGGTCTGCTGCGCGGGCAGTTCCCACGTGAGGCGTACGAAGCGGTCGGTTTCAGCCAGGCAGAGATTGAAGACATCAAACGTATGCGTCTTGAGGTGGCGCAGAAGAACGAATACGTCGCCTTCCGCAAGTACTTCAAGAAAGATTTTCATGCCTCATTGTGGAACAACCTGGCCCGCGTTGGGTTGCTCAGCGAGCGGGCAATGACACATCTCGGCGCGATGGGTATTAGCGCGCCGCAGCAGAGTGCAGTCGCAGCGTAAGCCGTAGGGGCGCACGACCATGCGCCCCTCGCCTACCCTGCGACCTTCTGCGAAGACAGTTCTACCGACCGTGCTTTTTCCTGGGTGGCGAAAATATCAATGTCTCGCCACTTTCCCTGGGCAAAGCGCCACCACAACGCCAGACCAAGCAAAATGACATTCACTGTGCCGGCCAGCCACGGCCCTAACGATTCGAGGTTGGTAAACGCAACTGACCCCAGGCTCAATGGGGCAAACACGCAAAGAGAGAGGGTGATCGTGATCCCAGCGACCCAGTGGGTATCACCTGCCCCGCGTAAGGCACCGGCAAAAACAATCCCCATGCCATCGAAGATTTCAAACGCGGCAGCACAGAGCAGGATAGCGCTGCCGACCTGAATGACGTGCGGGTCCGTATTAAAAAATGCGATGAGCGGGCCGCGAAAAACGGCATAAAGCACACTCATGAGCACCATGTAACAGGTAGAGAGGAACAGGGCCTCGTAGACACGTCGAACGGCAAGATCGCTTCTTCCCTCGCCGATATAGCGTCCAACCAACGCGGTGAGTGCCTGGGCAAGTCCGAAAGCCGGCATGAACGAGATGGTCATATATTGGATGGCAATATTGCTCGCCGCCAGTTGTTCCGTGCCAAACCGGCCAACCAGGAGGATAATCAAGACTCCCCAGCTCAGCACATCGATCGCTGCGTGCAGGCCCGCTGGCCCACCGATACGCAGCAGTTGGCGCATGCGTAACCACGCTGGTTGCCAGACCGTGCGGGTAACAAACTCTCGGTGACACGGTTGTGAAAGAAACTCACCAAATAGTAACGCGGTCTGGAGGGCGAAACCCAAAACGGTTGCCAGTGCTGCTCCGGCAAGTCCAAGGGCAGGGGCACCAAACCGACCGAAGATCAGGATATAGTTCAGGATGACGTTCGCGATGTTGGCAACAACCATCGCAACCAGCGGCACTTTGGGTCTATGAATGCCATAGAAAAATCCGCTCAGAGCACCAATCGCTACGGAAAGGCCAATCCCCCACAACCGTATCTGGAAATAGATTACCTCTAACACAACAATGTCCGGATCGTGGCCGAACAACGAAAAAAACCATGGGGCAACCGGCCACAGAGCAAAGCACGCAATGCCAACCACGAGGCTCAGATAGATGCCTTGCCAGGTAAACGCCGCCCCTTCTCCAGGGGAACCGCGACCAAGAGCTTGGGCTGCGAACGTATTCACGCACTGGGTAATCCCGAGAGGAAGGGCCGTCAGTGTATAGGCGATGACGCCTGCAGGCATGGCCGCGGCAACCTCGGCAGTACCCACCATGGCGACCATCCAGGTGTCGACAAAACCCATGACCGTGGCAGAAGCCATGGAAGCAATAATGGGAACGGCAAGGTGAAGAATCTCACGCACCCCGCTCCGCGAGGGAGTCCTCATAGAGGTCTCTTATAGCAGGAGAGAAAAATTTTGCTTGACAACAGCTATCTCCGAGTTGCAGAATTCCCTAGCACTGTTGACCAACCGATGGGGACTGTCAACTATAAAGGAGGACATGACCATGGCGACCCAACGAAGCGCAAAAAAAGTCAAAGCGGTGCGAAAATCGACGAAAGCGCTCAAGAAGCCAACTCGGCGAGTACCGCACGCACGGCGGACTGCGAGCGGACGAACCACAGCAGCAGCTCCAGCAGTCAACGACTATGAAGGCGCTCGCCAACTGCTGAGCCGGTATTGCTTCGCCCTTGATCGCGGCAAGCTTGAGGAGCTTGGGGCTCTGTTTCATCGTGACGCCGTTTTCTCCGTGTCGTTTGACAATGGGCACCAGCACACTGGGCGCGCAACCATTCAGGCGTGGTACGAGCGGTTCTTTCAACAGCGACCTGGGCAATACAAATATATGCGCCACAAGATCTACGAGCCGCTGATGACCGTGAAGGGCAACACTGCCACCTCTTCCACTTATTTTGATGCAGATTCAGTAGAGGGAGACGGGAAAGTCCGGGTAGTAACTGGCCGGTATGATGATACACTCGTGCAAGAGGAAGGGCAATGGTTCTTTCAGGAACGCACGATTACCGTTTTCTACCGCTACTCACCAGGTGTCGGTGAAGAAGGCATGTAACAGGAAAGGGGAATATATGGAGTATATCAGCGTTGAACAAGCAAGAAATATGTCTGGCTTACGGATCGTGCTCTCGCCAGGAGTGCCGGGTCCGTGGAGTGAATCAGCAAAAGGTATTTGTCACGTAAAAAAACTCGCATACGTCCCTGCTCGGCAGGAGATCGGCGGTGAGAACCGTGCGTTACAGGAGTGGAGCGCGCAAGCGACGGCTCCCGTCGTGGCCTGGAACGATGAGCGTCCCCGCTCAACCTGGATTGAGCAGCTCTTTTTGTTCGAGCGCCTCGCGCCGGAGCCGCCGTTGATTCCCGCGAGTATTGAGGATCGCATGTTGATGTTTGGGTACACGAACGAATTGTGTGGTGAGAACGGCTTTGGCTGGTCAAAGCGCTTAATGCTTGTCCACCCAACGCTGACGAATCCAACCGCCAGTGAGCAAAGCCGTGCATTTTCGACCTACATCGGGGACAAATACGGGTACGATCCAGCAAAGGCAGAAGCGGCTCCTGCTCGGTGTGCTGAGATCCTGCGGACATTGGGAAACAGGTTAGAGCAGCAACGAGTCAGAGGCAGTAAATTTTTTATTGGGCAGCAACTGTCTGCTCTCGATATTTACTGGGCGGCATTTGCGGCACTCATCCAGCCCCTTCCACAGGAACTCTGCCCAATGCCCCAAGCGTTTCGCAAAATGTACACCAATACCGATCCGGTCATACAAGCTGCCGTGTCGCCGCTGCTCATGGAGCACCGCGACTTTATCTACCACACCTATCTGCAACTGCCAGTGGATTTGTGAAGAGGAGCAGTCAGCGATCAGCGATCAGCCAAAAGAGAAGAATGGATGGTGAGGACTGAGAAAGGATCAGGCGCTTCGTCGAAGAAGCGTTCTTCCTCAGTCCTTCGCACTCATACCTCAACACTGCTGGCTGAAAGCTGACAGCTCATGGCTGATGGCTTGCGTTCAGTACTTATCCATCCCAATAACATCGACGCTCTCAAGGCGGAGACTGCGGTTGCGTGGCGAGTAGAGACCCGTGATGGCGAAAGGCGTGCCAGGCTCGGCCTGGCCAATCTTTGAGAGTAGCTCTCGCGGTCCAAACAGGTCGAAATCAACACTGTGTCTCCCGACCTGTTGGAGAATTGTGCTTGAACTGAGTCGCGGATAATCTGGAGCCTCGACATTGAGCACCTCGAACTGATAGGTCTCGCGATAGGTACTGATCCCGAGCGTGACGACCGGTGTACTTTCGTCCTCTGGTCTGGTGTTAAGAAACCCACTGAGTTTGACCTTGAACGGCTCACGTCTGGATTCAGCCTCAGGGTTGCTTCCCGCGCCGATACCAGGTGCTGCTTGCGCGTGTACGAGCGGTGTTGGTGACAACCATACATACAGCACGACCACGCAAACGGTGAAACAAAAAAAAGACCACGATCCTGTCACACTGTGCATAGCAGGTTCCCTCCCTCCTTATTTACTCAATCATTCCACTCACTTCTACGCTGACAAGGTGAATAGGAAAACTGTAGAATGATGAAACAGCCAGTACAGAGGGTGGAACATTGGCGTTCCTCTCTACTCGCTTTTTTTCAAGCTCGCTTCTAACAGTTCCAATGCAGCGGCGGTAAACATCCACATATTTGCTTCGCGGCCCGAGTGCCTTGTCTCCACGGTGATCATTTGCTCCACCGGACCAGAGATAGCCAGGCAGGCATGTCCTGCCGCATCCCCATAGCGATTGCCAGTTGGGCCAGTTGCACCGGTCTCGCTGAGACCCCAGGTCGTTCCTAAATGTTGCCGGACTGCTCGGGCAAGACGGAGGGCATACTCTTCAGTGCTCGCCCGCATGCCCGCAAGCGCCTCATCCGGCATACTGAGCAAAGCCCGCCTGGCTTCGTGAGTATAGATCACACCTCCGCCGAGGAAGAAGGCTGAAGCGCCTGGAACCGATAACAGGGCTGCGGAAATGAGTCCTCCGGCCGAGGACTCAGCCACCGCGATCGTGTGTTTCCGGGTTTTCAACAGTTCTCCCACCGCCTGTCCCATTGTAGTGAGGTCCCTCATACTGCCTCCGTTCCCTCGTTTCTGGGTGTCTCTACAACGAACTCGCTGACTCGACGGTATACTTTTTCGCGTTGACTTTCCCAGCCAAGATGTTGGGTGCTTGCTGCTGAAATTTCTTCATATGCTCGGTCTGAAAGTGCCGACTCAGCGCCTCGTCTGATTCCCATTCTTCGAAGATAAAGAAGGTATTGGGATCGGCCAGGTCGGCGTAGAAGGCATAGGCAAGACAACCGGCCTCCTTGCGGGTTTCCTCTGCCATCCACAGGGCAAGTTTGTGAGCCTCTTCACGGTGTTCCGATTTGATGGGGATGGTGCCTGCGATCACGATCATGGTGTGTTCCTCCTTTGCGTGGATTGATTCCTTTGTTCATTGCGTCCTTTATGCATTGAACAGGGCAAGAGTGCAACGGTTCAACGGCAGAAGAGGGGAATGGTGATACGGACGATGTGGTCGAGACCTGCGTCTTGCAGGAAAGGCGGCCCAGCAGAATGGAGCCCCATGCTAAAATCCCCGAAACCTAAACGGTATAAATCCGCGGATGACATAGAAGTCCTGAGTATTGAAGATAATCAGTGTGGCGCCGAGGCGGTGGCAGAAAAGGGCGATGAGGATAGCGTGGATAAGGGCAATTTTCTTGCTCTTGAGGTCGGGCGTTGACAGTGAGCGGGGCGACAGTCCGCGCCTGGCCTCAAGCCATGCAGAATCGGGCTTCGGGCGGCAATACTTGCTGGCATTGAGGACAGACCTTCGCCAGCTTCCTGCCACAGAGGAGACAGAAATTGGCTTCTGCCGGATTCTCATGCTGACAATGTGGACAGTGCACCATGCCCGCCCCCTCTTTTCCGCCTCATGAACATCGGGTCATGAACGCTTCAGGTAGGTTCTTCTCGTACAGAAACACGCTCCGACCTATCTGGTCAGCGGTCCAGGTGATCGGTTCGTCATCCGGGTCTGGACGGGCGCCATCCATGAAGAACTCAAAACGGTTCCCCGATGGATCAAAGAAATACACCGTGAATCCTCGGGTGATGGCGTGCCGGGTCGGCCCGGCCTCGATCTCGACGTCGTTCATGGCGAGGATGTCGGCCGCACGGCGGATCTCTGTCCAGTCATCCGCGCGAAAACCAATATGATGCAGCGTGGCGTCTGGCCCGTTGAGAATCGAAAGGTGATGGGTGGTGTTAGCCGTAGCGAAGAGCCAGGCAGCCAGCATCTTCCCGCCGTCGTCCACTACTCGTTCGCTGATGCGAAATCCCAGGACTTCGGTGAAAAAGGCAATGGTCGCGGGTGGGTCAACAGCTGGTAGGCTCAGATGGTCCAGGCGCGGCGGTGAGAGCCGATTCCAGGTCATATCTTTAGGCCATGGGGTGAAAGGGTTAACCCGGGGCATGCCATTGCCCACTTTGTCCATCTTGTAGTACATCTCCACCGTGTGCCCGCTGGGTATAGGAAAACGGAGCGCCTCACCTCTCGCCACATCACTCGGCACATAGGCAGTTTCTACGCCTGCATCGTGTAGCTTCTTCTGGTACGCTTCTAGATCCTGCGGTCCCTCGACTTTGAACGCGACCCGCTCGATGCCAGCTTTGTTGTCCTGTTTCAGAATAACAGAATGATGATCCTGCTCATCCCAACACTTGAAGTAGACCTTGCCGTCTCCTCGGTCTGTTTCGACCAAGCCCACAATGTCCTGCCAAAACCGCGTGTCCCGTTCCAGATCGAGACTACGGACTTCAACATATCCGAGTCGCCAAATACTCATGACTGTACCCTCCTTTATTGCAGCACGGGCATCATGTACCTGGGCATCACTGAAAGTGTGGTATCACTTTAGCGGCGAACCGTTCCATCGAACGCATGACTTCGCGATGATCGAGTCCGCCCAGGTTCATGTACGCGTGAAAATGAGTAATTCCCAGCTCCTCCTGCAGCATAGCAATCCGCTCCACACACTGCCCCGGATCACCGCACAGCACCCGCTCCGGATACATCTGCTCAAAGGTGACACGCTTGAGGTTCTCCGCAAAGCGCCTCCAGGCCGCATATTGCTCACCGACCACTTCTTCGGGGGGAGGGAGCAGCGACGCGACAAAGCGTAGGTAGCGCATGTAGTGTGCCTCCCACTTCTGCCGGGCCAGCTCCGGGCTCTCATCGACAAAACTGTGATACCCGGCGGCGATCTCGACGCTCTGCGGCGAGTAGCCAGCTTTGCTCAGTGTCTCCCGATAGAGCTGGACGTTTTCTTTGAGCATCTTCATGGGTAGGGCAAACAGCGCCAACAACAACGAGTGCCCCTTCTCTCCGGCCGTCACAAAGGACTCGGGACTGACCGCCGCCGCCATGTAGATGGGGGGCGTCGGCTTTTGCACCGGTCGTGGGAGAATGGTCACGTTGCGCACGGTGCGAAATTTCCCCTCGTAGGAGAACGTCTCCTGTGTCCAGGCCTGCTCGATGATCTCCAGCGCCTCATTAAAGCGCTCGCGGCTCTCGTCCATGGATTGGTTGAAGCCGTCATAGATGGCCTTGATGAACCCCCGACCGACACCAAAGTCCAGGCGCCCGCCGCTAAGGAGATCAACCATCGCATAGTCTTCAGCCAGACGAATAGGATCGTGGTGTGGCAGCAGTGCCACCGCCGTGCCGATGCGCATCTTTTTGGTGCTGCGCGCGATAGCTGCCGCCACTACCGGGGGAGATGGGCAGATATACCGGCCAAAATGATGCTCGCCGATCCATACCGACTCGAACCCCAGTTCTTCGGCGTAAGTGACTTGCTCAAAGAAGTCCTTGTAGTACTGCTCCTCGGATTTGTCCTCC
>CAZCWX010000342.1:0-6184 GCA_964502465.1 uncultured Enterobacteriaceae bacterium | reverse complement strand
GGCCGTTCTCGCCACCAACCGATAACCGGAAAGACCGCCAAAACGCCTCGATTTGCAAGCGCCTAGGCTGGGTTGCGCCGTGCGCAGCCCAGCGTCTTCTATTGACGATGGGTCCATGTGTGAATTGTGAGCTACGCGTGGTCGGCGGACACGGCGGCGCTTGTGCCCAATCTGCCTCCCACCGGCAGTCGCCAGTAGTTCTTCAGAATCCGGAGCAGTGGGGGCGCCGAATCTTTAAGGCGCCTTTGGCTCGATGACCGTAATCTCAGCAAAAGGCGTGAAATCAGTAATGTTGAAGGTGTAGATTTTTTTCACACCGTTTGCGAGCATCGTCGCAACGATCTGGGCGTCGAATATTTTCCGGTTCGTCATATGGTGTGAATATCGACGGACCAATTCTATCCAGCGCTGGACAATATCAGCCGGTGCGGGAAGAAGTAAAATTCCAGGCATCGCCAGGAACTGCTCGATGACTTCAAGGGCCTCGCTCGGCGATTTTGGTTGTGAGACCCGCTTGGGGTGCGTGGTCACCGCGTAGAACTCAGCAAGCACCTGGGGAGAGATGCAGAATCCGGCCTCCTCATCGTGCTCGGCTTGATCAAGCAAAGGTCGAGCCGCGGCGTAGTAGTCGGAGTCCTTATAGAGGCCGTCAATGAGTACGCACGTATCCAAGAAAGCCAGCTCAGGTGACATCGTCGTAAATTTCCTCTCGGGTCAGCTTTCCTAAGGGCTTTCCCTCCCAGACCGGCAACTTGGCAGGCTGCTTTTGCTGCTTTTTGGGCTGGAATTGCTGACGGAGCGTGTTGATCATCTCCTCTATTGCTCGCGCAATAGGCTCCGGCAAGTCCTTTACGTCGATTGTCTCCATAGTCAGCCTCCATGCGTGGATATGTTCCCTTATGAAGGGAAAGCGTAACACCGAATTGTTCATGTCGTCAAAACCGGTAAGATCCATAAGGAGGCGATTCCCGTGCGCCGTGCGGTCGCGAGGCGGGAACGGCGGACGAGACTACCGCCTTGCCGAGGATTGGTGTATTGCTCTCGGATGCCGGTTCCTGCAAGAAACAGAATCGCCGTCAACGTAGCTTTGTACAAGGCTTTTAATATGTCCGCCTGTCGCCAAGATTAGTCCGCCACTTTCTTTTGTTGCATGCAGATTATGCATGATCAGGACGGATATGTCATTGCCCCAGCCAAGAGAAGAGGAGGGAGGCAAGGCTTGAATCGTGCAGCACGAGACACGGCGGAAACCTGCTTACCAACTGAGTCCCTACTCCTATATAAAGGCTTCACAGCAACAGAAACACGCGCAGCCTGCCGGATTATACCAGGACGTCTATCTGGGTACACATGCGTTAAGAAGGGAGAGTGTCTGCCAGACGCCGCCACACAACAGCGCGCCTGGCGCGCCCCACAGCTCTGGTGACGTGCCGATGGGGGTGCGGTGGGAGACATGGGGGAAGACAGAGAAGTCAGATAGAGACAAAGAGAGAACCATCGAACAGTCCTTCAGTCGGACAGTCAAACAGTCGGGAAAACAAAGGGGAAAAAGGCTACAGGCTGAAGGCTGCAGGCTATAGGGAAGACAGGAGGCAGAAAGCTACAGGGAAGAAGGGGAGGTAGGTCGGACAGTCGAGGGGAAATGAGGCATGAGGATTACCGATCTCGTCTGGCTTGACGAGTTTGTGGAGAAGATCGAGGCCAAGGGTCTTGCCGTGGGAAGTTGACGAAGTCTTTACGGGAAAGCCGAAAATCAGGAAGATGAACAAGGGACGTTTTCGTGGTGAAGATGTCTATCGCGCCTTGGGTCGAACGCAAGCTGGCCGCTATCTGGCCGTATTCTTTATTCACAAGCGAACAGGAGCCGCCCTCATTTTGAGTGCGCGTGACATGGATAGAAAGGAACGACAGATTTATGCCACGAAGTAAACCACATGCTCGGAAACGGGAGCCCTTGCCGGAAAACTTTGAGTCGATCGATAAATTCCAGGAATTCTGGGATACACATAGCAGCCAACCGCTCAGGTAAGAAAATGGGTTGCGACCTTATTCCCTCAATCTTGAAAGATGGTGCCCTCGGTTGTGAAGTGAGGACATTATGACTCTCTCACAAGGGGAGGTTTTCTGCCAAACCGCAATTGACACGGACTGGCCAAACACGTGGGTACGCGCGGAGGTGCTACCCCGTTACGCCCGCCCTTCGACTCGGCTCAGGGCAGGCTCCAGCGGGCATCCGGGCTTCTGGGCCACAGTTTGAGCTGCAAAGCTGATAGCTCATCGATTCACCGGCCGGTGTCCCCACATACTACCTGCGGTGTGGAACTGCACCTGCCAGGTGCTATCATCGACGACCCGCGCACCCCAGCCGTACTCCACCTCGAACCCAGACGGGGTGCGCAGATAGAATGACACCATGTGATCGTTTGTGTGCCGGCCTAATCCTCGAGAGATGGGAATACCTTGATCCTGGCACAGATAGAACGTTGCTCCCACGTCGTCGAGCGATTGCACCTGCAGCATAAAATGGTTGAGTCGCTTCGGTGGCTTCGGCATAGCGTAGAAAGCGATCGTATGGTGTCGCGGATTACAGTGGAAGAACGCCAGTCGTATTTTGTTCCCAGGCGGGCGTTCGACCTGCACGAAATCGCTAATCCGCATCCCCAGCACCTCACGATAAAAGTGTAGGCTGCGGTCAAAATCATCCATGACCACGACCATATGCCCCAGACCCTGTGTATCCCCGACGAAACCGGAGATCGGCCGAGGTGATTGGAAGGGCGCATTGAACGCCATTAACGGACCATAGAAGATTTCCGACGGAATTCCACTGGGATCGTGGAACATGATCAGCTCAACAACCCGGCGCGCCTCCGCTTCCTCCTGTGTCCCTTGCCGCACCTCGATGCCGGCAGCTTTGAGCTGCGCTGCCATCGCTTTGAGTGCCTGTTCGTCCGTGACTTCCCAGCCAATATAGGCTAAGTCATCGTGGCCAGTCGGGTGTACAAGGAAACGATGGTGGTAGTCATCCGATCGTAAGAGCAAAGATCCCTCAGGCTCTTTTTCTGCAACTTGAAGGCCAAGGGTTTGGGTGGCGAAGCGCTCCCAGACGTTGATGTCGCTGACACTCAGTCCCAGATACCCTAATTGTGTGACGCGCTCCATGACTCCCTCCTTCAGTAGGATGGTGCGTACAGTAGCACGGGATCCACGCAAGAGCGAGAACTTTTGCGAGTCAACGGCGCTCAATCAGACCACCGGAGATGTGTCCACTCCTGTGACCTTAATGATAGACCAATGTCATGTGGCTTGATTTAGATGTACAGGGAGGTTTCCTGCTCTGACGTTGGCACCGGGCGCTCTGTTGGAAGCCACCCTCGGCTCTGCGCTTTTTCGATAAACGTCGTGACCGTGTGGCCAGCCAGTTCAGAGAACGGAATGACGATAAACTGCCAGGCAGTGTTCCACTTCGAGAACTGGCCTTGCTCCTGATCGACACTGAACCCGAGTGCCAAAAGGAAGTCCTGAATAGAATCGTAAGCCCACGTTTTCATAAAACTCACTCCTTACTCCTCCTTTACTTAAAGGGGTAAGCAAGTTCTATGCCGATCGGATTTCCTGTTCGTGCACGGTGTTGCAACCTGCTTTCGCTATGAAAAATTTTATGATTCTGGGAATTTACTGCCCTCTACTGAGCGAGAGTATGGTCAAATCTATAGCAGGGGACCGAGCAGCGGGTGATATTTTTTTGGCGGAATGTGTCAAGAGCTACACGGTGTCTGTTGAGCCTCAGCGGTGGAGAGGACAGTGGAGGGTTCACTTAAAGAGTTTAATGAAATGTGGAGAGTGAGCGCCGTTCATGCTTCGACACGTTCAGCACGAACGGCAAATCTCAAACGATTGCCGTCCTCACCCCGCTCGCCCTGAGTCTGTCGAAGGGCGAAGGTGCGTCTTCTTTCTCTATCTCAAACTCAAAAAGGATTCCTATCGTGCTGATGCCAGCTGTGAAAATAGTAGTGACGACTTCAGCCGTTTTTGCTATGCGACAAGCGACTCATGTCTATGGTTCGGTCACAGTCACCGCGGTCACATACAACATGTGATCGCCAACATAGAGCCGTCCTTCGAGAATGACGGGAAGACCGGCAATATCCTCTTGTTGGAGACGGGTGAGGAGATCAGACGGACCGGTCAGACGAAGCCGAGGGGGGAACAGATCTTTCAAGAGGCCCCAGCCATGACGATTTGCCGTGGTGAGCGCTTTAATCTCGCGTATGCGCAAGCGCCATTTGGTCTCTTTGACCGTGACGACCAGTGTTTGCAACTCGCTCCGTTGGGTGTCAGCAAACGGGGCGAACGCGCCAATGATGCGCACCAGAGGCGGTTGGCGTAAATGCGGCACCCCACCCCCTGCTTGGGCAAAGGTGAGAGGCCGCTGCGGCGCAAAGGAAAGAATCATCACAAGGAGGAGAACAAAATAGCAGGGACTCTTCGACATGCTCGGGAGAAACGGGAACTGTATGATATCCATAACCGATGCTCCGTTCATGCCGAATCTCCTTCGACTAGGCTCAGGACAGGTTTCAACAAGTTCAGGACAGGCGCTGTCGAAGCAGGCACTGCTTTTTGCTCTCGTCAACTACACCCTAGCCCCTTATTCTCTTCCCTGCGTCTCAGCAAAGACGTATTTACCGTCACGGAACTCGATCCATTGGCCACGACCGGTAGTTTGTCCCTCAACGTCGAGGTTGGTACGGATGACGGTCAGTTCTTCTTCGGTCGGTGGGTTCAAGGTCTCTATCTTGGGAGCCAGCTTCGGCGTGAAGGACATTTCCGCCAGGACCATGTCAACCGTGACAAACGGTGAAACCGCCATCAGCATCAGCTCGCAGGATTGTTCCTCATAGCCGAACATTGCCCACGGGGTCACTACTCGCCACGGGCCGGTGTCAGCCGGGAGTCCAGCCTTTTCCCGTGCACCCGGGCCGTCGAGAAAACCTGGAGAGGAAAGGAAATCCACTCGTTCGACAAACTTACGTTTTTGCTGGTCGGTCACCAGGATTGTGCGCCAGCACTGAGCCGCAATAGTATCTGCTCCGCCCGGTCCACCAAAGCGGCGTCCGCGCCCCCCTTCATACGGACCAACGACCGTGGAGTTTACATTGCCGTAGCGATCGACTTGCAGCGTGTTGAGAATGCCGATGTCCACATACCCCAGTTGAGCGAAATTGCCAGCCGTGTTCATCGTTCCCCACTGCAATGCCCGGTATCCAGCCCGTGAGGCGACCATGGTCATCAACGGATCCCACGGCAGGAGCGCCTGCGGCGAGACGACGCCATCTTCAGTGAGGTACTGGACTCCTGGGGTGTAGAGTCGTTGTGAGAGCAGGATACTGTAGAGCGGCTCTCCGCCGCCGCCGACCCAGTAACTTTTGTCCTCTTCGATCATGCGGGCAACTGTACAGATCACCTGTTCGCGTTCCGCAAAGTGTGTGGCCGGAGTCATATGGTATAGCCCTCCCTGATGGTCTCGCGACGTTGCAGTTCTTTTATTTTCTTCCAACCTACGCGCTGCTCCAACGTCTCTTCGTGCGAATTGACACTATAGACCCATTTTTCCAAATACGGCTCGAGATTACCTTGCATCATGGCACCAAAACACTCGACCACGTGCTCGGGATCAGAGGAGTACCGCCCTTGCACAGTACCAGGATAAGCCCCAAAGGGAACATGCACAACCGCATCAACCACAAAATGTGGAATCGATGTGCGTGCTGGGTCCCGTCGGAATTCGTCAGTCTCGATGATGTCCTCAGTTGAAATAATGACCTTCTTGGAGGCCAAGGCGCATTCCGTGTGTGCAATCCCAGTGCCGAAAACCCGTGCGTTGCCATAGACGTCGGCCTGGTGCACATGAATGATAGCAACATCCGGGTTGAGTGCTGGCAACAACACTATGGGTTTCCCTGAGAACGGATCAGTGACTAATTTTGCGCCAGATTGGGGAAACCCATCGGTTCCACCGAATGAACGGACCGCAATGAACGGGAGCCCCTGGGCGCCAGCCTGCAGACGGTACGTCATCACCACATTCGAGTATTCATAGGTTTTCACTCGCCCCTCAGCCACGGCTCTGGAGAGCCATGGGCCGAAACCGACAAAGCCAATATCGACCCTGCTGGCGCAG
>CAZCWX010000341.1:0-22142 GCA_964502465.1 uncultured Enterobacteriaceae bacterium | reverse complement strand
ATGGTCGTGATTGGGAAGGCCATGCGGAAACTGGAGCCTTTCGCGTATGGGGTGCGTAAAACTAGCAAACCTTCATTGACGCAAATGATCCTATCACTTCTTGATTCCTCACACGGGCTCTGTATGGCTACATTGGAAATCGTGACATCGACCGGGATGTTGAGGTGCGAGGCGATGAAGGCGGCGACCTTGCCAGGGTCGCTGATATTCATCCTCATACCCAGGAGTTCATCTGGGATGCCCCGTTCCGTCTGCCAACAACAGAAGCTTATGAACTGAGCAACCCACGAACGTTCACCTGCTCTCTGTTCCCTCCATACCTGTGAGGAGCGTTTCGCACCGCGCAACGAGTTTCTTCATCTCCTCAGTGAAATCCCTGAGGCCAGGCTCAGCATGAGGAGAATTCTTTACTTCCGCGAAGAAGCAGGTATTCACGATTCGCTGTCTGATCGCATCGAACGCAAGCACTGTGCCCCACAGCTGATCTCTCATCTCTGCTTCGTTCATGCTCCCCTCCTTTTTAGGGGCAGTTGCCTTACGGGACCGGTCGTTGGCTTCAACCTCCCCTCGGCGAAGCCCCAGGCCATACCCCTGTTGTCGATGATCCCGTAAACACTCCCAGAAAAATCAAACGGTAAGAGATCCATAGGTGCCTCCTTAAGGATGCTAGTGGGTAAGGGTTGGGAAAAGGGTGGAGGGAAAAAAAGAGGCCGGCTTGGGGAGGCGAGTCTCTGCGCTTGAGGAACGGAAAACCCACTATGGCAGATATAACGAAGAGCGCGAGCGCTGCAAAGGTCTCCACCATGCGGGGAGATGATACGCTCAGCCGAGCGTGGTAGCTCCTTTTGTGCCCCGGTTGAGTCGCTCTCGCTTCATTCCTCCTACTCCTGCCATTGTTGCTGCAGCGTGGTGAGGAAGTGGGTAGAACAATAGAGCTTCCCCTTGTGTTCGCCCACAGCGGAGGTGAGACAGTCCGGCACGGTACAGCGCTGGGGGGCCATTCTCTTGGACAACAGCCGGGTCCGCTGCGTCCCTGTAAGATACTGCTGCCGGCCGAATGGAAATCTGGGAAAATTCATAGCACTCGCCCTCCTCTGGCGGCTACGCGACCTCGGCCCGCGCTCTTAGGCTGGCGTAGTGTGAAAACAGCATAGCGGATTCCCCTATCTATTGCACCCCATCTTTCAGCCGGCCTAGCCTCAGAGAAGAGGCTTTCATCCGATATAAGCACTATAACAAGCAAATTCAGGACGCTTCTTTGAGATTTGCTTTGAATTATCGCATGTGGTGTGTATTTTGATTGCGATCATACGGTCATATAAGAGATCAATTTCAATAAGAAATTTTATATAGCACTTAAAAAGAGGCCTCCCTGAAACACAGAATACCAAAGGACTTCCCGACCCGCATGAAGCGGTTTCGCGTCACGGTTGGTCTTACCCAGACACAAATGGCTAAAATCATGGGAGTTTCCTTGGTAGGAGGGAGTAGGTACAAGTTTTTTCTGGTTTCAGTGAAGTAGTCTGAGACAGAGGAGAGGAGGACGCAACGAGATATGGGCTTTCGCTTCTTTCGCCGGATCAAACTCGCACCTGGAGTGACATTGAACTTGAGTAAGTCAGGGGGGTCTTTGTCGTTCGGACCGCGTGGCGCAAAATTTACTGTTGGCCCGCGTGGTCAACGCGCAACCGTCGGGATCCCGGGAACGGGCATCTTCTACACAACGACGTTTGGGAAAAATCGGTCACAAGAACAAGTGAGGAAAAGTCGTCCGGCTCCAACCCCAACGGTTCGCGAAGCGGATCGGCTCAATATGGGCTTTTTCAAGCGGCTGATTACACCGGATGATCACGAAGCCTTAATCGACGGATGGCGGGAGATCATTCTTGGCAATGAAGAGACAGCACTTGAACATCTGCAGAAGGCCACCCATTTAGCTGATGGCGCTTTCTTAGCTGGCACCCTGTCCCTCAAAAGAGCGGCTTTTCCTGAAGCGGTTGCATTCTTAACAACTGCTGCCAAGCAAACGAAACAACTCGGCAGCATTTTCTCCAAATACGCTGTCTCGGTCACCGTGAGCATCGCCATTACCGAAGAGGTGTCCGCCCATGTGGGGCCGGATATCCGTGGGGTGCTGCTGGTGCTGGCTGAAGCCTATCAAGCGCAGGGGCAATGGTCAGAGGCGATTGCCTGCCTGGAACGGTTGCGGAAGCTTGAGCCTGAAGATGATGTAGTCGTCAAGCTGTCGCTTGCCGAGTTACTCATAGAAACTGGTCCACAGAAACGGAGTCCCTATCAGGAGGTCGTACAGTTTACCGAAGGGATTGCCAACGAGTCGCCCGTTCATGCCGCACTGCTTATGTACAAGGCAAAGGCGTTACGCGGACTGGGGCTGCGAGAGGCAGCTTTGGAGGTCTTGTCTGGCCTCCTGCGAAAAAGGAAGTATCCTGAGGAACTTCTTCGGGCACTGCGCTATGAGCAAGCAGTACTACATGAAGAGGGGGGTCAGGAACAGCGTGCTCGGGCAGAATGGGAAAAGCTCTATGCCGAGGCCCCGGATTATGAAGATGTGGCGGTGCGGCTTGGGATGTAGTGGCTAATGCGCTTTCTCCAAAAGTTCGTGCCATAACGTTACCCTTCGATAGGCTCAGGGCGAACGGGGCCTGTAACCGCAATTGCGTGCAAAAACCGTTCGTGCTGAGCTCGTCGAAGTACGAACAGCCCCAGGGCTGAGAGCTAAGAATCAGTAGAAACGGTGGAACCCCTGTGGCCAGCACAAGTGAGGTCGGCCACCTCCGCATCGTCGATTATAAAAGCCAGGGTCGCATCAATAAGCGGCTGGAGATCGCGGTGGAGTGAAAGCGCAGTGGCAATTGGTAGTCGCGAAAAGCCTTCGTTTGGACCGTGCTGGGAGGAGCGACTTAAGTCGCTTCTCTGGCGACCAACGGCGACTGAAGTCGCCACTACACCGAGTCAACGCTACTGCATAGATTTCAGCAACGGTTCTAATACCTCCCAGACATTGTTTGCCACGATGCGATACCCCTCAGCTGTCGGATGGATACCGTCCGGCAAGTTCAACTCAGGCTGCCCTCCGACTCCCTCCAAAAAGAAAGGGATCAGAAGCGCGTCGTTTTTTTCCGCCAACTCGGAGAAAACCGAGCGAAATTGCGTTGCATAGCTACGACCGAGGTTGGGCGGGATTTGCATACCAGCGATAACGATCCTGACCTGGGGATATTTCTCCTTCGTTTTGTTGATAATAGCTTGTAAGTTGTTCCGGGTGACCTCGACATCGATACCCCGGAATCCGTCGTTTGCTCCCAACTCCAGCACCAGCACGTCGATTGGCCTTCGTAAAAGCCAGTCGATACGACGCAGCCCACCTGCGGTGGTTTCGCCGCTCAGGCCAGCGTTAATGACGGTAAACGGCCAGCCCAGAGCGTCAATCTTCTTTTGGATTAGCGCCGGAAACGCCTGGGAGGGATCCAGTCCGTATCCAGCCGTCAGGCTATTGCCGAAGCAAAGAATAACTTTCCGGTCCGCCTGTGGGATTGCCGCGTCTGGGTCGGCAACGGACTGACAGGCAAAGAGCCAAATGGCCAGGCTCATGATGCACGCGGAAAAACCGATACGCAGAGGTCTGTTCATGTTGCTCCTTTACTGTTCTCCTATTGTGGCGCGGGCCTCTGGCCTGCACCAAGCCAGGCAGGCGAGGACGCCTGCACCACAAGCATTGCTCAAGGCATACAGTCCGGTGCACCCCCCGTTCCCGGAACGGTCGTTCTGTCGCTATGATAAAAACTACAACCTTATGCATACCGTTCCACTTTTGAGCGTCAAGCACATCACGAAAACGTATCAGATCGGCGAGCATTCCCTCACGGTACTCAATGATATCTCTTTTGCGGTCGAGACTGGGACGACCTGCGCTATCGTTGGTCCTTCAGGTAGCGGCAAGACGACGCTGCTCGGCCTGTGTGCAGGCCTGGACCGTCCAACGTCTGGGTCAGTGGTGCTGGATGGCATCTCTCTGGAGACACTTAATGAGGACGCACTTGCTGAAGTACGCAATACGCATGTCGGGTTTGTCTTTCAGACCTTCCAGCTTATTCCCACTCTGACCGCGCTCGAAAACGTGATGGTTCCCCTCGAACTGCGCGGCGACAGGCAGGCGAAGGTTCAAGCGACCGAGTTGCTGCAGCGGGTCGGTCTCGGGAACCGATTACACCACTATCCAGTACAACTCTCAGGCGGTGAACAGCAGCGGGTCGCGCTCGCCCGTGCCTTCATCCATCGTCCCAAGATTCTCTTTGCTGATGAACCAACGGGAAATCTGGATGACGAAACCAGTGAGGCCATTATTCCACTGCTTTTTGCATTAAATCACCAGGCTGGTACAGCGCTTGTCATCGTGACGCACGACCTGGAACTCGCTCAGCGAACCCAGCGTATTATCCAGTTGAAAGGGGGATCTGTCACTGCCGACGTTCCAACCGCGACGACAACGACTGCGGTGCGACGGGGTAGGGGATAAATGAGCCATGCTTGCTGTGCTTAGTGACCCCTGGGTTTGGAAGACCGCGTGGCGAGAGAGTCGCGGTAGCCGCAAAAGGCTCCTCCTTTCGCTGACAACAGTGACGCTGGGAATTGCCGCAGTGATTGCGGTGAATTCCTTCGAGCGAAACGTCAGAGAGGTGATCAATGCCCAAGCGAAATCATTGTTAGGGGCTGATTTGGTTATCAGCAGCCGACAGCCCTTTTCGCCAGCAGCCGAAGCGCTGATCCGTTCTATCGGTGGGGACCAGTCGCGCGAAGTGCGCTTTGCCTCGATGGTGTACTTTCCTAAAAACGAGGGAACGCGCCTCGCGCAAGTGCGAGCCCTTACTGGTCGCTTTCCTTACTATGGGATGCTCGAGACTGTACCAGGCACTGCTGCCCAGACCTTTCAAACAGGGCCTTATGCAGTCGTTGATGATGGCTTGATGCTGCAGTTTGCTGGAGACATTGGCGACACCATCAAAATCGGCACCTTCGAATTTCGCGTGATTGGCCGGCTGAAGAAGATCCCTGGAGAGGCTGCGGTGGCGACGCTGATCGGCCCTCGTGTCTACATCCCGCTGGCATACCTTGGGCAGACGGACTTAATACAGCCGGGCAGTCAAGTCAGCTACCGAGTCTATTTTCAGTTCGATTCCGGAGTCGATATCGAACAACTACTCGCGCAGATAGAGCCGCAACTTGTGCAATATCATTTAGAGAGTGAGACCGTCCAGAAACGGGCTGCCAGTTTAGGGCGGGTGATGAAAAACTTATCGCGTTTTCTCGACCTCGTTGGCTTTGTCGCCCTCTTGCTCGGCGGGGTGGGCGTTGCGAGTGCGATCCATACCTACGTCAAGCAAAAATTCAGCACGATTGCTCTTTTCCGCTGTCTGGGGGCTCGCGTTCAGCAGACGTTGGCGGTGTATGCGGTGCAGGCCACTGCAATCGGTTTCGGTGGCGCGGTCCTCGGAGCAGTAGTTGGGGTTGGGGTGCAGACTCTGCTTCCCGCAGTCCTTCATGATTTCCTGCCGGTACGAATGACCTTTGCCATTGCCTGGGATGCGATTGCCCAGGGGGTTGCCATTGGTTGGGGGATGACCTTCCTTTTTGCCCTGCTGCCTTTGTTGTCCGTCCGCAGAGTGTCGCCTTTACTTACCCTCCGTCTGCCTTATGAAAGTACCGAGCGAGGGCGTCAGGATCCTTTGCGCTGGTGTGTGGCACTCCTTATTATCCTCAGTATTGGAGCCTTCGCGCTGAGCCGTACTGAGCGTTGGATCTATGGAGTGGGGTTCCTTGTTACCCTCCTCGTGGTCTGTGGATTACTCGCAATAGTTGCCCAATTGCTCATGGTGCTGGTGAGGAGATATTTTCCGCGTTCATGGACCTACGTCTGGAGGCAAGGACTGGCGAATCTCTACCGTCCTCACAACCAAACGGTTCTTTTGATCGTCGCGCTCGGTATAGGGACGTTTTTGATTGTCACTCTGGCACTGACGCACTCCATGCTCCTGAAGCAAGTGGCACTTGCGGACGAGGACAATAAACCGAACCTGATGTTGTTTGACATTCAAATCGATCAAAAAGAAGACGTTGCTGCCCTCGTCCGCTCTTTTGCCTTGCCAGTGTTACAGCAGGCGCCGATCGTAACCATGCGCTTAGCCACCATTAAGGGCAGGAACGTCGAGGAACTGTACACTGACCCGCACTCTTCTCTTCCTGAGTGGGCGTTGCGCTGGGAGTACCGCGTGACCTACCGAGAACACCTCAGTGATACCGAGACGCTCGTTGCTGGCGTATGGCAGGGAAGGGCTGACCCGTCTTCGACTCCTATTCCTATTTCACTGGAAGAGGAGATTGCTCACACCCTGGCCGTCACGCTGGGAGATGAGATTGTTTTTGACGTGCAAGGTGTTCCCCTCGCGACGACAGTCAGCAGCCTGCGTCGGGTCGACTGGCAACGTGTCCAACCGAACTTCTTTGTGGTGTTTCCGACCGGTGTCTTAGAGGACGCCCCACAGTTTTTTGTCTTGGTGAGTAAGGCCGACACCAACGACCTGTCCGCGGCCCTGCAACGGGCAGTTGTTCAACAATTCCCTAACGTTTCGGTTATTGATCTCAGCGTTATCCTCCAGACCATCGAGGTCATGTTGGGCAAGGTTGCTTTTGCCCTCCGCTTCATGGCGTTGTTCAGTGGGGTCACTGGACTCATTGTGTTAGCCAGTGCGGTTGTCAACAGTCGTGCGCAACGTCTGCAAGAAAGCATATTATTGAGAACCCTGGGGGCATCACGGGCTCAGATTCACAGGATCATGGTCATCGAGTATCTGTTGCTTGGCTGTTTTGCGGCTGTATGCGGTGCCATGCTCGCGCTCATGGCAAGCTGGGGTTTGGCCTATTTTCTGTTCGAGACCGTTTTCACGCCTGCCTTTTCCTCAATCCTCGTCTTATTGTTGCTGGTGATCGGCTTGACCATCCTGATTGGTATACTAGGTAATCGCGGGGTCTGTAACCGACCACCCTTGGCAGTGCTCCGTAGTGAGAGGTGAGTACATGTGGAACAAGAGCTCTACTCCAGTGCGCCTGCGAGGACCAACTCAGAAATCCGTTCTTCATTGTAGCCTAAGAGAGCCTCGAGAACGTACTGATTGTCACGGCCAAATGTAGGGGCCGAGCGCTCAATTCGGGCTGGGGTGCGTGAGAGCCGGAAGCGTGAGCCTTCAACCGTCGTCTTCTCGTACGTAGGGTGGGGAATCTGGACAAAGTGACCTCGGTGAGCAAACTGGGGATCTGCATACAACTCGTGGGGGGTGCGTACGGCGCTGGCTGGTACTCCGCGCGCTTGCAACGCCGCCTCGGCTTGCAAGGGATCTTGCTCCTTCGTCCAGGCCGACACTTCGGCATCGAGTTCTTCTTGATGGGCAAGGCGATCCGTCAGTGTGGCAAAACGCTTATCCCTGAGCAACTCCGCGTGTTCTATCACTGTGCACAGTGCCTGCCACTGTTCCTCGTTGGCCACAGCAATGGCAATCCAGCGGTCTGTACCTGAGGCTGGATACACACCGTGAGGTGCCAGCGTGGCGTCTCGATTCCCCACCCGCCCCTGTACACGGCCATTGACTGCATAGTCCAGGAGCGCGGGACCAAGAAAATGCAGGGTCGCTTCGGCTTGTGATTGATCGATATATTGCCCCTGGCCAGTACGACGCCGATGGTCGAGCGCGGCGAGGATCGACAAGGCGGTAAAGCGAGGGGCCACATAGTCTGTGTACGCGCTAAACGGACCAGCCGGTGGGCGATCCGGCCAGCCTGTGATATTGAAGAAGCCTGAGATTGCTGCCGCCAGGTTGCCGAAGCCGGCGAATTGCGCCCACGGTCCGCTTTGTCCCATCAGGCAGGTGCTGAGCATGATAATGTCTGGTTTGACTTGGCACAGCGACTCATAGTCGAGTCCCCAGGCTTTCATCGCTTTGGGTGAGAACGATTCAGTCACAACATCGGCCCAGCGCACTAAATCGCGGACGACCGCCCGCGCTGCCTCTTTGGTGAGATCGAGCGTGATCCCGAGCTTACCAGCGTTCATGTTTTGAAATAGCGCTGAACTGTCCGGGCCGGGCGTGCGATTGTGAAACGGCTGCAGGGTGCGGGCAGTATCAATCCGGCGGGTCGTTTCCACCCGCACAATCGTCGCTCCATAGTCGGCGAGAACGCGCGTTGCCGCCGGTCCGGCCATCACCCACATGAGATCCAATATTTTGACATCGGCAAGTGGCAGATCGGGTGCCATTAGATCACTCCTTTTGCCTGGAGTTCATTCATCTGTTGCTCAGTGAACCCCAATTCTCCTCTATAAATTTCTTGATTATGCTCCCCAACCGTTGGTGGGCGACGACGATACGCCAGCGGTGTCGCGCTGAACTTCACAAACGGACCTGGATAGCGAACTGTGCGCCCGAGTTCTGGGTGTTCCATCTCTTGCCAGTACGCACGCGCAGCAAGCTGAGGGCTGTCGACGACCTCGTCGATCGTGGAGATCGGCGCGATGAGCAGGCCGCGTTCTAGCGCCCCTTGCAGTAATGCCTTTTTCGTTTTTGTCTTGGTGAAGTGTTCAACGACGAGCTTGAGCCGTTCATAGTCTGCAATCGCTTCTCCGCCACCAAACAAGAACGCGCCGTAGGCAACCCAGTCTCTGTCCCGTGTCGCTTCATCACACAGGCCTTCCTGGCAAATCCACTCCATTAAGCGTCGCGTAAAGTGGGCGAAAGCAGTGCCAAAGAGGAAGGTAATGGCAACATGCCCATCTTTCGCCGGCCACACTAGACGGATGTTGAGCGGACCAATCTTGACACCACCAGCCATACGCTGAATTTCGCCCTCGCCAAGTGGCGCCGCCAGGATCATCGACTGGGTTGCCTGCGCAACTGATTGTTGGGCAGAGACGTCGATGTGTTGGCCGCGACCTGACCGCTGCCGTTCGTGATTGGCAATCAGCGCGGCAACCGCAGCGTCGGCACTGGCATGCAAATACGCCTGCGGGACACAGATACGCACTGGAGGACGGTCGTCATCTCCGGTGAGAACGAGCGGGCCACCGGCGGCGAGGATCACCAGGTCGCTGTCTGCATAACTCGCCTTTGGGCCATCCTGCCCAAAGGCGGAGATCGAGATATAGATCAACGCTGGGTGTGTTGCAGCGAGATCGGCATACCCGAAGCCGTGCGTAGCGAGCGAGCCTGGGTTATCAGACTCGATCAGGAACTGGGCACTCGCGATCAGACGGTGAAGAATTGTCCTGCCTTCAGGACTTGCAATATCGAGCGTGATACTCCGTTTGTTGCGGTTGTAAGCCCACCAAGACAACGAGCGATCCGGATGTGGCTGATCCTGGTAAAACGGGCCGAGACGGCGCGCGGGCGAGCCGCCAGGGGGCTCAATTTTGATGACGTCGGCACCGAGGTCACCAAGAATCTGCCCGCAGAGCAGTCCTCGCTCAGTCGTAAGATCAAGAACGCGATAAGCACTCAACACGAGCTACCTCCATTACCAAACGACGTGAAGGGAAGAAAAGGCACGCACGTGCCTGCTTTTCTGCCGGTTCATGTTGTTCTTTCCGTAGCACAGAATACCAGCCTCGGCAGTCCCTCCCCCCAGCGTCGCTCGTCACCGAGGCTCTCGGTGTTGTCCCACCATGAGGAAGGTTATAGAGTGTGAAAACCCGGGGCATTGCCTGGGCAGAGACCAGATCTTTTGGCGGCAGCAATCTCAACCATGTACTGCCCTCGGTGCCAGGCAAAAATGCAAGTGCAGCGTCACCGACCTCATAAACAAGAAAAATGGTGTTGTGTCCGCTGTGGGCTTGTACGGAGAAAGCCGGCTTATTATCGTCGAGAGAGAAAAAAACAGACGAAGGAATAACTAAAAGTTATATTGCTCCTCGATGGAGAGCGCATGATGACGAAAGGAGAGCTGATGGCACAGCAGAGAATGCTAAGCGTTATGTTCCTTGCTCTGGTCGTCCTGCAGGGATGCGGGTCTGATAATGCAGAGGAGGTGAGCGCTTTACAAAAACAGGTTACGGCGCTCACACGCCAGGTCGAGGATGCGCATGAAAAAATCGGCACTCTGCGAGATACTGCGCAAGAGACCAACCGCCTCTTAGCGTCGCTCAAGACCGAAGTCGATCGATTAAAGGCGCGAGAAGTTCCTCCGGTCGCGCGAACGGAGACGCCGCGAGAGCAACCTCCTGCACCGGCAACGCCGGCTCCACAAGAGGCGAGGCAAATGCCCTGCACGCAAATATGGAAATTGCTCGGTCAAGGGCAGGATGCCCTGACGGTGGCCCGCACCTTGAATACGACCCCTGCAGTAGTCCGTGCTTGTGAAGAGCAGGTTGGACGAGCCAGGCCTCAGCGCTGAGAGCGAAAGACCGTGTTTACTTCGGAGCGGAAGCGCCTGCTGACTTTGGAGAACGAGGTTTGTTGCGCAGGCTCACATAGGCTGCCATCAAGCTGGGAAGGTCCAAAGGGGATTCGGTCTCGCGGAGTTTGCCCCCCGGTGGGATCAGTCGGTCTGAGCCGCCAGGAGTAATCACAAGGTAACGTCCGCCCAGCAGCCCTTTGGTTTGAATGGAGGCAATCGCGTCCTCTTGCAACTGGATATCGTTACGCAAGTTCAGTGTGACTTGGGCGCGGGTGCCGATAAGCCGGACGTCAGTGACTTGTCCGACCTGCACCCCGGCGATTTCGATCTCTGAGCCGGGATCGAGTCCGCTGGCGCTACTGAAATCAGCATAGATGATGTAGGTTCCTGTCCGACCCAAGACGGCTTCTCCCATGCCAGTGAAGAGATACAGCAACGATAAGGCTCCGAGAAAAAGGAAGCCCACGGCGCTGGCCCATAATCCCACCATACGCATAACGCCCATCAGTGTAGCAAGCAAAGAGGCAATGCCCAAGTCCCCAGACGCTCCGGGTGCTGTACTCGTTGACAACGGTTAGGGGGGCGGACCGGCTGGAGACGTGGGAAGAGGAGGGGAGGGAGTAGGAAAAGGCAAAGCTTTTTGGGTAACAAGAATATTGGCCTCACTTTGCACCGTAGCGGTTCCGCTCTCTGGAGCCTCAAAATTAAAGCTCATGTCGATATCGGTGAGTATGATTTCACTCGCGGCGGAGAGATTTTTGAGTTGCCCGCCAGGATCTTGAAAGATGGCAATCGGGTCACCCGGGTCGATTGTGCCGTCTTGATTCGTCCCAGCTTGGTCAAGAAGAAAGACCACGGTTAGACTGCCAGCGGCAAGGTGTGAAACGCGAAAGGTCCGGTCTTCTTCGACTATCGCAACCTCGGCATCGCTAAAATCTTGGAATGTACCGGGATCACGAAGATCGACAAAGACAAAAACAAGAATCGGTCTAAAAGTGGGAGGGCGCAGATTAAAAATGTTTCCCGACACTGTTGTGTCTTCAATAGGTCGAGTCCCGCTCACTCCTCCGCTACTCTGGGCACCGAAGCGAAGTGAAGACTCACCTCTCCCAATCCGCAGAGCACTCTCCTTTGTGTTGGTGCCAAGCTCGAGATCGTCTCCGCAGCCGAGACTGAAAGGAAGGAAAAAGAGAACCATCCACACCACAGTACAACTGATACGCATGCATTACCCCACCGTTTCTTCTGTAAAGCAAATTTTTGGTGTCGTCAAAAGGAGGAAACTGCTTCTCCCTTGCGAAGAAGGATGTTCCTCCGTACAACAAAAGTCAGGGAAGGCGGAACGGGATTCTGTTGTGGATGCGAGTACAGAGCAGAAGGGAGAGGAATGTGATGGGGAGAGCCCGGCGATATTTGCTTGCCTGCTTCACGGCGACAGCGAGTGTCTGTACTGGACCTGTGCAGGCAGCAGAGAATGATCTCGTTGCTCGTGGGCGGTACATTTTCGCTCTTGCTGGCGGATGTGGCTGTCATACGGCAGAAGGGAGTCCTGTCAACGCCGGTGGACGACCGCTCAAAACGCCTTTTGGGACGTTCTATGGGACCAATATAACCCCTGACCCAACCCATGGGATTGGACCGTGGACAGATCAGCAGATTATCGATTCGATCCGCTTAGGCGTGCGGCCAGACGGCTCAGTGATGAGTCCGGTGATGCCGTACCCTGCGTTCAGCGGCATGAGTGATGAAGACGTCTCAGCGCTCGTTGTGTACCTCCGAACTCTACCGGCCGTCGCTCGTGAGAATACCCCACACGAAATCTCTTTTCCTCTTTCTAGCCTTGCTATGCGACTGTGGCGCTGGTTGTTCTTTGACCACGGACAACCACCTGCCACGGCGCCGCCGGCAGGCAGAGATCGTGGCCGCTATATTAGTGAGCATGTGTCTCATTGCCAGGAGTGTCACACACCTCGCACGATCTTTGGCACACTCGATCACTCTCGTGATCTTGCGGGAAATCCTGACGGCATCGATGGAGAAATCTCCCCGAATATTACGCCAGATCCGAAGACCGGTATTGGCGATTGGAGTGAGGATGATATTGTCACGCTCTTACAAACCGGGTTCTTCCCAAATATGGATAATGTGCAAGGCTTGATGGCATTGCTCATCGATGGGATTCCTGAAGGAGGGTACAAGGACATGACCCAAGAGGACGCGTTGGCTGTGGCGCGTTATCTGAAAAGTATCCCGCCGGTCGTCCAACAGGTGAGAAAAAAATAACACAGAACCAATCTTTTTGCGATTAAGGAGGGACAATGAGGAAGGCACTCGTTTATGCGGTGACAGGCTTCATGCTGTGGGGGGGATACACGAGTATCGGTGTGTCGCACGAAGACCACCCGACCCATCTCCCGAGTGCGAAAGACGACGTGATCGGATTTCGTAACTACTTAATGGAGAACATTGGTGACAACTCCAAAGAGCTCAATGACAAGATGAAAGCTGGTAACCTTGCTGCTGTAAAAGTCAACGCTCAGGCAATTGCCCTGCATGCGACCCGCATCCCAGAATTATTTCCGAAAGAAAGTACTTCAGAGACCTCTCGTGCGAAAGAAGAAATTTGGCAAAACTGGGATGAATTCGTCAAGAGCGCACATACGCTCCGAGATGAAGCTGATCAACTTGGCGCAACTGTCACGAACGGCAATGCCGAAGCTGTCAGTGCGCAGGCAAAAAAGGTCTTTGGCGCTTGTAAAAGCTGTCACGACAGTTTCCGTAAGCCTGAAGAGAAGAAGTAGGATGACGGTAAACCCGCCATTCACCCTTCGACATGTTCAGGGCGAACGGGGCTGGAGTTCAATGCGATGACGATGGGCCGCTCGTGCTGAGTCCTTCGGAAAGCTCAGGACAGGCTCTGTCGTAGCACGAACATCGCTCCTCATAATACATATGAGTTTATTTCATAAGAAAAGGACTTGTAGGTTATTGAGAGAAGTCTTAATATAAGCACCAGAAAAAGAAACCACCGCGCGCCTGTTTTCCCCGACAGGACGTTGTGGCAAAAGCCCCAAGGTTTCCCCTCCTTTACCCTTGGGGCTTATTTTTTGTGCAGAGGTACTGTCCCGTCCTCAGTTGCACCGTTCTGGGAAACATGCGATAAAATTTGACAAACTCTCCCTGTGGAGGTGCTCTCCGTGCCTAGCCCCGTCGGTTTTTCTGCTTTTTGTAGTCGAGACGCTGTGCTGAGTAGCGCGGAAAACTTCGTTTTGTATTTGTTGCTCGAAGCCAAATCCCAAGGGGCTGGAATGCGCTTGCCGCTCAATTTGGGTATCGTCCTCGACCGTAGCGGTTCTATGTACGATGAAAAACGGCTCGACTATGTGATCGAAGCGGTCAAATATCTGATTCAACATCTCGGCCCTGACGACCGGGCTGCTGTAGTTGCCTTTGCTGATAAAGCTGCCGTCGTGGCAACAACCGAGCAGCTCCTCCAGGACAAAGGACGGGTCTTGCAGGCCATCGACGACCTGGATCTTCTGGAGATTGGGGGCGGGACACAAATGGCCCTCGGTATGGAGGCTGCCCTCGCAGAGGTCGAGAAGCATTACGCGCCAACCCGGTTGAACCGCCTTTTGCTCCTCACTGATGGGCAGACGTATGAAGAACGCAAATGTCTGGATCTGGCCCGCCGGCACCACGAGCGGGTGTCGTGTAGCACCCTTGGGGTCGGAATCGAATTTAACGAGAAACTCCTCATGGAAATGGCCGAAGCGAGCGATGCGAATTATCACTTCATCAATGATCCGGCCTCCATTCCTGACATTTTTTCCCGCGAACTCGAAGGCCTGCGCAATGTAGCATTGACGAATGCACGGATCGAGGTCCGACTGAGCACCGGCATGCAAGTCAAAGAAGTCTTTCGCTCGAGTCCACAGATCTATCCTGTCAAAGAGGCAATCCCAAATGCCGAACGCGCGTTAGTGATTCCTATGGGTGACTTGGAATCGGGCGTGCCAAATTCTGCCCTCTTGGTTCTGGTGTTACCCCCACGGAAGCCTGGCCGAGTGCGTATCGCTCAGGTCACCCTGTGTTACGATACCTCTGAAGGCAGGGGCCAGCGCGAAAATGTGGAAGCAGTGGTGAATTACACGCTTGATCGTACCGCGATCGGCAAGGCGAATGCCTACGTGATGAACTTAGTTGATCAAGTGAGTATTGCGAAACTGCAGAGCCAGGCCGAAGCTGCCATTACCGCAGGGAATGTGGAGAAAGCGACACGGTTACTGGGCAACGCTATTGCTGGCACGCAACGTTTAGGCAATAGCAAGGCAACCCAGGTGCTCGTTTCTCTGCAAAACGAGGTCAAGAAGACACAGAGCCTCGCTGGTCGTGCAGCCAAGACCCAACTGCTCACCGCGCAGGCTACTTTACGGAAGACCCAACTCCTCGACCCTGAAAGTGTAAAGGATGCCCTTCGTGAGTAGGGGCACTGCGCGCCTTTACAGCATAAGGATGTGTTTGTGTATAAGGAGGCTCTATTATGATCCGCTGTGCTGAGTGCGGGCACGAGAACATGGACGGACTCGAATACTGTGATGCCTGTGGTGCAAAACTCACCTTGACGCCTCAGGCATCACCTGAACCCGTGCCTGTCTCGACCCCACCAGAGACAGAAACGCCAACCGTGACGAGCTCTTCTGAACCTCCCGTGACTACTGGAGAGTCTGAAGCTGCTGCCCCAGAAGCGGCACCAGTTGCGGTCAGTGCCCCCCTCACCCCTACGCCCGCCGTAGTCATCCAAAATGCGAAGCTCACGCTTGTCCGTGGCGGGACTGTGGGAAAGGTCTTCCCGTTGCAGGTTGGTGATAATCTGGTAGGCCGGTGGGACCCAGATTCTGGCGCTTTTCCTGAAGTCGATCTTGAAACAGATGATCCTGAGGCACGGATCTCCCGTAAGCACGCACTTATTCGGGTGAGTGATCAGATAGAGATCGAAGATATTGGCAGTCTGAACGGCACCTTTGTGAACCGTGGTCCACGTCTTGAGCCTGGCTCGCCCGTAACTCTCAAAGACGGTGATGAGATCATTATTGGGAAAACCTTCTTCAAAGTTTCACTTGCTTAAACAGAACCAGCGTTACACTGAAGGGCGGAGTGAATCATGAGCACCGAGCCGTTGTCGAGTGCCGTGAGTTTCTGCCCGGAATGTGCCCAGGAAAACCCTGCCACAGAGAGCTACTGTGTTGCCTGTGGTGCGGCACTGAACGGCGACTCTCTTGAGGCAGTTCTCATTCCACTTACTCCAGGGACTGTACTCTGCGACTTATATGTTGTTGAAGCGGTCGAACCCCTCGGGCGCGAGAATCGCTATTATGCCCGTCGACAACGCGAGGCTGACGGGCGTGTGTTGTTACGTGAACGGGAATGCGAGGAAGCTGAAGCGCTCCGTGCTCTTGCCGAGTGTACAGCTGAGCTGACGCATCCAGCGGTGTTCGTTCCTGAACGGTACTTTGAGCAGGATGACCGTGGGTATCTTATATATCCAGGAGTTCCAGGGATGAAGTTGACCGAACGAGTCGGGCAGACCTCTGAGCGGGAGGCTGTGACCTGGGGGGCACAACTCTGCCAAGTCCTTGGATTTCTCCACCGGCGGGGCTTGTTGTGTGTGGAACTGCCACCCGAAGGAGTGTTTCTCAACAGGGAGGGACGTGTGTGTATTGCCCATCTTGATTTGTTAACGGGGAAAGGGACCGCACCTGCCCTCGGTTTGCTCACTGATGGCTATGCTGCGCCAGAAGTATATAAGTCCGGTGCATTGAGTGAGCAGGCCGACGTTTTTGCCCTTGGGGCCTTACTGTATACGGTACTGGTTGGCAAACGATTGCCGGTTGAAGGCTGGATTGTCCAGCCTGAGCTTCCAGTGTTTTACCCCGAAAAAGTGCTTTCTCCTGGGCTAGAGCGAGTGCTCCGCAAGGCCTTAGCGGTTGATGTACAAGAGCGTTATGAAACTATTGAAGCACTCAAGACCGCATTGCTCACACTCGGCCAGACCTTCCGCGTGCGTTCCGCCTGGCTCACCGATGTCGGTCTGGTGCGCGACCACAATGAAGATGCCGTGTTGGTCAAAGAGCGGGGGGAAGGCACGGTGGCTGGTAGTGAATTCTCAGGGCTCTATGTCGTCTCTGATGGTATGGGTGGAGCCGAAGCAGGTGAAATCGCGAGCACCCTGACGATTCGCACGGTCGCTGAGCAGGTTGAAAAAGCATACGCGCAAGGGGGGCGAACGAACGAGGCAGAAAGGGAAGCTTGGTTACGTCAAGCGATAGAAGCAGCGAATGCCGCCATCTCCGCCTATGGGAGGGAGCATCATGAGTCTGCGGGACTTGGCGCGACGGTCGTTGCGGCTTTGGTACACGATCATCATCTGACTATCGCCTGGGTTGGCGATAGCCGGGTGTATGTGTGGGAGCGCGGCCAACTCCAACAATTGTCTCGTGATCATTCTCTGGTTGCTCGGTTGGTCGAGATTGGCCAATTGAGCCAGGCTGAGGCATGTACGCATGAGCACCGCCATGTGCTCATCCGCTCTCTCGGCAGCAAGGAACAGGTGATTGTCGATACGCTGAGCCGTCCCCTCATTCGTGGCGCTCGACTTGTCCTCTGTAGCGATGGATTGACTACCCACATAGAAGACCGTGCGCTTGCTGATATTATTAGTCGTCATCGTGATCCTGGGGATGCGGCCTTAGAACTGGTGGTGGCGGCGAATGCCGGTGGAGGAAGCGACAACATTTCGGTTGTGGTGGTATTTTACCAATAACGAGGAACCCCGCCATGTCCCGTAACGAGAATGGCCAGCTTGAGTCCGGTACCCTGCTTGGCGGGCGGTATCGTATACAACGGTTCCTTGCTGGTGGAGGAATGGGGCTGGTGTATATTGCCCAAGACCTTCGCCTGGCAGACCGACGCTGTGCGATCAAAGAAATTTTTGATCGCTTTACTAATCCTGAAGAGCGTACGCGCGCGATCGAGTATTTTCACCGTGAGGCTGATACCCTCTCGCAACTCAAGCATCCGTCGATTCCTGCCATTTTTGACCGGTTTGGTGAAGGGAATTGTCATTACTTGGTGATGGACTTTATCGAGGGGACCAACCTCGAAGAAGAATTGGCTGCCCAGGGAGGATCGTTGCCTGAAGGGCGCGTGATCGAGATCGCTCGGGAACTGTGTGACGTCCTTTCGTATCTGCACAGTTTTCGTCCCCCAGTGATTTACCGTGACATGAAGCCTGGGAACGTGATCCTCACGTCCGCGGGTCGAGTCGTGCTCATCGACTTTGGCATTGCGCGGATCTTTACGCCGCAAGGAAAAGCGACCTTGATTGGTACGCCTGGCTTTGCGCCACCTGAGCAATACACCGGCACAGTCGATGAGCGGTCGGACCTGTATGGCTTAGCGGCGACATTGCACTATCTGCTCACCAGCCGTGATCCAGAAAAAAATCCACCGTTCTCTTTCCCCCCAGTTCATGCGCTCAAACCTGATGCTTCGCCATTCCTGGCGCAAGCGATTGATAAAGCGTTGGCCTATAAGATGGAGGAGCGCCCAGCGAGCGCTGAGGCGCTGAAAGAAATGATCCTCTACGGGCGCGGGTTAGATGGCGCACGGGCTCAAGCGGCTGCGTCAAAAGCCGCCACCCAACCGTTGGAACCCTTGGACACCCCGGCCGTGCCAGTGATGGAGCCACGCCCGCGTCGGAAAAGGCGTTGGGGAAGAAAAATTGCTGCGTTGTTCCTCTTGAGCCTGCTGGCTGGGAGTGCCTATGGCTTATATACTAATCCCGAGTTAATCGGTCCTGACCCGCTCGCTCGTCTGGGAGAACGCATACCATGGCAAGAGGTTGAATCACGCCTGCCGGAATGGGGACAGACGCGCCTGCGCGCGTTTAGGGAGAACCTGCCGTGGGAGCGCGAAAAGCGCCTCCGTGCGTTGCGTACTGATCCGGTAGAAATTGTTTCGTTGAAGATCCTGAACACCTCACGTGATGGCACGCCGCTTCCTCAACAGAAACCTACGTATACAGAAGACGAAGTGCAATACCTGACTTGGGAGGCGCTACTCAAGAACCGTCTTGCCGGCGTTGAAGGGGCGACCTATCGAGTGGAAGGGCGGTTCTTTGACCCTGAAGGCGGACTAGCCGGCAAGAGTGAGGCCGGGCGCTTTGTCCGACCGGAAGAAGAACAGCTAGAACTGCGCGGTATTACCCTGCTTGAGGGCCTGAAAGAGCGAGCGAAAGGGAACTATCAACTTGAACTGTATCTTGGTGATCGGAAGCTGACTGGCCAGGCGATAGAGATCGCAGCAGAGCCGAAGAAGGTGGTGAAACCGGAGAAGCCGGCAGAAGAAGTGAAGGTTGCCGACGCCCGACCGCCTGTCGTGGCACCGGTTCCAGCGCCAGCGATCGAGGCAGAGCGGAAACGGTTAGCCGAAGAAGCAAAGCGGGTAGCACTGATTCAGGAGCGCAGCAAAAAGCCCCTCGAACTCGTAACCGTCCGGTTTTTTAACGCCTCTAAGGAATTAAAGCGACTGTCCAAGCCCGCAGCGTCTTTCCCCGCTTCGCAACTCCGTTTTGTGGCCTGGGAAGCAGTGTTTCGTAACCGACTGCATGGTTTGACATCAACCTACCACCGGGTTGAGGCAACATACTACGCACCTAATGGACAGCCTCTGGGCACCGTACAGGATGCCAAAGAAGTAGCCATGAATATGAACGAAGTCACCTTTATCGCCAGCCTCGGCAACTCGAGCGGTGGCGCATTTGCGCCTGGTACCTATCGGGTCGATTTCTATGTGGACGGCTATCCGCTCTCTTCGAAAGAATTCGCTGTCGAAGATGATCGGGATGTTGGCCGCCTCTTACGCCACCACATTGGGAGCATGCTGGGGCTGGTCTCTGGTCGTGAAGTGGCGTTGGAAATCAACTTTCGTCCGCAAGGGGACGGGAGTCTGCAAGGAGACCTCATTATCCATGAGCCTGGTTACGGGGTAGCACCCCTAGAGGGACGCACGGATGGGTTCCAGATAGAGTTTCGCAGCCCCCTTGGCCGTGACACTTATCACTTTCGGGGGTGGCGTGAAGGGAACCGTCTCATCGGGACCTATACGGTGTCTCCTACTGGAGCGAGTGGGCGATGGTCCGTGCAAATTCGTGGAGCCTCCTCATCGTAGAGGTATAGCGGTGTTTTTCGCGATGCTGGAAACTGATTGCTAAGAGCTGAGCATGGAACTTTCGCGTGAACGACTCTTTTTGTTCACTGGAGCAGGCCTGCTTGGTGGTGTTGCTGGATGGGCTGCGGCTGACCCCCTGGCTGCGGTAGGGAACGTCTATGTGCGGGCGCTTTTGCTTGGGGCAGCGATTGGCGTCTTTGTCGGCGTGTTTATCGGCGCCATCGAAGGGCTGAGTACTGGCCATAAAAATAAGGCCCGGGAAGGGGTAAAATTAGGTGGCCTTGCCGGGCTCCTCGGGGGAGGAGGCGGGTTGCTCATGGGGGAATTGGCTTTTGGGTTGTTCGGTGGGTTGGGAGGGCGGATTATCGGCTGGAGCGTGTTCGGGCTCGCTGTAGGCCTTGGTGCCGGCTGGATTGGCCGGGCTCCCGCCCGATTGCGGAATGGAGGGATTGGGGGCTGTTTGGGTGGAGCGATCGGAGGGGCACTCTATCAAACGATGACGGCTCTGCTCCCCCAGACCACGGGCCGTGGTTTGGCTCTGGCAATTCTTGGTGCGGCAATAGGCTTGGGTATTGGGCTCGTGAGCGAAATCTTCAAACGTGGCTGGTTTATGGTCATCCGCTCGCAGAGTCGCAATGCTCGGGAAGGGAAAGAGTATCCCTTGATGAAAGCCAAAACCACGATCGGGCGGGCTGAAGAGAATGATGTTGGGTTATTCGGTGACCAGTCGGTTGCGAACTTGCACGCAGTAGTCGAGCGGCAAAAAGGCAAGTTCATGCTTTCACGAGGTGAAGGACTTGTGCGGGTGAATCAAGCCCCAGTCACGCAGCCGGTTGAACTCAAGAATGGCGACCGAGTTGAGGTTGGTGGAACGCTACTGCTCTTCCGTGAGCGAGCAACCTCATGACGAGGAAAAAAAGGGATTGGGAAAAATAAGGATGCAAAGAGGGCAACAGAAAACAGCCCCGGATCCTCTGGAGATTCAGGTGGTAATGCGCCGAAAGACCAGAATGTGGGCAGTAGACTGCGGACTCTGGACTGTCGGACTGGTGTTTTCTGTTTTGCTTGCCTCCTGCTTTATGAGAGGAGGGGAAAGTCTTGCTGCTGATACTGTTGTCGTCTCATTGACGAACCCTGAATTAGAAAATTTTACTAATGACGGAGCTGTAAAGCTCGGTTTCAGCGCGACCGATCTCCGGGGGCAACCGATTGGCCAACTCAGTCCAGAAAACGTCGAAGTGCGAGAAGATGGACAGAGAGTCCAAATCGTTGACTTTCTTGGTGAAAAACAGGGGCGGCCAATAGATATTGTGGTGGTGTTTGACGTCACGGAAAGTATGGGACCATTCATCGAGGGGATGAAGGAAGCAACGATTGACTTTGCCGACCGACTGGCGAAAGCCAATCGTGATTATCGCCTTGGATTAGTGACCTTTGAGGACTATGTGATTCGTGATGAGACGACCTTTACTCGCAGTGCCCGTGAGTTCAGGAACTGGGTCGGCGCACTCCAGGCCGCTGGTGGAGGCGATATTCCTGAAAATTCACTGGACGCGCTTGACGTTGCCAGTCGTTTTCCTTTTCGCCCTGATGCGCAGGCAGTGGTGATCCTTATTACTGATGCGCCAAACCATTTTCGTGGGTCTCCGAACCCATACGGTCGCGATGTGACGCAACTGGTTGTGGATGACGTGGTCGCTACACTCAAAAAGGCGAACCTCAGCGTCTATGCTATTGCGCCGCAGCCCTTTAGTGCGCCAGATTTGCACAAGATTGCCCAGGAGACTGGCGGACGTCATTACAACATTTTCAGCGAGGGGAAGCGATTCCCGGAATTGATTGGGGAAATCGGTCGCTCACTGGCCTCGCAATATTTTCTGACATATCTCAGCCCGCGGCCAGTCGAAGATGGCACCCAGCGAAATATCACGCTCTCAGTGAACTACCAAACCCGAGAAGGAGAGGCTCAGGGGTCTTATCAGGTTCGTGGTGTCGGCGGCGCACGCCTTGTGGCTCCAAGCCCGATGTCGGGTGCGCCATCGACAGGCGGCTTGGTGTCGTACAGTTGGTGGAACGTTGTCATCCCACTCCTTGCGGCTGCTGGACTGCTGTTATTGGCTCGTGTCCGTCTCAGTGCACTGCCGGCAGAGGTGTTGAGCATGGTCAAACCGTTGTCTGCGCTGAACCCGACGGCGACACCTGCTGGAGCACCAGAAAAACCCGCCTCCTATGCACGCTTGATCCGTCAGAGCCCGATCGACGAAGCGCCGAAAGAGATCGCCTTCAGTCGAGACGAGTTTGTCATCGGGCGCGGAGAAGAGTGCGATGTGATTATTCCGCATACGTCCATTTCACGTGAGCATGTGCGCGTAAAGAAGTTAAACCCCGGCTATGTGCTTTTCGACTTGCAGAGTAAAAACGGCACATATGTCAACGGTCGCGCCATTGTTGAG
>CAZCWX010000340.1:0-6034 GCA_964502465.1 uncultured Enterobacteriaceae bacterium | reverse complement strand
CAGTCTCCTGCGAGACGAACTCGAAAGCCGTATTGAAAGCCTGATAGGCGACGCGATCCATTATGAAAGCGCGCACTGGGGTGGGCTGGACGGCGACCGTTACGTGGAAGTGTCCAGGCTCGATGACCAAGCCGTGCGTGTTACCGTCGATCTCATCGCCGAAATCACCGGGCTCCCCGATCCTGAAGTTGACCTCCGATTCGATCTGCGGTTTTCTGGTTCATGCACGGACGGGCAAACTCCTCTACAATTGAATATCGCAGTAGAGAATGTTCAGGCAAGCGCAGACTTCGACTGGCTCATGGAATTCTGGAACTTGTGGCTGATTAACTTTGCCGAAGGCGAAATTGCCGATCGCGTAGTGGACGCCTTCCCGGACCTTACGACGACGATTACTCTAGAGACCGACCAGTCCGTTTGTATCACCCCGCAGGTCCAATCAAGCCACGGCGTCGCCCTCATTCCCAGTGTTTCCCCCAGAACTGACGGGACGCCTACGACACGGCCTGGGATTCACAATGCGTCCTCAACGATGTTTTTCGACGCCAGCACCGGCGGGACGGCCACGATACAACCTGGCACTGTGGTGAAACCGACCGTGCTCGGTACGAGCGTGAAGTCGCCTACTTTCGGTAGCACTCTCCTCGTGAAATAGCTCCCCCACGCACGCCCCTCCCCAGTACCCAGGGGACCTGTGCAATGCAGGTCCCCTGCCCTCTTTTCAGCCCTCCGTGATACCCGCAGACTGTTTCTGCTTCCTGTTGATACCCGATTGAGTTGACACCGCTATACTTCTGTTACGATAATCTGGCGAGACGACACCGACCCGGAACGACTCAGTCTACAGGAAGGGAACAATGAACGCACATCAACGACGACAGATTGGCAATACTTCACTCTCCGTTACGCAGTTCGGTCTCGGCGGCACCACGCTCGGCAATATCTATAGTGCAGTCGAGGAGCAGGCTGCACTCGATACCATCGCTGCCGCCTATAACGCCGGGGTGCGCTACTTTGATACTGCACCCCTGTATGGGTATGGATTAAGTGAACTGCGCTTGGGCAAAGGCTTGGCCCGTTACCCACGTGATCAAGTGGTGATTTCGACCAAAGTCGGTTGGTCCCTCGTGCCACTGGAACCAGGCCAGAAGCAAGCCATCGACATTTTTGCCGACGCGCTACCTTTTCGTGGGGTGATCGATTACTCGCGCGACGCGATTGAGCGATCGATCGAGGAAAGCCTGAAGCGCCTGCACCTCGAGCGGATCGACATCGTGCTGATGCACGATCCTGACGAAGCAATCAGCATCCAGCCTGGACGAGATCCTTATGAAGTCAGCCATTTTGACGCGGCGATGAAGAACGCTTATCCGATTCTTGACGACCTGCGTCGCCAGGGTGTGATTCAAGCCATTGGGGTCGGTATGAACCAATGGCAGATGCTCGCCGATTTCGCGCAGGCTGGAGATTTTGACTGCTTTCTGCTGGCCGGGCGTTACACCCTGCTCGAGCAGCAGCCGATGAATAAGTTCTTGCCCTTGTGCGAGAAGAAGCACATCAGCGTTATCATCGGCGGACCGTATAATTCCGGAATCTTGGCGACCGGTGCAGTTGAAGGAGCCTATTACAACTACCAACCAGCATCACCCAGTATGCTGGCCTGGGTTCGTCAGATCGAGGAGGTTTGCCAACGGCACCGCGTAGCGTTACCAGCGGCAGCGTTGCAATTCCCGTTTGGGCATCCTGCCGTCACCGCCATTATCCCCGGCGCACGCTCCGTCGCCGAATTGCAAGCGAATATCGTTTATTTCCAACAAGAGATCCCGGCTGATTTCTGGGCAGAACTGAAGCAACTGGGGTTGATCGACCCAACCGCACCAGTTCCTCCACCAACTGCTTCCCAGTCGAATTGAAGAAAGGAACGTGGTAGCTTTGGCCGACTTGTGAATCACACTGCAACAAAGGAGGAGGAATGATGGAGAAGCGTCCACTCGGGACAGCGGGACTTGAGGCGAGTCTTGTGGGTCTTGGCTGTAACAACTTCGGTATGAAGATTGACCTGGCGGCAAGTCGCGCGGTGATCAACGCCGCCCTCGACGCGGGTATGACCTTTTTCGACACCGCAGATATGTACGGTAACGGTCAGTCCGAGGACTTTATTGGTCAGGTGCTCGGTCCGCGTCGCAAGGACATCGTACTGGCAAGCAAATTTGGCGGCGTTGCCTTTATGCGGAAAAAAGGTGAGCGGTGGGGAACGCGAGAGTATATCGTTGGTTGCCTCGAAGCCAGTCTGCAACGGCTGCGCACGGATTGGGTCGACCTCTACCAGATGCATTACCCCGATCCGACCACGCCGATCGAGGAGACCCTTGCGGCCTTGGACGACCTTGTCCGTCAAGGCAAAGTACGCGCCATTGGCTGCTCAAACTTCTCGGATGCGCAAATGGCAGCAGCAACGGCCCAGGCACAAAAACACAACGTGGTGCATTTCGCTACTGCTCAGAACGAGTGGAGTTTGCTGAAGCGTGCGGTTGAACACGATGTCATCCCCGCCTGTGAACAATACGGTCTGGGGCAGTTACCATACTTCCCGCTCGCCAGCGGTCTGCTGACAGGCAAGTACCGGCGAGGTGAGGCGCTTCCTGCCGGAACACGACTGGCCACCCTCGGCTACTTCAAGGGATGGGCTTCAGAGGAAAACTTTACGAAGATTGAAGCACTGCAAGCCTTCGCTGAAAAGCGCGGCCATACGATTCTCGAACTGGCAATGTCATGGCTGGCCGCCCATCCCTGTGTGACCTCAGTTATCGCTGGTGCAACCACGCCCGAGCAGGTACGTGCAAATGCCACAGCGGCGAACTGGAAGCTTTCGACTGCAGAACTCGCAGAGGTCAATGCGCTGGCTCCCCTCGCACCGGTATGAGTCCAGCGAGAATGAGGTGAAATCTGGGAAGTCCTTTGGTGACAAGACCCCGGATTTCGCCCTGCCTCACCGAGACCACACCGAAGGAGAAAAAGGATCATGCTATATCAACTCGTGTTCATACTGCTCGTCTCGCTGGGGCATGTCAGTGCAGTATCTGCACAGCCTGCGGATCTCGAACAACCTAGGCAGATGCGCATAACAGGGACGCTCCTCCCGCTTGAGGAGCAGCAGCGCGATGATCTCGTAACGGTGAGTATCCTCATACAAGACAAGCCTCTGCTCCTCAGAGTCGGCAAAGTAGAGGAACTCACCCGTACGGAGCGAGTACAAGCAGTGAAATGGGGAGTTCTTCTGCGGCAGGTGCGCTTTTATGGCCCTGACACTCACATCGGACGACTTCTGACGCCCGATGTGATAGGGAAACCTCTCACGATCGAGGGACAGCTTGACACCAGAAAAAGACAGTTTTTAGTCACGGACGTGCAAGAGGGGTCAGGGGGCAAGGAATAACATCCCACTGGAAAATAGCCCTCCACAGAAGTGAACAGCTATGGTAGGGAAAAGGAGGTCAAACGCATGACGACTATTTTATGGAGGGCAAGAAGGGGCAATACCTATGAGCGGTGAACATGTACAACTTGATCCACAGCATGAGAAGGAACTGGCAACGTTAGGCGGCGGATGTTTCTGGTGTCTCGAGGCGGTCTACAACGAACTGAAAGGTGTGGAGCAGGTGGTGTCGGGCTATGCGGGCGGGAAAGAGCCGAATCCGACCTACTACGAGGTCTGCGAGGGGATCACTGGACATGCGGAGGTCGTCCAACTCGTTTTTGATCCCCGTGAGATTTCTTTCAAAGACATCTTGCAGGTGTTCTTTACGATCCATGATCCGACAACACTGAACCGCCAGGGTGCAGACATCGGCACACAGTACCGCTCGGTCATTTTCTATCACAGCCCTGAGCAAAAGCGGATTGCTGAGGAAACTATGCGAGAACTGACTGCAGCCAAGATCTGGGATGCGCCGATCGTGACAGAGGTCTCGTCTCTTGAGATTTTCTACCCAGCAGAAGACTATCATCAGCGCTACTATGAGCGGAATCCGATGTGGCCCTATTGCCAGTATGTAATTGTGCCGAAAATTGCGAAACTCCGTAAAGTGTTTCTCGATAAGTTAAAGCGATAAGCTGCTGTTCGCCTGCCGCTCTTTCACACTAGCGTGCCCGTTTATACGAGAAACCCGTCGAGGAGGAGACGATGGCCGACTCGGTGAAAATCGACTGCAACGTCCCGATCCCCATGCGAGATGGGGTCATCCTACGCGCCGATGTGTATCGACCGGATGATGCGACACCACATCCCGTGTTGCTCGCTCGCTTACCATACAACAAAGATCTCTCACTGATTTCTCTCTCTCTGCTCAGCCCCCTTCGCGCGGCCAAGCGCGGGTACGTAGTGGTTATGCAAGATACCCGAGGGCGTTTCAAGTCTGACGGCCAGTTTGCTCTGTTTGGCAGTGAAATTGAGGATGGCTATGACACCGTCGCCTGGTGTGCCTCACAGCCCTGGTCAAATGGTCAGGTGGGGATGTACGGGGCCTCGTACTTTGGCGCGACGCAATGGCTGGCAGCCCTGAGCAATCCGCCCGCGCTTAAAGCCATGGTGCCGACAATCACCTCCTCTGGCTATCATGAAGGCTGGACCTATCAAGGCGGTGCCTTCCAGCAAGGGTTTATCCAGTTTTGGACCGCCGGGATGGCAGTGGAAACGCTGTCCCGTTTACCCCAGGCGTCAGCCGCTGCTCGTCGCAAGCTGTATGGTTCAATTTTCGGTATGCAGCAAGAGTATCGCAACCTGCCGCTGGTTGATTTTCCGCCTGCCACGGAGCCTGGTCTCATAGACCACTACCGTGAGTGGCTCCAGCATCCTGCGCTGGACGACTATTGGGAACGCTGGCGTATTGAATCCCAGTACGAACAGCTCGATGTTGCGGCGTTACACATTGGCGGCTGGTACGACATTTTCCTGGAAGGCACCCTGCGAAACTTTATTGGGATGCGCACCAAAGGCAAAACTGCTCGTGCTCGCCACAAACAGCGCCTTGTCGTTGGTCCCTGGCTCCATGGTCTCTTTGACCGCGTGGTCGGCGAGGTAGATTTTGGACCAGGTGTCTTACTCGATGCGGTCGATCTGGGCGGGCTCCACCTCGACTGGTTCGATCAATGTTTGCGCGACCAACCAGAGAGCGGTGCACCAGTCCGCATCTTTGTCATGGGCGCAAATGTCTGGCGCAGCGAAAACGAATGGCCGCTGGCGCGTGCTGTGCCGACGCGTTACTACGTCACCAGCGGTGGGGGAGCGAACAGCCTGCGTGGTGACGGTCAGCTCATGCCTCACCCAGTTGAGCACGAGGCTCATGACATCTTCCTCTATGATCCTGACCGTCCAGTCCCAACGTGGGGTGGGTGTACGTTGATGCCAGGCGCACAGAGTGCTGGGCCACGCGATCAACGTCCCGTAGAAGATCGGGACGATGTACTGGTGTACACGTCAGCCCCGCTGACCGAACCAATGGAAGTGACTGGTCCGGTTGAAGCGATTATCTACGCAGCAACCGATGGAAGCGATACCGACTGGACGGCCAAGCTGGTTGCGGTTGCGCCAGATGGTCGCACGCTGAATTTGTGTGACGGCATCATGCGGGCACGCTATCGCAATGCTCTGACACGAGCGGAGTTGCTTGAGCCCGGGCGGGTGTACGAGTACCGCATTCAGCTCGGTTCCACGAGCTACCTCTTCGCTCCCGGCTCCTGTATGCGCCTGGAAGTATCGAGCAGTAACTTCCCCAGGTTCGATCGCAACCTCAACACCGGGGGAGATTTTGCGACTGAAACGGTTGGCCGACCGGCGATTCAGCGCGTGTTTCACGGCGGAGCACGAGCGTCATGCGTCGTGCTGCCGGTAGTACCAACGGCTTGACACGATTGTGAAGACAAAATGCGAGACGGCTGGTGCTCCCCAGACGAATTGGGCAATGTACCCAACGCCTCAAACAACCGACCTTCTTTGACGCGCAGAGTGGTGATTTGACGGCTCGCTTGGGAAAGG